>CAILKX010000103.1 GCA_903834975.1 uncultured Curvibacter sp.
GCCATCACCCAAGTGGTGGCCGACTTGGGTGTGCCGACGACAGTGCGGGGAAGCTTTCGAGGCACGGCGGCGGCCTTCCAAATGTCGTTGGCCAGCCAACCTTTTTTGATTGTGATGGCCTTGTTGACCATCTACTTGGTGCTGGGCGTTTTGTATGAAAGCCTGATTCACCCCATCACCATTTTGTCGACTTTGCCATCAGCGGGGGTGGGTGCCTTGCTCGCGCTGATGTTCACCAAAACTGAGTTCTCTTTGATTGCATTGATTGGGGTCATTTTGCTGATTGGCATCGTCAAGAAAAACGCCATCATGATGATCGACTTCGCCATCGCCTACCGCCGTGAAGCCGCTGAGCGAGGGCATACCGTGACCGCAGCGCAAGCCATTTACCGCGCTTGCGAACTTCGCGTGCGACCCATCGTGATGACCACGGTGGCGGCTATTTTTGGCGCGATTCCTTTGGCCATCGGCACGGGCGATGGCTCGGAGCTGCGCCAGCCTTTGGGCATCTCCATTGTGGGTGGCTTGATCTTCAGCCAGTTGTTGACTTTGTACACCACGCCGGTGGTTTACGTGTGCATGGACCGCCTCAGCACCCGGTGGCGCACGTGGTTTCGGAAAGGGACTGCATCATGAAATTCCTGCCTAGTTTGAGTTGGCCTTCGACGTCAAGGAACTCCCGGAACTCCCGGACTTCCTGGCCCTCCTGGTTCTTTTTAGTCGGCTTGACCTGCCTGAACAGCTTGGTTTTGCAAGGCTGTTCGATGGAGCCGCCTTACCAAAGACCGCAGGTGAAAACCGAGGCCACTTTCAGCGAAAGCTTTTGGACGCCAGCCCATCCACAAATCGCCGAGGTGCCCGACACTTGGTGGGATGCTTTTCATGATCCCGTGTTGTCTTCGCTTGAAAAACAGGTCAGTGTCAGCAACGAAACCATTTTGAACAACCTCGCCCAACTGCGCATGGCCAAAGGGTCATTGGAGTCGAGCGTCGCCTCGCTTTACCCCACCTTCGGCGGCACCGCCAGCGGTGTCAGGTCGCGCAACGCGCAGACCACCAACGCGAACGGCGTGAGTCAAGTCAACACCAACTTGGCCAACACCTTCACGCTCTCAAGCAGCTTCAGTTGGGACCTCGATTTGTGGGGCCGACTGGCCAGCACCGTGCATGAAAACGAGGCCTTCCTGCAAGCCTCGGCCGACACCTTGGCGGCGGTTCGCTTGGCCCAACAAATCAGTTTGGCGCAAACTTATTTTGCGATGCGCACCGCCGAAGCCACCGCCGCCACTTGGCGCAAAACGGTTGAATCGAACAAGGCGTTTTTGGCTTTGACGGAAAAGCGCCGTCAAAGCGGCGTGGCAGCGAGCGCCGATGTGGCCGCTGCTGAGGGCCAACTGCAAAGCAGCCAAGCACAGTTGATCGAACAAGAATTGTTGCGCGCGCAAGCGGCGCACGCGGTTGCGGTGTTGTTGGGCAAGCAACCGGGCGAGTTGCCCTTGGAGGTCACCGGCGTTCTGCCTGAAGTGCCGCCTTTGCCGGCCTTGATTCCAAGCACCTTGTTGCAACGCCGGCCCGACATTGCGGCCGCTGAGCGCAATGTGGCCGCGGCCAACGCGGCCGTCGGTGTGGCCAAGGCCGCGCTGTTTCCAGACATCACTTTGAATGGCTCTGGTGGCTTTCGCGCGGGCCTGTTGCCAAAGTTGCTGAAAACCTCCCAAGAGTTTTGGTCCATCGGGCCGGCGCTGAGCTTCAGTGGGTTCAACGCGCCCTTGTTGAACGCCGTCAATGAACAAACCGCCGGTAATGTGGAAAAGGCCTTGAGCGCCTACCGACAAACCGTGTTGACGGCCTTTCAAGAAGTGGAAGACAACTTGGCGGCCGCTCAGCAGTTGCAAAAGGAACAGGCGGCGCAAGGCTTGGCATTGAAGGCGGCTCAGACCTCGCTGCAAGTGGCTTTGTCGCAATACAAGGCGGGCACAGTCAGTTATTTGAACGTCATCACCGCTCAAAACGCCGCCTTGGTGGCCGAAAACGCTTGGACCGCGGTGCGCAACCGCCAACTGGTCGCCACGGGCATTCTGTTGAAAAACGCCGCGGGTCCTTGGGATGACAAAAATTTACCTGCCGTTAACGCAAGCACGCTGGTCGGCGCGACCACAAAGTAGGAAAATAGAAAGCAAGCAACGCAAACGGGGTTGTCGTTGATGTCGTTGCTGTTTTAGGAGATCAGAGTCATGCAAAAGCAAAGTTCATTTCATTTGAAGTCGGTGGCCAGTGCGGTTTCATGTTTGGCATGGGCGGCACTTTTAAGCGCTTCCAACTCCGCGGCTGCGCAAACCCAAGAGGTCACCGGGCGTGTGATTTCCAGCACGCCAGTCCTGGTGCAAGTGCCGGTTCAAACCCAAGTGTGCGGCAACACGCCGGTGGCGATTCAACAACCCAATTCGGGTGGCGGTGCCTTGCTGGGCGCGATTGCGGGTGGCGCCATTGGCAACGCTTTGGGCGGTGGCGCTGGCAAGGCCTTGGCCACGGTGGCCGGCGTGGTCGGCGGCTCCATGGTGGGCAACTCGATTGAAGCCAACGGCAATACCCAAGTGGTGAATGCACAGCAATGTGGGGTGCAAACGGCTTACCAAAATCGCACCCTGTTCAACGTCGTTTATGAATACGCCGACAAACAATATTCGGTGCAAATGCCCGTCGACCCCGGCCAGACCATCCAGCTCCAGTTGGGCCCTGTGCAAGCACCTGCAGCCGCCCTTCCCCCCAATGTGACTGTGGTGACGCCCGCCTATTACCCCTATCCAGGTTATTACCCCGGCTACTACCCCTATGCCCCGATTGGGGTTTCAGTGGGCGTGGGCTACTGGGGGGGCCGTTATTGGGGTGGCGGTCGCCGCTGGCATTAACGCAATGGATGGGCCAGTCGACTGACTCGGTGCTGCCGAATCAGTTGACCCATCTCAGGGCCTTTGAGGCCCTGTTTTTTTGCCAGCGCCACCAGGGGTGCGGTTTCCAGGGTCAGCACGGCCTCCAAAGCACGCCGCCAACGGGTTTGAGCAGCGTTCAACTCTGCACAGGTGGCTTCAGAGTCGCGGTGCAAGCACGCATGGGC
Organism: uncultured Curvibacter sp.; assembly: GCA_903834975.1. Classification (GTDB taxonomy): domain Bacteria; phylum Pseudomonadota; class Gammaproteobacteria; order Burkholderiales; family Burkholderiaceae_C; genus Curvibacter. The sequence goes on from CAILKX010000103.1 coordinate 3,116, forward strand.
TTCCAGCAATTGTTCAAAGCGTTGCGGTTTTCTCAGGGCATCGCAACGCTCCAAAAGCGCCATCCAGGCCTCGGCGTCTGGCGTGCTTTGCGCGGCCAACTCGGCCATGGCAGTCGATTCATTTTTGATGAGCTGCGCCAATTCCAAACAGGCTTTGGGGACATGCCAGGCAGCGCTGTCGCCGAATTGAGCCGCCGCATAACGAACCTCCAAGGAACGAACCTCCAAGGGAACGGGCGGATTGCCCTCAGACGCCATGCGGTCCAACCGTTGCGCCAGCTCGGGTGTGAATGTCGTTTGCGGCAAAAGTGAATGCAAGGCGCCCACTTCATTCAGCACCTCGAGCCAGCGACTGGGTCGTTCTGCCATCAGGCCACGCGACATTTCTTGCCACACCCGCTCGGGCACCAAATGGCTCAATTCATGGTCTGCGACCATCTCACGCATCAAGGCGAGGGTGGTGTCCGCAACGTGAAAATCAGGAAAGCGCGCTGCAAAGCGGGCCACGCGAAGGATCCGCAACGGGTCCTCCCGAAAAGCGTCTGTGACGTGCCGGAAGCAACGGTTTTTTAAATCGGCTTGGCCGTTGAAGGGGTCAATGACCTCACCCAACACCGCCCCGAATTCAGACGCAGCGCCTTCGCTCAACAAGGGCCGGGCCATGGCGTTGAGGGTTAAATCGCGTCGCGCCAAGTCCTCTTCGAGGGTGACCTCTGGCGAGGTGTGGATGCTGAAGCCCTTGTAGCCCCGGCCGTTCTTGCGCTCGGTTCTGGCGAGGGCATATTCTTCGTGGGTTTTGGGGTGTAAAAAAACAGGAAAGTCTTTGCCTACCGGCGTGAACCCTTGGGCCACCATGGCCTCTGGGGTGCTGCCAACCACCACCCAGTCGCGGTCATGCGCTTCTTGAACGGGAAGGCCCATTTGTTTCATGAGCCCATCCCGGACCGCACCGCCGACGAGGTAAATTTGCATGGCTGGCAGCGGACCGCTCAAAAGCTTAAAAAGGCCAAACCACGCCGTGGTCGTTCAAAATAGCGTCCAGCGGTTGGTCATGGGGTTCGGGCTCAAAGTCGTCAATAAAGC
>CAILKX010000104.1 GCA_903834975.1 uncultured Curvibacter sp.
GCCTTTACCGCCAGTTTCTTGGGCCTCAGAGTCCGCGCGGGCGCCGACCACACGCGACCATTTGTGATCAAACTCTACCAAGCCCTTGGCCGCTGCGCGGCGCTCGGCCGAATAACTGTGCAGCAAGGAGGCATCGGCTTTGCCGGTTAACACCGAGATCAACTTCCAACCCAAGTTGAAGGTATCTCCCATCGAGACGTTCATGCCTTGTCCGGCTTTGGGGCTGTGGGTGTGGCAAGCGTCGCCGGCCAGCATGACGCGGGGCGAGCGTGTGGCCACCTGGTCGGGTGGCACATCGTCAAATTTGTCGGTCAGGCGGTGGCCAATTTCATAAATCGACCACCAGACCACTTCTTTCACGTCCAGCTTGAACGGCTTCAAAATGCGCTGGGCCTTGGCGACAATGTCCTCGGCGTTCAGGCCGCGTTCCGCCACGCGTTCATGCTCGCCGAGTTGGTCCATTTCAACATAGAGGCGCACCAGATGCCCACCTTCACGGGGAAGCACCATCAAAATGCCGTCGTCTTTGGAGCGTACAAAGGACTTCATGCGCCAATCGGGGAAATCGGTAACGGCCAACAAATCAATCACCCCCCACGCTTGGTGCGCCGCATCGCCGTGCAAGGCGCCACCAATGGCGGCGCGAACATTCGAGCGGGCCCCATCGCAGCCAATCACGTAATTTGCCCGCACGGTTTCGGTATGGCCCTCACGGCCAGGCGAGGTGTGTTCCAAGGTCACGGTCACGGGGTATTCGGGGGCGTCGGGGTCGACCTTCAAAGTCGCCACTTTGAGGCCATAGTCGGGCTCGAGTCGCGTGGGGGCGTTGCGCATCACCTCCATGAACAGGTCGTGCACCCGCGCTTGGTTGATGAGCACATGGGGCATTTCAGAAATCCCATCGGGCACGTCTTGGACTCGCGCCACCCGAGTCAGCGCGGCTTCCTCTTGCGGTGCCCAAAAGGTGGTTTCATTGATCCAAACCGATTCGCGCAAGACCTTTTCGGCAAAGCCAAAGGCTTGAAACATTTCCATCGAGCGCACGCTGATGCCATCGGCTTGGCCTTTTTCCATCGGCACCAATTTCGGTTCTACGACCAAGGTGCTGATCTCCGGCACCTTGGCCAATTGCGCCGCCAAACAAAGGCCCGCCGGACCGGTGCCCGCAATCAGGACGTCCACGGTTTTGGGCAAGGGACTGTGGGGGAGGCGGTGATTTGGCGCAGCCGCTAGGATGTCGGGATCACCGGGCTTGAAACCGTTGAGGTGGTATTGCATGGGGCCTCTTTTTTAGGAATGCTGTCTAAAATATGCTTACTTATTATAAGTATACTTATTAAATAGAGGCAATCCCAAAATGACTAAAAATGGCTGAAAAATAGGGCCAAAGGTTAATTTGACATGGACAGAATTGACATGGCCGGCCACTTGATTCGCCGGCTGAATCAGCAGTCGACGCAGGTGTTTCAGTCGCAAATACAGGCAGCGGGTTTTGACTTGACCTCGGTGCAATTTGCCGCGCTCGATACCATTGAGAAAGCGCCTGGCATCGATCAAGCGTCGGTGGCGGCGGCCATCGGCTTTGATCGGGCGACTCTGGGCAGTGTCATTGATCGCCTGGAGTCCAAAGGTTGGGTCGAGAGGCAAGTGAGTCCGCAAGATCGTCGGGCGAGGTCATTGAGCCTGACCGTGGAAGGGAAGCAGGTTTTAGCGGCTTGCAGGCCGGTGGTGGAGACCCTTCAGTCGGCCATTTTGGCGCCCCTGTCTGCCCCGGAGAAAGCCACCTTTTTGGCGCTCGCTCAAAAAGCGCTTCGGCTTAAATAAATGGCCCCGTATAAACTGCCCTGAGATTCAAGGGATCAAGAGCAAATTCTGAAAGGCATTTTCCATGCGCATTCTTCACACCATGTTGCGGGTGGGCAACTTGCAAAAGTCCATCGATTTTTACACCCAAGTGTTGGGCATGACATTGCTGCGCCAAAGGGACAACCCCGAATACCAATACACCTTGGCCTTTTTGGGTTATGGCACCAACCCAGAGCATGCCGAGTTGGAGTTGACCTATAACTACGGCGTCGATCACTACGAAATGGGTACCGCTTACGGCCATATTGCATTGGCCGTGCCCGATGCGGCCGAGGCTTGCGCCAAGATCAAGGCTGCCGGGGGCGTGGTCACGCGCGAGGCGGGGCCGGTAAAAGGGGGCAGCACCGTGATTGCCTTTGTGCAAGACCCCGATGGCTACAAAATCGAATTGATTCAGCGGCCTGCGTAAAGATCAAATCAGCCAATCGGCCTTTTTTGCCTTATCGGCCCATTGAATAAAACGCGTCGTTGGGCCGCATGCTGGTCACATTGGCCATGCGGTTTGACAAACCAAAGAAGGCCGCAATGGCGGCGATGTCCCACGCGTCTTCTTGGCTAAAACCATGCTGGTTCAGCGTTTCAAAGTCGCTGTCGTTCACCGCATAAGACTGGGCTGAAACCTTCATCGCAAAGTCCAACATGGCTTTTTGACGCGGTGTCAGGTCGGCCTTTCGGTAGTTGATGGCGACTTGATCGGCAATCAAAGGGTTTTTGGCGCGTATCCGCAAAATCGCCCCGTGCGCCACCACACAATATTGACATTGGTTCGCGTTGCTGGTGGCGACCACAATCATTTCGCGCTCGGCCTTGGTGATGGGGCCGGGCTTGTCCATCAGCGCATCGTGGTAGGCAAAGAAAGCGCGGAATTCGTCGGGTCGGTGCGCCAGCACCAAAAACACATTGGGCAGGAATCCCGACTTTTCTTGCACGGCCAAGATTCGGCTGCGAATGTCTTCGGGCAAGCCACTGAGCTCCGGCACCGGAAAGCGGCTGATCGGTGAAGTGGTGGGGGCGTGCGTGTTCATAGGCGAGGGTTCTGACTTTTGTTCAAGTAAGGGGTGACGTCGTGCAGGCTTGGATTAGAACCCAGTCTACGACACCCGTCTCAACGCCAAAAGGGAGGCGCCAGATTTAAATTTTGAAGCGATCCACTTCCACCCGGTTGGTTTCCGAGATGCGGGCCAACTCACTGGCCGTGGCGGTCAATTCTTCTGAAGCGGCCGAACTGGCATTGGCGACCCGCGTGATTTGTTGCACATTGGCATCGATCTCCTGCATGGCGCTGCTTTGCTCTTCCACTGCGGCCGAAATTCTTTGCAACATGCCGTCCGTGCTCAGTGCACCTGATTCGATGTGGTTCAACTCCGCACTCACGGCGGCCACCGTCTCGACGGCGCGTTTGGCCTCGATCTGCGCTTGCCGCACCAAGGCGGTGATCTCTTGGGTGCTGTCGGCCGAGTTGATGGCCAACTTACCCACTTCGTCCGCCACGACCGCAAAGCCTTTGCCGTGCTCACCCGCACGGGCCGCTTCAATGGCGGCATTCAAGCTCAGCAAATTGGTCTTGTAGGCAATGCTTTCAATGGCCTCAGAAATCTTGTTGATGCGGTGCGAGTTGTCGGCAATGTTGTTGACCACCTCCACCATCAACTGCATTTTTTCTTTGCCGGTGCGCACCAAGTCCACTGAATTTCTGGAATGGCGACTGGCGGACTCGGTGTTGTTGGCCACATCGGTAATGGCGTTAACGGCCATTTTGAGTGCCATCGACACTTGTTCAATCGAGAGGTTCTGACTTTGCGCGCCATTCGAAATTTGTACCATGGCTTGGCTGGTTTGATTGGCTTGAACCGCCAACGACTGGGTGTTGCCGCCAATGGTCTTGAGGGCACTCCCCAATGAAGAAAGCGACGTGTTGAGGTGGGTTTTCAGGGTTTGCAGTGCGCCTTGACCTTGCGCTTGAACCCGCTGGGTCAGATCGCCTTGGGCCACGCCCGACATCACACGGCCGACGTCGTCCATCATGATTTTGAGGGCATCAAAAGAGCGCTGGGCTTGCTCCAGGGCGAGTTTGAAATCGCCTTCCACGGTGACGGTGTTATTGGATTCACCCAGCACACGCACGTCGAAGCGGCCGGCCTCCAACGAAGCCAAGGCGCCATTGATGGCGGCCATGGTCTCTTGGATGCGTGTAGAGCTTTGGTTGACCGCGTCTTTCATGTCGGCCAGATCGCCGCGCAAATCTGAACTGACCCGTTTTGAAAAGTCGCCTCGGGAAAGTGCCGTGACGACCGATTTGACTTCGTCAATGGCGCGTTGCTGCGCATCCAGCATCTGATTGAAGGCCTTGCCCGTTTGTCCAATTTCATCGCTGCTGACCTCTTTTAATCGAAGGCTGAAATCGGATTTCTTTTCGACTTGCGTGAGCAGCGTTTGTAGTTTTTCAAGGGGCTGGGTAATTGACCGGGTAATCAACCAAGCGATCACCATGGCCAAGATCACGGCCACCGCAGATAAAACCCACATCAGCAACTGACCCGTTGCTGAATTGGATTCGGCTTCAAGTGCAAAAGCATCGATCGCATCGGTTTGGGTTTTGGTGAGTTGCCCGATGCTGGCCAAATAAACGGTCTGAAGGGGTAACAAGTTCTCGACCAAGCTTTCACGGGCTTTGTCCAATTGACGAGACTTGATTAATTCAATGATTTGAGCTTCTTGTGCCTTGAAGATTTTTCGAGCCTCGATCATCTTGGCCAAAGCCTCTTTCCCTTCTGGGGTTTTGATGGATTCTTGCAGACGCGCCAAGGCGTCTGCCACTTTGGGGACTGAATCTTCGATTTTCTTTAATTCACTGTCCGCGACGCTGGGGTTACTGGTCAGCATGGCGGTGCGCAAGGCACGGGATTGGCGATTCACCTCATTCTCAATTTGGTGTGCCAGTTGGACTTTGACCAAGCGGTCGTGGGTAATGGTTTTGATACTGCTGTCAACGGCGCTCAATTCATGCATGCCCACCGAGGCGACGGCCACGAGTAACCCCAACAAAACGGCGAACGCCAACGCCATTCGTTTACCAATGCGAATATCTTGCAAGTTCATGGGCTTAATCTCTGGGCAAATTGAATTCATTTAGATAATAAATCAAACCCATCCTTTTTTTGAATGTCACCTAAGTGCTAAAAAGGGCCTTGCCAAGGGGCTGACCCTGTCCCATTTTGGCCATGGCGGTGCTAACCTCACTCAAACAAACAGGAGCCCCCCATGTCTGAACGCCGTGATTTTCTGAAGCAAGCCACTCTCTCTGGTGCTGGATTAATGGCCGCAGCGGCCGCACTCCCTGCACAAGCCCAAGACGCCCAACCGCAACCTTACAAGGGGCCCCATGAGATGGTCAAGGGCGTCAAAATTGTGTCGATTCATCAAGCCGATGGGGCTGAAACCCTCGGCGTTGTGACAGCCAAAGGCGTGGTGGACATCCGTGCGGTGGCGAAAAAAATGAAAATTCAGTCGCCCTACACCTTGGATGAGTTGCTTCAACAAGGCAACGCCCCAGGGTTCTACGCGGCCTTGAAAGCGGCAGATAAATCGGGGGTGGCTTATTTGGACGAGTCCAAAATCACCCATGGTCGGTTGTTTATGAACCCCAGCAAAATCGTTTGTGTGGGTCTGAACTACAAAGCCCACGCCGATGAGGTGGGCATGAAGCACCCCAGCGTACCGCCGCTTTTTAACAAGTACAACAACACCTTGGCGGCGCACAATTGCATTTTGAAGATTCCTTCACCCGATATTTCCTACAAACTGGATTACGAAACCGAGTTGTTGATTGTGGTGGGTAAAACCATGCGCAATGTGCCGGCGGCTGAGACGCTTAATTATGTGGCGGGTTATTGCACCTCGAATGATTTTTCGTCGCGTGACTTGCAGTTGGAAACGCCTTCGGTTCAGTGGATGATTGGTAAAACCTTGGACCAATATTTGCCGATTGGCCCCTACTTTGTTGCCGCTGATTTGGTGGGCGACCCCAACCAACTCCAGCTCAAAACCTATGTGAACGGCGAGTTGCGCCAAAACTCCAATACGTCGGATTTCATCCACAACACCCAAGCCATGTTGGCCTACATCAGCAAATTCTGGACCTTGGAGCCTGGCGACATCGTCATCACAGGCACCCCGCAAGGGGTGATCTTGGGTTATCCCAAAGACAAACAAGTCTGGTTGAAAAAAGGCGACGTGGTGGTCAGTTCCATCGAAAAACTGGGTGACTTGCGTTTCACCTTGGGCTGATTCTGTTCTCCTGGCAAGGAGAAAAGCATCAGAAGGCGAGGTGACGTGGTGGCGAGGTGATGAGGTGATGAGGTGAGTAAGAGGCGCAAGAACTGGACGTGAAAGCGGGGCTTTGGCCCAAAACAGTCTGGATTGACTGTTGCTGAACAAGTGGGGTCGGGGTGTAATTTCTAACCCTCTCCTTTGCCTGCATCCGCCATGTCCCCGCTTGTCTCATCGACCGTTGTCGCCTCGAATTTGCACAGGCAATTGCCCATGCACAGGCCCACGCCAACGTCCACGCCGACGCCGACGTCGACGTCGACGCCCATGACCGCCGCTCCTCAAAAGGCCGCGCCCGTGGCGTCCCCAGCGCGTACAACCGAAACGACGACCAAGGCGACTAAGGCGCCCGATGCGCCCGATGCGCCCGATGCCCCATCGTCCCGACCTTCCCGCGGTCGATGGGTGGACAAACTGGCGTAAACCCTGAGCCGACGGGGGCTGAATTCGATCAACGGAAGGGGGGATTGTTTGTATGATGTTTTGATAAAAACACCCTTCAAAAAATCCCTGAAGCTGCTTCATCGCTTTCCTCAAGCCTTCTACAAGTCGGAGACCTCCATGCTTAAAAAATCCATTTTCAGCCTGACCCGCTGCACCGTTTTGGCGTTTGCCAGTTTGGCTGCGTTGCCCACTTGGGCGCAACAAACCATCAAGATCGGCTCCTTTTTGTCGGTGACCGGGCCAGCGGCTTACCTGGGCGACCCCGAGCTCAAAACCCTGCAGATGTACATTGAAAAGATCAACAAAGAGGGCGGTCTGTTGGGTCGCCCGATTGAATTGGTTTTTTATGACGACGGCAGCGAAGCCAGCAAAGCCAACAGTTTTGCCAAACGTTTGATTGAGAATGACCAAGTGGTGGCCATCTTGGGGGGCACCACCACGGGCGCCACCATGGCCGCCATTCCACTGGTTGAGAAAGCCGAAATTCCCTTCATTTCACTGGCCGGTGCGGTTTCGATCATTGAGCCCGTGCGCAAATGGGTATTCAAAGTGCCTCCAACCGACCGCATGGCCGCTGAGCGCGTTTTTTCCGACATGAAAAAGCGCGGGATTTCCAAAGTGGCTTTGTTGTCTGAAACCGCAGGCTTTGGCGCATCGGGCCGAAAAGAAACCTTGGCCTTGACGCAAAAATACGGCATCGAGTTGGTGGCCGATGAAACCTTCGGCCCGAAGGACACGGATGTCACCGTTCAGCTGACCAAAATCAAATCAACCCCCGGACTTCAAGCCGTGTTTGTTTTTGGTGCCGGCCAAGGCCCTGCTGTGGTCATGAAGAACATTCAACAACTGGGCATCAAAGTGCCGGTTTATCAGTCGCACGGCGTGGCCTCGGAAGAATTCATCAAGTTGGCGGGCAGCGCGGCCGAAGGCGTTCGGTTGCCAGCCGCTGGTTTGTTGGTGGCCGATAAATTGCCGGCCAATGACCCGCAAAAGAAAGTCGTGGTCGACTACACCAAGGCCTTCAATGACCAATGGAAAACCGACGTTTCTGGCTTCGGTGGCCATGCCTATGATGCCTTGTACCTCTATGTCGGCGCTGTCAAGCGCGCCAACTCCGTCGACAAAGACAAGGTTCGCCTCGCCCTGGAAAGCACCAAAGGCTTTGTCGGCACCGCAGGCGTTTTCAACTTGTCCGACAAAGACCACATGGGCTTGGACTTGAGCGCATTCAGAATGCTTGAAGTCAAAAAGGGCGATTGGGCATTCGCGGATTGATTCGCGGCTCCCATGCATTTTTCGCAATTTCTGCAGTTCCTTTTTTCAGGCTTGACCGTGGGGTCTACCTACGCCTTGGCGGCGTTGGGATTCACTCTGATTTACAACGCCAGCCAAGTGATTAACTTCGCGCAAGGCGAGTTCATCATGTTGGGCGGGATGTTGGCCGTCTATTTCAGCCTGCAAGGTTGGCCACTGCCCGTGGTCATGTTGCTGGCCATCGCGTTGCCAGCCTTGGTTGGCATCCTGTTGGAAAAATTAGCGATTGAGCCCGTCAAAGGGGCTGAACCCATTACCTTGATCATCATCACGATTGGCGCTTCTTTGGTGATTCGCGGTTTGGTACAGGTTTTCTTGGGCAAAGGGACCTTTGGTTTGCCGCCTTTTTCTGGCGATCAACCCATCGAAATCGGTGGCGCGACCTTGTTGCCCCAAAGCTTGTGGGTGATGGGGGTCACCGGTTTGGTGGTGGTGGCATTGTGGTTTTTCTTTGCCAAAACCCTGCTCGGCAAGGCCATGCTCGCGACCTCTTTCAACCGCATGGCGGCTCAAATGGTGGGCATAAATGTGCAGTGGATTTTGTTGTTGAGTTTTGCCATGTCGGCCGCGCTGGGCGCCTTGGGTGGGATATTGATCACCCCCATTACCTTGACCTCGTATGACGTGGGGGTGATGTTGGGACTCAAGGGGTTTGTAGCGGCTGTCTTGGGTGGCATGGGCAGTGGTTTGGGTGCGGTGGTGGGGGGCTTGTTGGTCGGCGTTTTAGAAGCCTTCGGTGCGGGCTACATTTCTTCGGCCTACAAAGACGCCATGCCTTTTGTTTTGATCTTATTCATCTTGTTTTTCATGCCACGCGGTTTGTTTGGCGGTCAAGCAACCGACCGGGTTTAAACCGGCTTTATTCGGGTTTAAAGCATGCGAAACAAAGGCTTGTTGGTTTTGGGGCTGATTTTGTTGGCGCTGCCATGGCTGTTGCCCAACCCTTTTTATACCGATTTGGTCATCCGCATGGCCATCAACGCGGTGGTGGTGCTGGCGCTGAATTTATTGATGGGGTTTGCCGGTCAAATCAGCCTGGGCCACGCCGGTTTCTTTGGCATCGGGGCCTATGCCAGTGCGATTTTGCCGTCGCAATTTGGCTGGCATCCCATGCTGGCTCTGTTGGCTGGGGCCGTGATCACGGGGAGTCTGGCTGGCGTGGTGGCGCGGCCCATCTTCAAGTTGAAGGGCAATTATTTGGCAATGGCCACGCTGGGCTTGGGCATCATCATCAGCATGGTGCTCCGCAATGAAGCCCAATGGACCGGCGGCCCCGATGGCATGTCGGTCTTGCCCATGAGCTGGGCGGGCTTTGAAATTTCGGGCGACAAGACCTGGTATTGGATCATCGCTTTCATTTTGTTTGCCAGCGTTTGGGGTGCTTTGAACCTGATCAACTCGCCCTTTGGCCGCGCCTTGCAAGCCTTGCATGGCTCGGAGGTGGCTGCCAAGGTGGTGGGGGTGGACGTGGTGGGCTACAAGGTCACGGTGTTCGTTTTATCGGCCACCGTTGCCAGCATCATGGGCAGTATCAGCGCGCACTATGTGGGGTTTGTCACGCCCAATATGGCCGACTTTTTTCACTCCATCGAGTTGGTGACCATGGTCGTCATGGGCGGCATGGCCTCGGTGTTTGGCTCGGTGGTCGGCGCGGTTTTATTGACCGCGTTGCCACAGGCTTTGACCGCTTTTGAGGGATGGGAAACCGTGGCTTTGGGCGCTGTTTTGATGCTCTTTATGGTCTTTTTGCCCAAAGGCGTGGTCCCGAGTTTGGCGGCGAAATTCGAAAAAAACAAAGCGGTGGATGACGATGGCCTTGCTTGAAGTCAAAGACCTTTCCATCCACTTTGGCGGTGTTAAAGCCGTTGAAGGCATTGAGTTCAGTTGGGAGTCGGGCCAAGTCTATGCCGTGATTGGCCCCAACGGCGCGGGGAAAACGACCTTGTTCAACATGATCACCGGTCTGTACAAACCCAGCCGGGGCGAGGTCTTTTTGGAAGGACAACCGATTGCAGGCAAGCGCCCCAATGCCCTGGCCCAGATGGGCATGGCCAGAACGTTTCAGAATTTGCAAATTTTCATGAACATGTCGGCCCTGGAGAACGTCATGGTCGGCGCGCACCTGCGTTTGGACCGCAGTTGGTTGAAAGGCTTGATGGCGTGGCCCAGCTTGCGCAAAGCCGACCAGGCGCTGCGCCAGGAAGCCGCCGATTGGATGGACTTCGTGGGGCTCCAGGCGCAGGTCAATGCCCGCGCCGACAGCCTGCCTTATGGCGCTTTGAAACGTTTGGAAATAGCCCGTGCTTTGGCCATGAAGCCGCGCTTGATTTTCTTAGATGAACCGGCGGCTGGCTTGAACGCCACAGAAACTGAGGAGATCGTCGCCTTGATCCGCAAAATTGCCAACGCCGGCATGACGGTGGTCTTGGTGGAACACGACATGAAATTGGTCATGAACCTGTCTGACCGCATCTTGGTGATGGAGAGCGGTCGAAAACTGGCAGAAGGCACGCCCGCTGAGGTGCGCCAAAACCCCGCCGTGATTGCGGCCTA
>CAILKX010000105.1 GCA_903834975.1 uncultured Curvibacter sp.
GAGCGAGATCACCATGGACACCAAAATGGCCACCGTCAGCACCACGGCAAATTCACGAAACAAACGCCCCACCACGCCGCCCATCAACAAGACGGGGATAAAAACCGCGATCAAAGACAGGCTGATGGAAATGACCGTAAAGCCAATTTCACGACTGCCTTTGAGTGCAGCGGCCATCGGGGTCATGCCGCGTTCAATGTGGCGCGAGACGTTTTCGAGCACCACAATCGCGTCGTCGACCACAAAACCCGTGGCGACGGTCAGCGCCATCAGCGAGAGGTTGTCGAGGCTGTAGCCACACAGGTACATCACCGAAAACGTGCCCGCCAAAGAAGCCGGCACCGCCACACTCGGAATCAAGGCCGTGCGGAAGTGACGCAAAAACAAAAACACCACCATGATCACCAGGCCAATGGAGATCATCAAGGCGCGCTCGACTTCGATTAAAGAGCCGCGGATGGTGGGCGTGCGGTCGATCAAGACATCCAAATCAATGGCGGCCGGAATGGCCGATTTCAAGCGCGGCAGCAGGTTGCGCACCTTGTCGACGGTGCTGATGATGTTGGCCCCGGGTTGTTTGAAGAGCACCAACAAAATGGCGGGCTTGCCTTGGGCAGCGCCGTAGTTGTAGACGTCTTGCACGGAGTCGGTCACGTCGGCCACATCGCGCAAACGCAGGGCATTGCCGTTGGCGATGTGCAAAATCAAAGGCGCATATTCAGCGGCGGTGCGGGCTTGGTCGTTGTCGCCCACCTGCCAACTGTGCAGGCCATCGTCCAGCACGCCCTTGGGTCGGTTGGTGTTGGTGGCGCTCAAGGCCAAGCGCACGGTGTCCAAGGCCGTGCCCGTTTCGGCCAAGCGGTTGGGGTCGACCTCGACCCGAACGGCGGGCAAAGCGCCCCCGCCCACCACCACTTGCCCCACGCCTTCCACTTGCGCCAAACGCTGCGCCAACACCGTGGAAGCCGCGTCGTACATCTGACCCCGACTCAGCACATCCGAGGTCAAAGACAAGACCAAAATGGGCGCGTCGGCCGGATTCACCTTGCGGTAAATCGGGTTGCTCGGCAGGCTGGTGGGGAGCAAGGCGCGGGCCGCGTTGATGGCCGCTTGCACATCGCGGGCGGCGCCGTTGATGTCACGATCCAAATCAAACTGCAGCGTGACCGAGGTCTTGCCCAGCGACGACGACGAGGTGATTTCGGCCACGCCGGCGATGCTGCCCAAAACGTGTTCCAGCGGCGTGGCCACGGTCGTGGCCATGGTCTCGGGGCTGGCACCTGGCAAGTTCGCCGAAACGTTGATGGTGGGAAAGTCCACCTGCGGCAAGGGCGCCACCGGCAGCAACCGGTAAGCGATCAAACCGGACAACAAAATGCCCACCGTCAACAAGGTGGTGGCAATGGGTCGCCGAATAAAAGTCGCAGAAAAATTCACGGCTGAGGGGCCTGCGATTCGTTTCGTTTCTGACGCTCGCGCCACTTTTGAGACAAGGCGTCGAAGGCCAAATAAATCACCGGCGTGGTGAACAGCGTGAGCAACTGACTGACGATCAAACCGCCGACCATGGTGACGCCCAAAGGATGCCGCAATTCGCTGCCAACGCCCGTGCCGAGCATCAACGGCAGAGCGCCCAACAAGGCCGCCATGGTGGTCATCAAAATCGGACGAAAGCGCAACAAGCCCGCTTGGTAAATGGCTTCGCGGGCCGGCAAGCCATGCTCACGCTCGGCCTCCAAAGCAAAGTCAATCATCATGATGGCGTTCTTTTTGACGATGCCAATCAGCAGCACGATGCCGATGATGGCGATGATGTCCAAATCCAGGTGCGTGATTTTCAAGGCCAGCAACGCCCCCAAACCGGCCGAAGGCAAGGTCGACAAAATCGTGATGGGGTGGATGTAGCTTTCGTATAAAACGCCGAGCACGATGTACATGGTGACGACCGCCGCCAAAATCAGCAGCAAGGTGTTGCCCAGCGACGCCTGGAAAGCCCGGGCCGCGCCTTGAAAACCAGTCTCAACACTGAGCGGCAGGTCCATCGCCGCTTCTTCATCGCGGATGGCTTGCACGGCTTCGCCCAAGGACACGCCGGGGGCCGCATTGAACGAAATCGTGACCGCTGGGAACTGCCCCAAGTGGTTCACCACCAAGGACACGGGGCGCTCCGAAATTTTGGCCAAACTCGCCAAAGCCACCTGCTCGCCCGCCGCGTTGGGCACATACAACTTGGTCAACTCTTGGGGGTTGGTTTGAAAGCGGGGCGCCACCTCAAGGACCACCCGGTATTGATTGGATTGCGTGAAGATGGTGGAGACCAAACGCTGCCCAAAGGCGTCGTACAAAGCCGCGTCAATGGCCGCCACGGTGACGCCCAAACGGCCTGCGGTGTCGCGGTCAATGTCGATCCAGGCTTGGCGGCCGTTGTCCATCAAGTCACTCGCCACGCTGCTGAGTTCGGGGCGTTTTTGCAAGCGGTCGATCAATTGGTGGGTGGTTTTCGCCAAGATTTCGGGGCTGGGCGAGGACATCATGAATTGGTATTGGGTGCGCGAAATGTGGTCTTCAATCGTCAAGTCTTGCACCGGCTGCATGTAGAGCTGAATGCCGGGAACCGCCTTCAAGTGGGCTTCCAATCGGTGGATCACGCCACTGGCATCGGCGTCGCGTTGGTCGCGCGGTTTTAAATTGATCAGCATGCGCCCTGCATTCAAAGTGGCGTTGGTGCCGTCAATGCCAATGAACGACGACAGCGAGGCCACTGCGGGGTCTTTCAGCACCTGCTCGGCGAGGGCTTGCTGGCGCTCGGCCATGGCTTGGAACGAAGTGTCTTGCGAGGCATCGGTAATGCCTTGTATGACGCCCGTGTCTTGCACCGGGAAGAAGCCCTTGGGCACGACGATGTAAAGCACCGCGGTCAAAAAAACCGTAAAAATAAACACCCACATCACCGTGTGCCGGTGGTCCAGCACCCACGTCAAGGCGCGGCCATAGTGGGCAATCATGTTGTCAAAAAATCGACCAGTGGCGCGGTAAATCCGGCCATGGCTGGACTCGGGCGTGTGTTTGAGCAACTTGGCGCACAACATCGGTGTGAGGGTCAAAGAAACCACCGCTGAAATCAAAATCGACACCGCCAAGGTGATGGCAAATTCATGGAACAAACGCCCCACCACATCGCTCATGAAGAGCAAGGGAATCAGCACCGCGATCAACGACAGCGTCAACGAAATGATGGTAAACCCAATTTGCTTGCTGCCTTTTAAAGCCGCCTCCAAAGGGGGCATGCCTTCTTCAACGTAGCGGGAAATGTTTTCGATCATCACGATCGCGTCGTCCACCACAAAGCCGGTGGAAATGGTCAAGGCCATCAGGGTCAGGTTGTTGATGGAAAAGCCCACCAAATACATCACGCCAAAGGTGCCCACCAAGGACAAGGGCACGGCCATCGCCGGAATGAAGGTCGCGGGCACGCTGCGCAAGAACACAAAAATCACCATCACCACCAAGGCAATGGCGAGCATCAATTCAAACTCAACGTCTTCCACCGAAGAGCGAATGGTGACGGTGCGGTCGGTCAGCACCTGCACCTCCAACGACGCCGGTAAATTGGCCTGCAACTTGGGCAACAACGCCTTGATTTGATCGACCGTTTTAATGACGTTCGCACCCGGTTGGCGCTGCACATTCAAAATCACGGCAGGCTGCAAATCGGCCCACGCCGCCAGGCGGGCGTTTTCAGCGGCGTCCACACTTTGGGCGATGTCGCGCAAATAAACCGGGCTGCCGTTTTTGTACGCGATGATGATTTTTTCGTAATCGCTGGCCGAAAACAACTGGTCATTCGCGTCGATGGTCGAGGCCCGCGAAGGCCCGTCAAAACTGCCCTTGGCTTGGTTGACGTTGGCGGCCACAACGGCCGATCTCACATCTTCGAGCGACATGCCCATGGCCGCCAAGCGCTCGGGGTTGGCCTGAATTCGCACGGCAGGGCGGCGTCCGCCGGCAATGGAGACCATGCCCACGCCGGGCACTTGAGAGAGCTTTTGTGCCAGCCGGGTTTCGACCAGATCGTGGACCCGAATCACGGGCAGCGTTTTGGAGGTGATGGCCAAGGTCAAGACCGGCGCATCTGCGGGGTTTACCTTGTTGTAAATGGGTGGCATCGGCAAATCGGCCGGCAGCAAATTGGTCGCCGCATTGATGGCCGCTTGCACCTCTTGCTCGCCCACATCCAGCGTCACATCCAATGAAAAACGCAGCGTGATGACCGACGCACCGCCCGAGCTGGTGGAGGACATTTGCGTCAAGCCTGGCATCTGGCCGAACTGCACCTCCAGCGGCGCCGTGATCGAGGAGGTGACCACATCGGGGCTGGCCCCGGGGTAAAGGGTGGTGACCTCAATGGTTGGGTAATCGACCTCGGGCAAGGCCGAAAGCGGCAACAAGCGGAAGGCCAAGAGACCTGCCAACAGAATAGCCACCATCAACAAGGAGGTGGCCAC
>CAILKX010000106.1 GCA_903834975.1 uncultured Curvibacter sp.
ATTCTGATCTAAATTCAGATTAAAGGTTAAAGGTCAATGACGAGCAGATCGCTTTTGGATCTTGAGCAGCAGGGCATGAAGACGTCGTTTTGGGCTTGCTCTTCGGGTACCAAATAGCTGTCACGGTGGTCGGGAATGCCCTCGATGACGCCGGTCATGCAGGTGCCGCAAACGCCCTGTTCGCAAGAAGTCATCAGGTCAACGCCAGCCTTCAACAAGGCCTGTGCGACGGACTCATCGGCCGCCACGTCAATGATTTGGCCGGTGCTGGCGAGTTTGACTTGGAAGGCGCGTTCTGAGGTGCTCATGTTTTGAAGGGGTTTAGAAAGGGCTCGGTGACTTGGAAGCTGAATGCGCTGCGGCTTTTTCAGAGGCGATCAGCGTGTCGATGATTTTGCGCGATTGCACGCCACCGGCGTCGATGTTGAGCATCAGCAAGGCACGCTCAGGGTGCTCCAACAAGTTGCGTTGCTGGCGCTCCAGAATTTCCAGGTCTTCGCTGAAAATTTTGCCTTGGCCCGTGCGAATGCTGTCGGTCAACTCGGCGTTTTGGGGCTGAAAGTGCCGCGCCATGCCCCAAAAATAATGAATCGAGGTGTCGGTTTCGGGCGTGATGAAGTCCACCACAATGCTCGACACCTTGTGCTCGGGTGGGGCGTCGTAACCGCCGTGACCGGCGTGGGCCACACCCACTTCAATCATCACGTGGCTGGGGGGCGTGAAGCGGCAAATTTGCCAGCGGTCGACCGGTACGTCGTCGGCCAGGCCGTTGCCACGCAAGGCCATGCGCCAAAAAGGGGGCGCTTCGATGTTATTTATAAAGCGGCTCGTCACCACTTGTTGGCCTTCAACGGTGGTTTTGCAAGGCGTTTCGTCGATTTCTTTTTGCCCAATGCTGCTGGCGTGCACATAGGTTTCGTGCGTCAGGTCCATCAGGTTGTCGATCATCAGGCGGTAGTCGCATTGAATGTGATAGCGCCCGCCGCCATAAGCCCACTCGGGGTGTTCGGCCCATGCTTGATGCGGAATGGCGTCGGCATTGGCCAAAGCGGCATCGCCCGGCCACACCCAAATGAAGCCATAACGCTCCACCGCCGGAAAGCGTCGAATGGCGGGAAAGCCGCGCACCCGTTGGCCGGGCATGGCAACGGTTTTGCCGTCGCAGCCCATTTCAAGGCCGTGGTAGCCGCAAACCAGTTTGCCTTCGCAAACGCGGCCCAAGGACAAGGGCGCGCCGCGGTGGGGGCAAAAGTCTTCTAAAACGGCAATGGCTTGGTTTTGATCGCGGAAAAAAACCAGCCGCTCATTGCAGATTTTTCGACCCAAAGGTGCGTCCGTGACTTCGTGCGAAGCAGCGGCCACGTACCACGTGTTTTTGAGGAACGGGGAAGTCGAAGGGGTTGCAGCAGCGGTCATGCTGCAATTCTAGAGCGGCTTACTTGCTCGGGTAAACGATGTCGGCTCGGCGGTTTTGTGCCCAAGCGGCTTCGTCATGACCTTGGGCGACGGGCTTTTCTTTGCCAAAGCTCACCGATTCCATTTGGTCTTCTTTCACGCCGGCCAGTTTCAAAGCTTGTTTGACGGCATCGGCACGCTTTTGGCCCAAGGCCAAGTTGTATTCGCGGCCACCGCGTTCATCGGCGTTGCCTTCAATTTTGATGCTCAGGCTGGGACGGGCCACCAGGTACTTGGCATGGCGGTCGACGGTGGCGACGTCTTTGGCGGGAATTGAGAATTTGTCGAATTCAAAGAACACGCTGTTTTCACGGCGAAGGGCGCTGTTGGGATCGAGGTGATCGGGCACCGTGACCTTGGCCACAGCCGATTCAGCCGCGGCAGGCGCCGAAGCGGGCGTTGAAGGGGATGCGGGGGTGGGTGCGGCCGCTGCAGGCGATTCGTCCTTTTTGATGGGCGTGCTGCAACCGGCGAGAGTGACCAAGACGGCCGAGATCAGGGCGGCTGAAAGAAAATTTTGTTGGGTAGTCAAGAGAGCGCTCCGAGGAAAAAAGGCGGTAGGTGTAAGGGGTAAGTACCAAGGGGCTTGGATGACTCTTATCGAATCATTTCGGCCTATTTTTTTAATTTTGGAAACGTATTTTACAAAATATCTCATCAGGAATTTCCCTGAATGGGCCTTTAATTCCGGGGCTTATCAGCACCTTTAACGCCCAAAGCGGCTACCATTGTTTGACTTTTTGGGTGTTCAATTCAACACCCATTCATCACCATTCCATCACCCCAAAACGCTCAGGAACACACCATGCCCAAGGCCTATTTCATTAGTATTTACCACGCCATTCACGATGAAAACGCGCTGGCTGCCTACGCCAAACTGGCTGGACCCGCGCTGGTCGCCGGTGGTGGGCGTATTTTGGCCCGCGGCCTGCCCGCAGCCGTGAAAGAGCAAGGCGAGATGAACCGAACGGTGTTGATTGAGTTCGACAGCGTGGAAGCGGCCTTAAAAGCCTACGACAGCGCCGCGTACAAAGAGGCGTTGGCTTTGCTTGGCAATGCCGTGGACCGCGAAATCCGGATTGTTGAAGGCGTCTAAAACAGTATTGACAGTTTTAATTTTTTGAGCTAAAACCGTATACATTGTTTTATGGGAGGTTCAAATGACACACCAAACTGTTCAAAAATGGGCATCCATCGTGACCCGCGCCTGGCATCTGCTGACCGACTCGGGACCGGATACCGACGGCGCATCGCATCGCCAACCTTTGCCCCCCCTGGGGCATTACGCCGCGATTTATGTGGCCCGCCAGGAGTGGCCGCACGCTTAAAGCGGGGGCTTGGGCTTTTTTCATCGCTCTGTTTAGCGCTTCCTTTATCGCTATTTGCAGCGTTGAGTCCTTGGGGTCCAGCGGGGACGGCGCACGCCGCCTCCGCCACCCCCGAAACCGCCCACGCCGAGCATGGCATGGTGGTCAGCGCGCAACACCTGGCCACCCAAGTGGGCGTGCAAGTTTTAAAAAGCGGTGGCAACGCCGTCGATGCGGCCGTTGCAGTGGGTTACGCCCTGGCGGTGGTTTACCCCGCCGCAGGCAATTTGGGCGGCGGCGGCTTCATGACCTTGCGTATGGCCGATGGTCGCCAAACGGTGATCGACTTTCGCGAAACCGCGCCTGGGCGGGCGACCCAAACCCTGTTTTTAGATGCCCAAGGCAAGGTCATTCCCAACTTGAGCACCTTGGGCTATTTGTCGGCGGGCGTACCGGGCACTGTGGCGGGCTTGGAATTGGCCCGGGCCCAGTTCGGCACCCAATCACGGTCAAGCTTGGTGGAGCCGGCCATTGTGTTGGCTGAAAAAGGCTTTGTGCTGGACGCCGGTGATGCCGAGTTGTTGCAAAGCGCCACGCCCGATTTGGCCAAAGACCCGGCCTCGGCCAACATTTTTACCCACAACGGCCAGCCCTATGTGGCCGGTGAAACTTTGCGCCAAACCGATTTGGCGTCCACGCTTCGCCAAGTGGCCGCCCAAGGAGAATCTGGTTTTTACCGAGGCCCGGTGGCTGAAAAAATAGTGTTGGCCAACCAACAACACGGCGGATTGATCGACGCCCAAGATTTGGCCAGCTACAAAGCCATCGAACGCCAGCCAGTGACTTGCCAATACCGCGGCTATCAAATCATTTCTGCGCCGCCGCCCAGCTCTGGCGGGACGATTGTTTGCGAAATCTTGAACATTTTGGAAGGCTATCCGCTGGCCCAATGGGGTTTTCGATCGCCGCAAGCGGTGCATGTGCAAATTGAGGCCATGCGCCACGCCTACTTGGACCGCAACTTTGAATTGGGCGACCCCGGCTGGGTGATGAACCCCGTCGCCAAGTTAACCGACAAAGCCTACGCCGCCCAACTTCGCGCGGCGATTGACTTGCAACAAGCGGGCGTGTCCAAAAACCTGAAACAAGGCGTCCCCCCGCATGAAGGCCAAAACACCACCCATTACTCGGTGGCCGATGAGGCGGGCAACGTGGTGTCGGTCACCTACACCCTGAACAACTGGTTTGGCGCGCGGGTCACGGTGCCCGGCACCGGCATTTTGCTGAACGACGAGATGGACGACTTCGCCATCCAACCCAATCACCCCAACTTGTTTGGCTTGGTGCAAGGCGAAAACAACGCGATTGCCCCTGGTAAACGGCCCTTGTCCAGCATGAGCCCGACGGTGGTCCTGCACGACGGCAAGCCGTTCATGGTGGTCGGCACCCCGGGCGGCAGCCGCATCATCACCGCGGTGTTGCACACCCTCCTCAACACCATCGACTACGGCATGGATTTGCAAACCGCCATCGACACGCCGCGTTTTCACCACCAATGGATGCCCGATGCCACCCAGTTTGAGCCCGGCGCCATTTCTGCTGAAACGGCCAGCGCTTTGCAAGCCATGGGGCACCAATTCGGCCCACCCTATGTGGCCAACCACCTCGCGGTGATTCGTCAAAACGAAACAGGCCCTCGATGGACGGGGGCGACCGACGGAAGAAGGGCGACGGGAATGGCCCTGGGTTATTGAGGAAAACTCGGATGGCGCCGATGGGCTCTCTCGAATATATTTGGTAACAAATAGCCAGGCCAAAAGGTGTTTATGGCAAACTCCCCCCGTTCGACCCTTGGATTTGTATGAGCAAAAGAAACATTATTCCGACCAGTCGCGAAATTGTGATGAAAGAAGACGAATTTATCGTCTCCAAAACCGACCTCAAAGGCCGCATCACTTACGGAAACAAAACCTTTTTGGAATTTTCCGGATTCGACGAAGCTGAAATGATCGGAACCCAGCACAACGTGATTCGCCACCCCGACATGCCCCGCGCGGTATTCAAGATTTTGTGGGATGCGATTCAAAGCAAGCGCGAGGTGTTTGCTTACGTCAAAAACATCAGCAAAGACGGCGGTTTTTATTGGGTGCTGGCCAATGTGACGCCCTCGGTGGATGAGTCGGGTCAGGTGCTGGGCTATTACTCGGTGCGCCGCAAACCCAACCCCAAAGCGATCCAAGTGGTTTCTTCGCTTTACAAGCAAATGCTGGAAGAAGAGCGTCGTGCCGGTGCACGCGACGCGATTGCAGCGTCCACGGAAATGTTAAATCAAGTTTTGAAAGGCCGAGGCCAGTCCTATGAGCAAATGGTTCTCTCTCTCCAAGCGCTTTGAAATGTCATCGCGCAGCGCGGCGGTCTGTTTGGGCCTGCTGGGCCTGATCGCCGCCGCTTATGGCCTTTTCACCACGCAAGGGGCTTTGGTTTTTGTCGTTTTGACCGTTCTGGTGGCGGCCATTTTTGCGATGGCGCTGTTGGGCATGGGCTCGGATACCCGGCTTTTGGGCCAGATTGAAAAGGTGCTGTCCGAAGCCAGTCAAGGCAAATTGGAAAGCCGCATCATCAACATTCCCATGGGCCAACCCCTGTCCCAATCGGCTTGGGGCGTGAACGAACTGCTGGACCAAGTGGAAGCGGTGTTCCGTGAATCACTGACGGTGGTGAACCGCATGGGCGAAGGCGACTTTTCTCGCGAACCCCAGTTGGCTGGTTTGAAGGGCATTTTCCCCGTCATTTTGGGTCGCATTGCCGACGTTCAAACGCGCGTTCACCAAACCGTGAGCTCGTTGCGCGAGGTCATGACGGCCTTGGCCGAAGGCCAATTTGACAAGCGGGTTCACATCAGCGGCGAACAAGGCGAATACAAGTTGATTTTGGAAAACGCCCAACAAGCCATCACCGCCTTGGACAGCGTGTTGAGCGAAGTGGTCAGCGTGATGGGCGAAATGTCGCGTGGCAATTTGACCTCACGCGTCAACGCCAACGGCCAAGGCAGCTTGGCCGCTTTGAAGAACAACATCAACGAAACCTTGAACTCTTTGGCGCAGGCCATGGCCAGCATCAACACGAATGCCCGCCAAGTGGCTTCGGCGTCCAGCGAAACCAGCAGCGCGATTGGCCAGATTTCTGACGGTGCTCAAAACCAAACCCACGCCATCAGCCAAGTCTCGACGGCGGTTCGCCAAACCGTGACTTCGGTGGCGGAAGTGTCCCGCAGCACCGAGGCGGCCAGCCAAAAGTCGCGCGGCGCCGTGACCGTCGTGCGCACCAGCATGACCAAGATGGACGAAATGGTGAAAGTGGTGAACAACATCGCCACCAACTCGGAAAAAATCAACAAGATCACCGAAGTGATTGAAAAGATTGCCAACAAAACCAATTTGCTCAGCTTGAACGCCGCCATCGAAGCGGCCCGCGCTGGCGAGCACGGCAAGGGCTTTGCGGTGGTGGCCGATGAAGTCGGCAAACTGGCTGTCAGCAGCGCCGAGAGCTCCAAAGAAATCGCGGTGCTGGTCGAGCAAGCGGTGAAAGAAGCCCATTTGGCGGTGCAAGCGGTGTCGGCGGTGAACGAAGACATGGCCAACATCGAACGCGGTTCGCAAGAAACCGATCAGATGTTGCAACGCATTGCCGCGGCCTTGGAACAACAAAGCACGGCGATGGAAGAAATCAACGCCAACGTGGCCAGCGTCGACCGCATTGCCCAAAGCAACGCGGCGGCTTCCGAAGAAATCACCGCGACGGTGGTGGAATTGTCGAAGATCGCCAATGCGACGCGCCAAGAGGTCGAGCGCTTCTCTTTCTAAATGAAGCCCGATTAAGCGCGATTAATCTCGCTTAAGTGTTCGGAAATCGAGCACTTGGGTGGCGATGATGGTTTCGGTCAAGAAGCAG
>CAILKX010000107.1 GCA_903834975.1 uncultured Curvibacter sp.
CTACGCGGTGGGCGATGACCGCATCTTGATGGTGGCCAGCGATCGCCTGTCTGCCTTTGATGTCATCATGGGTGAACCCATACCCGGCAAAGGCGCTTTGCTGACAGAGATGGCGCTTTTTTGGTTTGGCCATTTGGGCGCTATTTGCCCGAATCACCTCACCGGCGATGCGCCCGAAAGCGTGGTCAAGGCCGACGAACGCGCCCAGGTGCGCGGGCGTTCCATGTTGGTCAAGCGCCTCAAACCCATTCCGGTGGAGGCCGTGGTGCGAGGCTATTTGGCAGGCAGCGGCTGGAAGGAATACCAGGCCAGCCAATCGGTCTGCGGCGTGCCCTTGCCTGGCGGTTTGAAAAATGCCTCGCGTTTACCCGAGCCCATTTATACGCCCGCGGCCAAAGCGGAAATGGGCGAACACGACGAAAACATCACGTTTGAAAAAACCGTGGAAATGATCGGCTTGGACTTGGCCACCCGCATCCGAGACATCAGCATCGCTATTTACAAAACAGCGTATGAAATGGCCCTCAAAAAAGGCATGATCATCGCCGACACCAAGTTTGAATTTGGCTTGGATGCCGAGGGCCAATTGGTCTTGATGGACGAGGTATTGACCCCCGACAGTTCGCGTTACTGGCCCGTCGAAGGCTACGACGCCGCCTTTGCCGCCGGCGAAAACCCCCCCAGCTATGACAAGCAATTTGTGCGCGACTGGTTGGAAACAGCGCAGGTCAATGGCCAGCCTTGGGACAAAACGGCGCCGGCGCCGAAGTTGCCGCCCGAGGTGATTGAAAAGACAGCGGCCAAATACCGCGAGGCCTTGGCGCGTTTAACCGGCTTGCCGGTGTAAGCCTTAAGTCTCAAGACTCAAGACTCAATTCAGCGCCATGCTGAGCTTGCGACGATAGCGCGCCACCCTCTCGGCTTGGGGGTCAAGCGCTGCCACAGCCTTGCCCGCCAGCTCAATGCCACCGGCGGTTTTGTTGCCCGCCTCGCCACTCCCCTTGGGTTTGGGTGGTGTTAACAGTTCCAAAATGGCGACCACGGTTTTGCGCGCCAGCTCTTGGTTCCAAGCGCGGTCACGCAGGACGATTTCCAACAACTCGTCCATGGATTCGGGCAGCAAGCCGGCCGATAACAAGGCAGCGGCCTTGGCATAACGGGTTTCAAAGTCACGTTTATTTTCGGCAATCTTGGCGTCGAACTGGGGCCATTCCCAGCCGCCGAATTGGCTGGCAAAGGCTTGGCTATCGACGTATTCCATGGCGTGCAACCAGGTGGCCAAAGCCTCAAATCTCAGGGGTTTGGGGATACGGGCCAAGGGGTCTTGCAGCACCGCGTGGGCCTCTTCAAAAGCGCCGCCGGCGATCAACAGTTTGGCGTAATCGAAGCGCGCGTCGTCGTTGCTGGGGTCGGCGGTTAAAGCTTCTGCCAATTTGGCCAAGGCGGCCTCGGTGTCGCCGGCTTGAATCAGGGCCTCTGCGGCCTCGGTTTCGGCTTCGGCGTGAAGGGCCTCTTCACTGGGGAGGTGCTTGTCCAAAAAAGCGCGCAATTGGCCCTCGGTTTGTGCGCCCATGAAGCCATCGACCGGTTTACCGCCTACCATCAAGACGCAAGTGGGGATGCTGCGAATGCCGAAAGCACCGGCCAATTGGGGCTCTTGATCCGAGTCCACCTTGGCCAGTTTGAAGCGGCCTTGGTAATCGGCTTCGAGCTTTTCAAGCACGGGACCCAAGGTTTTACAGGGGCCACACCAAGGCGCCCAGAAGTCGATCAAGACCGGCGTGGTCGCGGAGGCTTCGAGTACCTCTTGCTCAAAATTGTGTTGGGTCACATCGATCATGTTGGGGCGTTCTAAAAGGGGCTAAAAAAGGACTCAGAAAACTTCAAAACCGCTATTTTGGCGAATTGTTAAGGGCTTGGGCGCTAAAAAGTAAAATTCAAGACCTTGCCAACAAGCCAAG
>CAILKX010000108.1 GCA_903834975.1 uncultured Curvibacter sp.
CTGTAAATTTTTAATGAACCCACAAAAAACAAAGCCTCAGAATTAACCTCAACCCCATCTCTTGCTAAACCCCGCTGCGATCAGCGAAGCCCTCTACTATAACACCAGTTTTAAGCCCCAGAACAAAAAGATCAAAAAATTTAAAAACTTTTTAAAACTTTTTTCTTCCCCGCTCAACACCCAAACCCGCATCAAGTCCCTCACCACTTTTAAGCAGCGAAGCCCTCGACTATAACACCAAGTTTCAACACAACACAAGTATTTCAAAGAAATGTGACAAACGGTCGTCGCCAACCCCAAGGGGCAGGGGGATTAAGCCCATTTCAGGGGCAATGAGCGTCGGCGTTGTCCATCCAAAGCAAACAGAGCCGCCGCCAAGGCAGGCGCCAATGGCGGTACGCCGGGCTCGCCCACCCCAGTCGGGCTGGCATGGCTGTCGACACAAAAGGTTTCCACCAACGGCGACTCAGCCATTCGCACGACGGGCGCATCGTTGAAATTGCCTTGCTGAACCGCGGCATTTTTGACGTCAATCTCTCCATACAGAGCGGCGCTTAAAGCAAACACCACAGCGCCTTCCATTTGTTGCGCGACCACCAAGGGATTGATGACCGTACCGCAGTCCACAGCACAGACGACCCTGTGAATCTTCAAAGCCCCGCCCTTCAAGCTCGCCTCCACGACTTGAGCGACCACGGTGCCAAACGACTCGTGCAAGGCCACCCCTCTGGCGACGCCAGAAGGCAAAGGTTGACCCCAATGGGCTTTTTCTGCTGCCAACGACAGCACCGCTTTGTGCCTGGGTTGGTGCGCCAACAATTGCAGGCGAAAAGCAATTGGGTCTTGGTGTGCCAAGTCGGCCAATTCATTGATAAAGGATTCACTGAAGAACGCGTTGTGCGAATGCCCAACAGACCGCCAAAACCCGATCGGGATGCGCGCGCGGGTGGCCACGTGCCGCATGACCTGACGCGGGATGCCATAGGGCAAATCAAACAGACCCTCTGCGGTGGTTTTGTCCGGCATGTCGACCGGCCCCGCCATCATCGGCATGACGCGGGCCAACCAGCGCGGGGTGATGGCATCGCCCGCAGAAACGACCGACAAACCAGACACCTGTCCATCGGGCGTCAACCAGGCCTTGAACTGTGCCGCGCCGGCGGGGCGGTAAAAGTCATGACGGGTGTCCTGCTCACGTGGCCACATCAGTTGCACAGGTTGCGGGGAACACGCCCGCGCCACCTCAACGGCTTGCAAGACAAAGTCCAGCTCCAAACGACGCCCAAAACCACCGCCCAGCAAGGTCACTTGCAGGTCCACATGATCGGCTGAAACCCCAGCCGCCTTCGCGGCGGCGTCCAAAACAAAACTGGGCACTTGGGTCGGCGCCCAAATTTTCAGCCTGCCGTTGACCGACTGCACGGTGCAGTTCATGGGCTCCAAAGTTTGGTGCGCTAAATAAGGGGCGGTGTACAGCGCTTGCAGATCGGGTTTGGACTTGGCCCCCTCCGGCAAAGCGTCACCCTGTTCATAAAAAACAAACCCTTGGTCAGTTTGCACCGCCGACTTCAAGGCCTTCATGGCTTGATCAGTGTCAACCGGCCCCATCGATGCATCCCCCTCGGGCGAAAGCCAATTGGCCTTCATGGCCTTGACGCCTTGCATCGCCTGCCAGGTGTTTTGTGCCACCACGGCAAAGCCTTCCGTGCTCCCTGCTTTCGCTGGCAACTTCACCCAACGCACCACGCCAGGCAGCGCCAACGCAGAAGACGCCTCCACCTCGGCCAAACGACCCCCGAGCTGAGGGGCCATGGCAGCCACGGCAAAAAGGCATTTTTCAGAGGTCTTATCAGGAACAGCGGGGCGAACATCCAAACCAAAAACAGCCGTGCCATTCACTTTGGCCGTGGTATCCACACGCCCGCCCGTCTTGCCAATCAGTTGCCATTGAGCCCGTGGCTTAAGTTGGACGTCGCCCACCGACACCTTGGCAGCCTGTGGCGCTAAATCGGCATAGCTGGCCGAACGGCCGCTGGGTGCATGCAACACCCGCCCACCTTGGGTGACCAACTCGGTCACCGGCACCTGCCAAGCCTGCGCCGCGGCGGCCAGCAATCTGGCCCGCGCTGTGGCGGCGGCCAAAGGCACCACCTCCCAAGCATCGGCCATGCTCGAAGACCCCCCGGTCACGCTGACGCCCAACTCCCGCACCAACTTGCGCACCACCCAATCGGCGGCTTTCACTTTAAAGAGGGGCGGATTGGCCGACGACTCTGAAGGGTGAAAAGGCAAGCTGGCCGCGAACATGGCCACGTTCCCGTAGAGGCTTTCGGGGCCGGCGGTTTCAAGGTGAATTTGATCCAGGGCGACGTCCAACTCTTCGGCAGCCAAGGTCGCAAAACCCGTGAAGACGCCCTGACCCATTTCGCTGCGGGGCATTGCCAACGCAATGCGCCCATCGGCTCGAATTGAAATCCAGCCATTCAAATTCACGGTTTCTTTGCCCGCAGCATCCAGGGCCTGTCCGGTGGTGCCCAGCCGGGACCTGGGCGGCAAGGCCGTCCAACCCACCAATAAACCCGCTGCCAAAGCGCCCGATGTCAATAACCATGATCGTCTTTTCATCCAGCAAGGATATAGCCAAACGATAATCCTTGCCAATGGCACTCATCACACTCCTTGACGCCCACTTGGCTTTTGGCCACGTGGCCCTGCTCGACGGCGCAGGCTTCTCCCTCGAATCCAACGAACGCGTGGGGCTGATTGGCCGCAACGGGGCGGGCAAATCGTCCTTGCTCAAAATTTTGGGGGGATTGGAAAAGCCCGATGACGGCACCCTGCAGGTCCAGCAAAATCTGCGCATTGCCTATGTGGCGCAAGAGCCCTTGCTCGATCCAGCGCACACCGTCTTCGAATCCGCCAGCGAGGGTTTGAAAGAGGTGATTGCCGTGCGCGAGTTGTATTTGTCTGGCGCTGACGGCGTTGACCTCGACGCTTTGCAATCGCAAATAGAAGCCTACGACGCTTGGAATTGGGAGCAGCGCGTCGAAGAAACACTGGAGCGCCTGCACTTGAATCCGCAAGACGTGGTCGGAAAACTATCGGGCGGCAACAAAAAACGGGTGGCCTTGGCCCAAGCGCTGGTGGCACAACCCCAGGTATTGCTGCTGGATGAGCCGACCAACCACTTGGACCTGGATTCCATTGAGTGGTTGGAGGGTTTGCTGAAAGAATTCAAAGGCAGCTTGATCACCATCACCCACGACCGCGCCTTTCTGGATGCCGTCGCCACACGAATCGTGGAGTTGGACCGCGGCCACTTGCGCTCTTACCCCGGCAACTTTGCCCAGTATTTGATTCAAAAAGAAGAGCAGCTGGCGCAAGAAGCGGTCATCTCCGCCAAGGCCGACAAGTTGTTGGCCCAAGAAGAAATTTGGATTCGCAAAGGCGTCGAAGCGCGGCGCACGCGCAGCCAAAGCCGCATTGGCCGACTCGAAAAATTGCGCGAATCCAGGGCCTCCCGTCGAGATGCTTTGGGCAGCGTCAAGCTCGACCTCGCCTCTGGCGCTCCCACGGGCAAAATCGTGGCCGAACTCACCGACGTGAGCAAATCGTTTGGCGAGAAAATCATCGTCAACCATTTCAGCGGCACCATTTTGCGCGGCGACAAGGTTGGCCTCATCGGCCCCAACGGCGCGGGCAAAACGACCTTGCTCAAAATGATTTTGGGCGAACTCTCGCCCGATACCGGCGGCGTGCGTCAAGGCGCCAACTTGCAAGTGGCTTATTTCGATCAGATGCGCCAAGGCGTGAATTTAGAAGCCACATTAGAAGACTTCATCAGCCCGGGCAGTGAATGGATTGAAATTGGTCAAAGCCGCAAGCACGTCAAAAGCTATTTGAGCGACTTCTTGTTCTCACCCGCACGCGCCAATTCGCCTGTGAAATCTTTGTCAGGCGGTGAGCGCAATCGCTTGTTTTTGGCGCGCTTGTTCGCCCGTCCCGCCAACGTTTTGGTGCTGGACGAGCCCACCAACGACTTGGACATCGACACCTTGGAGTTGCTAGAAGACTTGCTGCAAAACTACGACGGCACGGTTTTCTTGGTCAGCCATGACCGTACTTTTTTGAACAACGTGGTGACCAGCACCTTGGCTTGGGAAGGCCAAGGCCACTGGCGTGAATACGAAGGCGACATCCAAGACTGGCTGGTGCAATCCCAACGCAGCCGCGCGGCCCAGGCCAAGTCCAGTGCGGGGGAAACGAAAGCGGCCACCAAAGCGGCTTTGGCCCCCATCACCCCTTTGGCTGCACCGCTTGCTGCCCCATCGACCAGCCCCAAGAAAAAACTCAGCTATAAAGAACAGCGCGAATTTGATGCCCTGCCCGATTTAATGGCCAAACTAGAGGCCGAGCAAAACAGCATCCAAGCCGAACTGGCCGACGGCCGCCTGTATGCCACCGACCCCAATCGCGCGATGCAACTCAACACGCGATTTGCCTCCCTCGAAGACCAGTTATTGCAAGCCTTGGAGCGCTTAGAAGCTTTGAGTTGACGCACACGGGACTGCGAACGCTGGGTGACTTTGACAGAATGAATCCATGGGAACTCTCTACCTCGTGCGCCACGGCCAGGCCTCATTTGGCGCAGAAAATTACGACCAACTCAGCGAGTTGGGGCATCGCCAAAGCCATCGACTTGGCGAGTACTTGGCCAGCCGGGGCCTTCAGTTTTCAGCCACGATTCGCGGCAGTTTGAAGCGTCAAGCCGATACCTTGACGGGCATTCAAAAAGGAATGGGGGAAGGCGCAAGCATCGCCAACCAAGAGACGGTTTGGCCCGGCTTGAATGAATACGACAGCCATGCGGTCATTGCGGCCATTCACCCCATGCCGCTGCCCAAACCCGATACACCGGCGCTGTATCGCCAGCACTTTCGAATTTTGCGTGACGGATTGACGCAGTGGATGGCAGGCGTTACCTCGCCGCACGGCATGCCCAGTTACGTTGAATTTGTTGAAGGCGTCGCCAGCGCCTTGGCCCATGTGCGCAAAAACACCGATGGCAATGTGCTGATGGTCTCGAGCGGCGGCCCGATTTCAACCGCGGTCGGCCATGTGCTGGGCTGTCCTGCAGAGAGCACGATCGAGCTGAACATGCGCATCCGCAACACCGCGGTGAGTGAGTTCAACTTCAACCCCAAGCGCATGAGCTTGATCAGCTTCAACAACCTGCCGCACTTAGACGGCAGCGACTATGCGAATTGGATTACCCACGCTTGAAATCGCGCGTGCCCGCAATTGGCCGCAGCCCGCGTCCACATCTTGTCCCGCTGAATGGCGGAGCTTGGTGAGAATGCCTTGCTGATGTAGCGATCTGGCCATCGCAGCCGCCCGCTCCCAAGTGGGTCGCTGGTAGGGCAAATCGGGCACCCTGTTGTAGGGAATGAGGTTCAGCACACCGTAACGGCCTTTGAGCAATTCAACCAGGCCAGCCACTTCATCGTCACCATCGTTGACGCCCGCCAACAAAGTCCATTGGTATTGAATCGGGTAGCCCGTCTGATGCGCATAGGCATCGGCGGCTTCAACCAAGGCTTGCGGAGAAAATTCAGGCGCGCGTGGCAACAAAGCTTGACGCAGTTCTGGTTGTGTCGTGTGCAAGGATACGGCCAAGGCGGGTTTAACGCGTCCCAAGGGCAAGCGCTCAAAAACCCGAGCGTCCCCAACGGTGGAGAACACCAAGTTTTTATGCCCAATATTGCCTTGGGTTCCCAACAAATCGATGGCCTCCATCACATTGTCTAAATTGTGCGCTGGCTCTCCCATGCCCATGAAAACCACCTTGTTAACAGGCTTCAAAGTGCGCGCCAAAGCCACTTGGGCGACGATTTCCCCGCTGCTCAATTGGCGCAGTAACCCGCTTTGACCCGTCATGCAAAAGCGGCAACCCACCGCACAACCGACTTGACTGGAAACGCACAAACCGCCGCGTGGCAATAAGACACTCTCCACGGTTTGTCCCTCTTGCAGTCCGACCAGCAAACGCACTGAGCCGTCTTCACCCGGGTGACTGCTTTGCAGCACCGCCAGGTCTTTTAATGATTGGGCCAACTCAGGCAAAGCGGCCCGCAGCGCAGCCGGCATGAAGGCTTCCAGCGGGCGACGCCCACTGTCTTGGGGTTTGGCTTGGGACCACAGACGCAGCACCCGTTCTTCGTGAATCGGGCGAGCCCCTAAAGCCCTCAGTTGTTGGCGCAATGTTGCGATTTGCATGGGCGAACTTTAGCCCACCTGAAAGCCCAACTTGCGCTTGGGTTTTATAGAAATAGAGAGAACTTAAGCGCCAGTCCTCGCCAACCAACGCTTGGCCAGCTGAACCCAATACGTGCCCCCCAAGGGAATCAAATCGTCGTTGAAGTCGTAACTGGGATTGTGCAAGGTGCAGGGACCCGCGCCATGGCCCAAAGCACGGTGCTGGCCTTCGCCGTTGGCGATGAACACATAGGCGCCCGGCTTGGCTTGAAGCATATAAGCGAAGTCTTCCGCACCCATGGTGGGCTCTTGTGGCAAGACATGGGATGCACCGACGATGTCGGTCATGACATCACGCGCAAACTGTGCTTCATCGGCATGGTTGATGGTGGGCGGGTAGTTGCGATCAAACTCAAAATCACACTGGCAGTCAAAAGCGGCAGCGATGTTTTTGGCCACATCCCGCATGCGTTGTTCAATCAGGTCCAAGACCTCCAATGTGAAGGTGCGTACCGTGCCTTGCAATTCGCAAAAGTCAGGCACCACATTGGTGGCAGACCCCGCGTGGATCATGGTGACGGAAATCACGCCGGCATCAATCGGCTTTTTGTTGCGGCTGATGATGGTTTGAAAACCTTGCACCATTTGGCAAGCCACTGGCACCGGGTCGATGCCCATGTCGGGCATGGCCGCGTGCGCACCTTTGCCGCGCACCGTGATCTTGAACTCGTTACTGGACGCCATGACCGGCCCTGGGCTGACCGCAAATTGCCCGATGTGACCGCCTGGCCAGTTGTGCATGCCAAACACAGCCTCCATCGGGAATTGCTCAAACAGGCCATCGGCGATCATTTCACGTGCCCCGCCACCGCCCTCTTCGGCGGGTTGGAAAATGAAATAAACCGTGCCATCAAAGTCGCGGTTTTTGGCCAGGTTTTGCGCCGCGGCCAACAACATGGCCGTGTGGCCGTCGTGTCCACACGCATGCATCTTGCCCGCGTGGCGGCTGGCGTGGGCGAAGGTGTTGACCTCGCTCATGGGCAGCGCATCCATGTCTGCCCGGAGGCCAATGGCGCGCGAACTGGTGCCGTTTTTCAAAATGCCGACCACGCCGGTTTTGCCCATACCGCGGTGAATGGGAATGCCCCATTCGGTCAGTTTTTTCGCGACCACATCGGCGGTGCGAACCTCTTCAAAACACAGCTCAGGGTGGGCATGCAAATCACGGCGAATTGACGCGATGGCAGGCGCATCAGCCAAAATCGATTCATTCAGTTTCATGGCTATTACCTTATCACTCGGCTTCAAACTTGGCAAACCAAGTCAGCAAAACGGTTTTTCGGCACAATGGGCGTCATGATGCCAGCACTTTCTGAAAACCCGATGAACCCAGTCCTGGGGGCCTGCCCGCATGACTGCCCCGACACCTGCTCCTTGGTCACCCAAGTGAAAGACGGCGTGGCGATCTCCGTGAAAGGCAACCCCAATCACCCTTTGACTGATGGGGTTTTGTGCACCAAGGTCAGCCGCTATACCGAGCGCACCTACCACCCCGAACGATTGCTCTACCCCATGAAACGGGTGGGCCCCAAAGGCCCGAATGCCAAGTTCGAGCGCGTTACTTGGGCGCAGGCCCTCGCTGACATTGGGGAACGCCTCAGAACGCTCTCGGCCATCGACCCTCAAGCCATCCTGCCTTACAGCTACGCCGGGACCATGGGCCAGGTCCAGGGCGAGGCCATGGCCAGCCGTTTTTTTAACCGCTTGGGCGCCTCTTTTTTAGACCGAACCATTTGTTCATCCGCCGGTGGCACCGCTTTGGCCCACACTTTTGGTGGCAAGTTGGGCATGCGGGTGGAGTTCTTTTCTGAAGCCCGATTGATCGTGATCTGGGGCAGCAACTCGATTGGCAGCAACCTGCACTTTTGGCGACTCGCCATGGAGGCCAAGCGCCAAGGCGCGAAACTGGTCTGCATTGACCCGCGCCGCAGTGAAACCGCCGACAAATGCGACGTCCACCTGGCCTTAAAACCTGGCACCGATGCGGCCTTGGCTTTTGCGATCATGCAGCAGCTCATTACGCGCGATGCGCAAGAACATTGGCTGGACCATGGGTATTTGGCGGCGCACACTTTGGGCTGGCCCGAACTGCGCGATCGCGCCTTGGAATGGCCGCCCGAACGGGCTGCTGAGTTCTGTGGATTACCCGTCGATCAAATCATTCAACTGGCCGAGGATTACGGCCGCACCCGGCCTGCGGCCATCCGCCTGAACTACGGCGTGCAACGCGCCCATGGCGGTGGCAATGCGGTGCGCGCCATCGCCTGCTTGCCGGCGCTGATTGGGGCCTGGCGCGAGCGCAGCGGGGGGGTGTTGCTGTCGAACTCGAGCCGTTTTTCAGTCAATAAACAGGCGCTGCAAAGGCCCGATTTGCTGGGCGATCGCCGCCCACGCACCTTGAACATGTCGACCATCGGCAACGACTTGCTGCGCAGCACCTCTGCGGCCTTTGGCCCCCAGGTTCAAGCCTTGATTGTCTACAACAGCAACCCCGTGGCCGTGGCCCCCGACTCACCCAAAGTGGTGGCCGGCTTTGCACGAGAAGATTTGTTCACGGTGGTGCTCGAGCACTTCCAAACAGACACCGCCGACTACGCCGACTATGTGTTGCCAGCCACCACGCAGCTGGAGCATTGGGACATTCATGCCTCTTACGGCCACACCGATGTGCTCTTGAACCGCCCCGCGATTAAACCCCTGGGTGAGGCCAAAACCAACACCGACATTTTTAGAGCGTTGGCCCAAGAAATGGGCTTTATGGACCCCTGCTTTCAAGAAGATGACCTGAGCCTTTGTCGCCAAGTTTTTGGCGAATCGGTCGACTTTGAGTTGTTGCTCCAACAAGGCTTTGCGCACCTTGAAGTTCCTGAGGCGCCTTTTGCCAATGGCGGTTTCATGACGCCCTCCGGCCGTTGCGAAATGGCCAGCAGCAGCTTGGCTGCGTTGGGTGAAGACCCCTTGCCCCAAGTGCTGCCTAACCACGAGCCGGCTTCAACCCAGTGGCCACTGGCCATGATTTCACCGCCTGCGCGAAATTTTTTGAATTCCAGTTTTGTGAATCTCAAAAGCCTGCGAGACATTGAAATCGAACCCAAGATTGAAATTCACCCCCAGGATGCCATACACCGCCAGATTGAAACGGGGCAGACCGTGCGGGTATTCAACGAGCGCGGCAGTTATGTCTGCCAGGCCGAGGTCAGCACACGGGCACGGCCTGGCTTGGTGGTGGGTTTGGGCATTTGGTGGCGCAAGTTGGGCCGAGAGGGCAGCAACGTCAACGAGCTCACCAGCCAGGCATTGACCGACATGGGCCGCGCGCCCACTTTTTACGATTGCGCCGTGGAGGTTGCCAAAATTGAAGCCTAAACTTTCCATGCTCGATTTGGTCTCTGTCCGAGAAGGGCAGAGCGTTGGCCAAGCCTTGCAAATAGCGCTTCGCACGGCCCAACACGCCGAGTCACTCGGCTTTGAGCGCTATTGGGTGGCCGAGCACCACAACATGCCCGGCATCGCCAGCTCAGCCACCGCCGTGGTGGTGGGCTACATCGCGGGGCAAACTGAACGCATCCGCGTCGGCTCAGGCGGCATCATGCTGCCCAACCATGCGCCCTTGGTGGTGGCAGAAGCCTTTGGCACTTTGGCCGAGTTGTACCCCAATCGCATTGATTTGGGGCTGGGCCGTGCACCCGGCACCGACCCCCTCACGATGCGCGCCTTGCGCCGCGACCGCGTGGAAACCGAAGACGATTTTCCGCGTGACGTGTCCGAGTTGCAGCACTTGCTCGGCCCTTCTCAGCCCGGCCAGCGCGTGGTCGCCATGCCCGGCGCCAACACCCAGGTGCCCCTGTGGTTGCTGGGCTCCAGCCTCTTTTCAGCGCGCCTGGCAGCGTCCAAAGGCCTGCCCTTTGCGTTTGCCTCGCACTTTGCACCGCGTTACCTCATGCAAGCCTTGCAGGTTTACCGCGCAGAATTCAAGCCCTCCGCGACGTTGTCGACACCCTATGCAGCGATTGGCGTGCCTTTGATGGCTGCCGACACCGATGAGGAGGCCCAGTTTCTGGCCAGTAGCACCTTCCAGCGGGTGCTGGGCATCCTCATCGGGCAACGGCGCCGTTTGCAACCCCCAACGCCCCACTTCTTGTCTCAACTGCAGCCCCAAGAACGCGCTGCGATTGCCGACTTCCTAGGCGCCGCCGTGATCGGCGGCCCTGAAACCGTCAAACAAGGCTTGCTGCAGTTGGCCACACTCACGCAAGCCGATGAATTGATTTTGGTGTCTGACATTTTTGACCTCGACAAGCGTTTGCACAGCCTCAGCTTGGCAGCAGCGGCCCTTCAAGAACTGAGCAACGACGCGCCCTCAGACACCGAAAGTACCCTAACAGCTGAAGCCTGATGACCTCAGTCCCCTCTTTGCCCCTTTTGACGGTAGACAACGCGGTCGCCACCATCACCCTGAACCGACCTGCACACCGCAACCGGCTTGAGGACGCTGATTTACAAGAATTGCTGCGTCACTTCGAACGCATCAACCACGACACGAGCATCAAAGTGATGGTGCTGCAAGCCAATACCCAGGGCCAAAAACGCCCCGTTTTTTCGGCGGGCTACCACGTGGGCGGCTTTGACGGCGAGACGCATGACCCGGCTTTCTTCCAAAAAATCCCCGACGCCTTGGCGTCGCTTCGCCCCCTCACGGTCTGCGCCTTGAATGGCAGCGTTTATGGCGGCGCGACCGATTTGCTC
Source organism: uncultured Curvibacter sp. (assembly GCA_903834975.1). Classification (GTDB taxonomy): domain Bacteria; phylum Pseudomonadota; class Gammaproteobacteria; order Burkholderiales; family Burkholderiaceae_C; genus Curvibacter. The sequence goes on from CAILKX010000108.1 coordinate 11,062, forward strand.
ATGGCCTGCGACCTGCGCCTTGGGCTCAAAGGCGCTGAACTTCGCATGCCCGCAGTCGCTTTGGGGTTGCATTACTACCCCAGCGGTCTGCAACGTTATGTGGCGTTGCTGGGTTTGGCCCTGACACAAAGGGCTTTCTTAACCGCCCGCGCCTTGCCATTAGAGGCCTTGGCTCAGCAAGGCCTTTTCGAGGCACTTTGTGAACCCGAAGACTTTGACATCACCTTGCAAAAACTGGTTCAAGACCTGCGTCAACTCGCGCCCTTGTCTGCAGAAACCACCAAGGCCTCGTTGACTGAATTCGCCCAAGGTCAAAGCGAAGAATGGCTGCAAAAGGTCCGGGAGCGAGAAGCGTTGACCTCACAAAGTGCCGACTTCGCCGAAGGCCGTTTGGCCTTCTTGGAAAAGCGTCAACCTCAATTTAAACGCTGTTAATGGGCTTATTTCAAAGGGTTGATTTCGTCTTGCAATCTGGTTGAGGTCGGTTGCTAAGCGCCTTGGGTCCTCTCGAACTCACCCTCCAACCCGATGGGGCCCCTCTGTCACGTTCATGACTTGAATTCAGCGCAAGCTAGGCCTGCGACGCTGTGTCGCCCCTGCCAACGACATCAAGGAAACACCATGAACACAGAAATCACCTCTGAAGCCCTGCTCGAAGAATTGGATGACGACGTTTATGAGAGCACCACAGAATGCCATATTCAGGCTGCCAACCATTTTCAAGCCGCGGCCAAGCACCACATTCAAGCGGCCCACGCCCAAGACGAAGGGGATTTTGAACGCCGTGACCTGAACGCCTATCAAGCCCACCGCCACCAACTGATTGCCACCCAATACGCTGAAGTGGCGACCATGGAAGGCACCGAAGAGTTTGACGAGTCAGACGATTTGAGCGTTGAAATTCAAGCCGACTGATCAGCGCATGAATTGTTTGACGTAGTCAGCGCCGAGCCCGACTTTTTCAAAATGGGCTCGGTATTTTTCGAGTCGTGTGAACACGTCGTCGTAGCCGGTGGCTTCGCCTTGTGGGTCCACAAACATCAAAGCACCGTGCACGGTGAACAAAGTGACCATCTCGTTGCATTCAGGGGGCACCACCAAGGTGTGCGTTTCGCCCGGTGGCTCGTAAATGTAGGCCCCTTCGGTAGCGACCCAATCGTGCTCCAAATAGCGCCATTTCCCCTTCAGCACATAGGCGTGAACAGCGCCTGAGTGTCGATGCCGTTGCAGCAACCCAGAACGTGTCACTTTCAACAAGTGAACGTAATAGCCCGCCGACGTATTGAGGTGAATCGGCCGAGAAAAAACGCCCGGTGACAACTCCGCCCAAAGCCTTTCGTCATCGGTGTCAATGGAAGGGACCACCATGTCGGCGGACATGCCCCAAGGCTGGGGTTTTTGGTAAGGAATCAGATCGGGGTTGGGGGTCATTGGGGGGGCGATGGGTGTCAACAACCCTCAATCTATCAAACTTGTGGCGTTTCGCTTGACCCAGCGGCGACACCTTGGCCCTACTCGACGGCCGCTCAATCACTGCCGTTTTTGGGTGGATTGTTTTGACTTGTCGGGATGATGGGGGTGCAGCAAGACCACAGGACTCATGCACTGCGGATGAAAGCCCTTGGTCCCTTCGTAGACTTGGGCAATGTGGGCCATGTCCTGCGCTTCATCGCCCGTCAATCGATAAAACGCACTGATGCCAATGTGCCGACGTCCAAAGTCGATGGTGGCCAAGCAAAGTGGAACACCCGCCTCGAGCCCCAATCGATAAAAACCCGTTCTGAATCCATCGGTTTTTTTGCGTGTTCCCTCGGGCGTCACCACCAACCAAAAGTACGGCGCCGCCAACATTTCTTTCGAAAGTTCTTTGACGTAGCCTTGTGGACTGGAGCGGTCTACAGCCCGACCGCCAATCCAAGCAAACCATCGCCCGAGGAGGGGCAGCTTCAGGTAGAGGTCTTTGATTAAAAAGTTAGCCTGCATGCCCGTGGCCCATTTGGCCAACAGCCCCACCGGAAAGTCCCAGTTAGAGGTGTGTGGATAAACCACCAAGACCCCGCGAGAACCGGGAAAACCTTGGAAATCCAAGGTCCATCCGAGGGTCTTTAAGACAAAGCCCGCCAACTTATTGGGCTTGAACTGCACGTCCAGATTCATAATCCTTGGTGATGAATTTGCGTGGCTTACAAAGGCAAAGTCCGCAGGGTTTCATAACTTTTCTTCAGCCAGCTTTTGACACGCTGACGTTCCAACAAGCCCAGCGCCTCGGGTCCTGACGTTTGATGGACGGCCGCCCAAAAGCTGGTGTCTTGGCGGTCGATCTTGCGCATGCTGCTTTCATGCAATTGACCCAAGCTCACCACATGAGCCCCTTTGCTGAGCGCTTTTTGAAGTGCTTCAGAATGGTCAAGTTGAGAAAAATCAGTGCCCCGACCCTCGTTTTTGACGACGATGTAATTCGGGCCTTCGCCGTACGTTTCAATCAAGCGGTCCAGCAAATCAACCGAGTCTTTACCTGGATCTGCAATGTGCCAAAGATTAACCGTGATGCCCATCTCTGCCATGAGCGTCAACAAGTCGGATTCTTTGATCCAACGCGCCACCGGTGAGGCGGTTTGCGCCGCCAAATCGACAATGATGCTCGGCGTTGTTTCCCCTGTGTGGTCGACCAGCGCTTGGGCGATGGCGTCCAAGCTCTCAAAACGATCAACGATCACCGGCGAGGCATAGCCTTGGTAAAAGCGGGTGAAGGTGGTGTGTGATCGGTCGGTGTCGAAGCCCGTAAAGGGCAACTCGTTGTCGATGAAATACTGCGCCAAAACTCGGGCGACAACCGATTTGCCCACGCCCCCTTTTTCGCCGCCGATGAAATTGAGTGAGCTCATGAGTGGTGTTGCCAGTTAAGCATTTGAAACAAAATGTTCTGCAAATTATCGAGCAAGAATGGCAGCGCCTGGGTCGACTCGCGTCATTTCTGACTCATTGCTTGGTGAAAATCAAATAAAAAAGCCCATTGAGCAGGTGCGTCAAGGGGCTTTGGAAGGATTTGGTCGGGGTGAGAGGATTCGAACCTCCGGTCTCTACGTCCCGAACGTAGCGCTTTACCAGACTAAGCTACACCCCGAATGTGTAGGTTGCTCACCAATTCAAAGGCCCACTCGAGTAGGCCTTTTTTAAGGGAATGTCCCTTTTTTGATTGGTTGCGCGAGAAGGATTTGAACCTCCGACCTTTGCTTAAAGACCAAGCCAAAACTATATCAAATTTTGTGTACGTAGAGGATGCTTTTACGGAGCTTGATATTGCGCTAAACCTTGAAAACGTCACAGCAGACGCATAACGATTCAAAGGTGTTAATCGAGCCCACGGTTTTATGAAAACCTTGGTAGTGATTGAGGTAGCTTTCTATCGTCCATAGTTTTAGACTGGGGTTATGAGTACGGTCAGATTCCAAAAATATTCATTTGTCTTACTTCAACTGCTAGTGATGACTTGCCTGCTGAAGTATGGATTGGTGAATTTTGCCAACAGGTCCCCGGGCCTGTTACGGTCGATGAGGTTGGCTTGGAAGATCCAAAAATTCAATGCCAATATGCGTCGCCAAAGTGGTCGAATCAATCGGAGGAGCTGAGTGCGCTGAGCACTCAAGCGTCTAGTGTGATTAGAAAGGTTTGGGAAAAGGTGAAAAGCGTCGTTTTAAACGACACATAGAATCTCAAAATGGCAACCAATCCCAACAAGCCTGTGTTCTATGTCTATCGGCATCTGCGAGCCGATACGGGTGAAATTTTTTATGTTGGCAAAGGGATGGGGCGTAGAGCCTTCGACAAATACCACCGAAGCAAGTATTGGAAAAACATAGAAGCCAAACACGGTGTTCTTGTCGAGTTTGTTAAGGAAGGCATCACCGAGAGTGAGTCCATCCAGCTCGAAATCCAAACAATTGAAGAGTATCGAAGGGCTGGCATCAAGCTCATCAATATGACTGACGGTGGTGATGGCACAACAGGCTACTCACACACAGAAGAGCATCGCAAAAAAATGAGCGAGCTTCAGGCTGGTGAAAACAACCCACGCTTTGGCAAGCCGGGAACACGAAAAGGTGTGAAAGCTACCCAAGAACAAATTGAACGGATGCGTCAATCGCACCTGGGAAAAGAGCTGCCAGAAGAACAACGCCGCAAAATTAGGGAAAGTACAAAACTAGCGCGACAAGGCATCAAAACACCGGGAATGACAGGCAGAACTCACTCACCCGAGACAAAAGAAAAGATGCGACTAAAAGCGTTGGGGAGGCGTTTGTCAGCTGAGAGCATTGCAAAGATGTCACAGACTAAACGGCAGAAAAATGCCGAGAAGCAAAATACTTCTATCCAATCTGTTGAAATGCCAGAAAAGCAAGACAAACTGCGTATTTAGGCCTCTCTAACCAAATAATAAGCCCAACAACAGGCCTTGAAAATTGACTGAAGCCGTCTCAATAACGGAAGTTTCTTTGATGCGTGCACGGGCTTTTTAGTCCGTAATTATTGGCGTCATATGAGGAAAAGAAATTAGCCTTTTTGAAGGACATTGATACCAACGGTTGCTTTGCTCAAACCCTGTCAAATCCGCACTACAACGCAGCATCACTCCACGCAGAATACATTGAGTGCTTGCACTCAAAAAAGCTGCTTGTAGGGCTTCATTTCCAGAGTCCGTTCACTTTGCCTGGACTTCGGTTGTCCATCTGTGTCGTTGAAAACAAACTGTGGACTACAAAGGCAAACGAGGACACAGAAATGGATAGGAAATTTGACGCCGCACAACTCACCCACTTCACTGGCACTGAGCACTATTACCGAATCAGCCGCAGACACCTGCTGACGGATGGCACAAAGTATTTGGCTGAAATGGCTGGGGCGTTTTGGATGATGGATGCAATAGCCAGCCGCTTGAACGAGATCGGCACTGAGGATTGGTTTGTCGTGGTCAAGGTCAAAGTCCAAGACTCAAAAGCCACGATGCTCTATGAGGATGGCAACGGCAATGAACACGCCCGCCAAGACATCCCCTACACAGACTTTCCCATTGATGAAATTTCCATCTATGCATGTTGGGATGGAGAGCACTGGGTGCTGATGCTGCCCAGTGAATACTGATCAGTCATCAATCAAAGCACTACCCATATTCCGCATCAATTGAAGGTTTTCAAGGCCTTTATCAGATTGAGCAATCATTAGGATGGTGATCATCTTCTCCATAGGGTCGATGACAAAATTAGTTCCGGATGCGCCTAACCAAAAATATTCGCCGGACGAACCTAACAATGCGCCTCGACCTTGCTCGGTTCTCACGGCAAAACCGAGTCCAAATCCGAGTCCACTTTCAAGACGGGGGACAAAATTAGCCCAACTGCTGGGCACTTTGACAGCTTGCACACCAGGCGGCAAGTGGTTCGAGGTCATCAGTTCCACACTTTTTCGGGATAGAACTCTGGTTCCTTCTATCTGGCCCTTGTTCAACAACATTTGACAAAAACGAGCATAGTCCTTGGCTGTTGAGGACATGCCTATGCCTCCGCTCAGCAGGTTCGGTTTAGTCTTTAAAGGCGTGTACTTCCATTTGGATGGTGGAACACTTGAATAGGCAACCCTTGAGTACTTTGACTCATCAACCCAAAAATTGGTGTCTTTCATTTCCAATGGACCTGTAACCAACTCCTTCAGAGCTTGGTCCAAAGACTGTTTTGTTATTACCTCAATTACCCGACCCAAGACGTCGAACGAGAGCCCGTAATTCCAAGTTGAACCAGGCTGGTATTTGAGTGGCAATGTTGCGAGTTTGGAAGTTTGTTGTTCAAGGCTCTGGTTCTGGTCATAAATGTTGTTGTCTAAGTAACTTTTATCGACCAGTGTGTTGTCAAAATAGCCATATGTCAGGCCGGAGGTGTGTCGCATCAAATCTTGAATAGTGATTTCGCGCGATGCATTGACAAGCTCCAATTCGGATTTACCTTCAGCGTTGATTTTTTCAACACCCACCTTGGTTGTTTTGAATTCCGGAATGTAATTAGAGAGTGGATCACTCAGACTCAGTTTGCCTTGTTCCACAAGCCGCATAACAGCCACAGCCACAATGGGTTTAGTCATTGAGGCAATAGGAAAAATGGTGTCCATGGCCATAGGGGCAGCATTTAATCGATCTCTAAAACCAATGGCCTCTTGAACGGCAATTTTTCCGTTTTTAAGCACCAGCAAAACAGCGCCGGGGATCTCGCCTGCATCAACTCGACGTTGTAATTCAACCTTGAAATCTTGTACTTTTGCAGCCGAAATTCCAACTGAAGCTGGTTTAGCGGTTTCAATTGCACGTGCAATTGACAACGTACCCAACAAGCAGGCTGCAATCGTTGTTGGGATCACGAACCGCTTGAAAAAGATCGAGGTCGACAGGGTTTTCATTCCAAAGTTCCTAAAGTTTTTTGTTAGTTGTATCACCCATAAGCGTCAATGACTACAAGTGCATTCCATAACAAGCCATTTGGACTATGCCTGTCATTCATGTCACCATCAGGTTCAAAAACACTAAAAAATTAGGTCGAAATCCACCACTTTTAGGTGGTTTTAGTGCGAATTTGCTTGAGGATAGGTGGCTGGCCCATGAGGCCTGACCAGTCTTTTTGGACTGTTCGAAACAACAAAATTTTGGTGCAAAATTACGTTGCTTCTGTCAAATGGAGCCAATAAATGATGTTCATAGCACACCCCTAAAAAGGTGTGCTTTTTTTTC
>CAILKX010000109.1 GCA_903834975.1 uncultured Curvibacter sp.
AGTCGAATTGGCGCGTTACACCGACTATTGGCACGCCGCCATGGGATTGGTCTTATTGGCCTTGGTGTTGGTGTTGCCGCAAGGGATCGTGGGCATTTTTTCAACATGGCGGCCCAAGGTTCAAGGACTTTTAAGCCAGGCCCGCGCATGACCCAGCCCCTGATTCAGACAGCGGCGCCGCTCCCTCTGTTGCGGGTTCGGCAATTGTGCAAAACCTTTGGCGGTGTTCACGCCGTTGAGGGGGTGTGTTTCGACTTGCAAGCGGGTGAAATGCTGGCCCTGATTGGCCCGAATGGCGCGGGAAAATCCACCACCTTCAACCTGCTGAATGGCCAGCTGAAGGCGGATTCTGGTGACGTTTTGATGGAGACGGGCACCTCCTTGTTGGGCTTGAAGCCCAGGCAAATTCAACGACTGGGTGTGGGCCGCACGTTTCAGATCACCCGCACTTTTGGCTCACTGACAGTTTTAGAAAATGTGCAAACCGCTTGCCTGGCACAGGCCCAACAACCACTGCAATGGGGCATGCGCCCGTTGAGCCGAACCCAAGTCGCGGCGCAGACCTTGCTGGAAAAAGTGGGTTTAGGGGCATTCGCCCATCTCCCCAGCCAAACGCTGTCTTATGGCGACCAAAAACGGTTGGAGCTGGCCATGGTGCTGGCAGGCAACCCCCGTTTGTTGCTGATGGACGAGCCCACCGCGGGCATGGCCTTGGAGGAGCGACTGGCCTTGATGACCATGGCCAAAGAATTGGCCCAAGAACGTCGAATGGGCGTGCTGTTCACGGAGCACAATTTAGAGGTCGTCTTTGGATTTGCCGACCGCGTGGCGGTGATGGCTGCAGGCCGCTTGATTGCGCTCGACAGCCCGGCCACGGTGCAAGCGAACCCCCAAGTGCAGTCGCTTTATTTAACGCCCACCCTCAAAACGACAACGACAACCACCTCGACAACGACACCCACCACCGCTTTTGCATCACTCACTTCAGGGGCCTCAAAACCCAAGTCCGAACTTGTTTAGAAGTACATGATTTATGGGCGGGCTACGGCCCTGCTCAAGTGATTCGGGGCTTGAGCTTGACGGTTCAGTCTGGCGAGGTGGTGGCCCTGATGGGGCGCAATGGCGCGGGCAAATCCACCACACTCAAAGCCCTCATGGGCATGCTGGGCCCCAGACACGGCACCATGACTTTGCTGGGGCAACCCATCCCTGCCAACGCTCCGCCCCATCGCTTGGCGCAACAGGGACTCGGCTATGTGCCCGAAGAGCGCCGCATTTTCACAGACCTCAGCGTGTTGGAAAACCTTCAATTGGCCTTTTCCTCGGTTTCCCAAAGCGGCGCTGCTCGGCACACAGACCCCAGTCATTCCGTTGAGTCCACCCCTTGGAATTTAGAGCGCGTCTTTGCTGTCTTTCCCCTTTTGTTGCCCCTGCAACACCGCCCCGCCGGCTTACTCAGTGGCGGTGAACAACAAATTTTGACGGTGGCGCGCACCTTGATGGGCAACCCCCAAGTGCTGCTGCTGGACGAGCCTTCTGAAGGTGTGGCCCCCCAAGTGGTGGCTCAAATGGCCGAGGTCATTCAGACCTTGAAGTCGGCGGGCGTGGGTATTTTGCTGTGCGAACAAAACGCGGCTTTCACCGCCCTTGTCGCCGATCGCCACCTTTGGCTGGACAACGGAGTGCTGCATGCCCAGACCGCCAACTAACGAGCCCGCGGGCACCGAGAACGCCAACCGCTTTGTGCCTGAGCTGGGCACCTACCCGGTGTTTCCCCCGGTGTTTCCCCCGCTGACGCAGGCCTGGCCTCGCCATTCAGAAGCGCCGGGTTTGTTGGCCATCGGCGGCGACCTCAGCGTGGCCCGACTGAGCGAGGCCTATCGACAGGGCATCTTTCCCTGGTACAGCACGGGCCAGCCCATTTTGTGGTGGTCGCCCGACCCGCGCATGGTGTTGAGCACCGCTCACTTCAAATGGCACCGCAGTTTGCGCAAAACAGTCGACCGTTTTTTGCTGAGTGGTCAGGGCGAAGTTCGATTCGATGGTGCTTTTGAGCGCGTTATTCGTTCTTGTGCCCAAGCGCCTCGAGAGGGCCAAAACGGCACCTGGATTTCTGAAGACATGATTCAAGCCTATATGGCCTTGCACCGCGCCGGCGTCGCCCACAGCGTCGAAACCTGGTGGCAGGGCGAGTTGGTGGCAGGACTTTATTTGGTCAACTTGGGCCGCGCGGTGTTTGGTGAATCGATGTTCACCCGAGTCACCGATGGCTCCAAAATCGCTTTATCGGCCTTGGTGGCTTTTTGTCGACATCAGCAAATTGAGCGCATCGATTGCCAGCAACACACGCGCCATTTGGCCTCTTTGGGGGCGGCCGAAATTCCGCGAGATGAATTCAACGCTTGGCTAGAGAAAGCGACCCCGTTGCCCGCTCCGGTTTGGCAATTTGACGAATCCGACTGGCACGCGTTAAATTCAAAACCATGACCCAGCTTCATGAGCTCCCCCGTGAGCTTCCGCTTCAGGCGGTGCAGTTTTACGCCACCACGCCCTATGAGTGCAGCTACCTGCCCGACCACCAGGCCCGCTCCCAAGTCGCGACGCCCGGCCACTTGATTCAGGGGGCCGTCTACTCTGAGCTCGTGGCGGCAGGGTTTCGACGCAGCGGCGTCTACACCTACCGCCCCTACTGCGATGGCTGCCGCCAATGCCAAGCGCTGCGGGTTCTGGCGGCCGAGTTCAAGCCCTCACGCAGTCAAAAAAGAGCCCTGAAACAACACCAACAGCTGATCGCCAACCCGTTGGAGCTGGGTTACTCGCTGGAACACTACGAGTTGTACCAACGCTATCAAAATGCCCGCCACAAAGGGGGCGGGATGGACCAAGACAGCTCGGACCAGTACACCCAATTTCTGTTGCAAAGTCGGGTGAACTCCAGGCTGGTCGAGTTTCGTGAGCCGGACAGCAACGGGTTGCCCGGGCGATTGTGCATGGTCAGCATTGTCGATGTGCTGGAAGATGGGCTGTCAGCGGTTTACACTTTTTACGAGCCAGAGCCTCAAGCCAGCTACGGCACCTACAACGTGTTGTGGCAAATCGAGCAGGCCCAAAAGCTGGGGCTGCCCCATGTTTACCTCGGCTACTGGATTGAGGCCAGCCCGAAAATGAGTTACAAAATTTTGTTCAACCCACACCAAATTTTGGTCGACGGGGATTGGCAAAATAATTTCACAAAGTAAAATTTAGCTTTATCCTTCGAAAAATGGTCAAGCGCGAAACAGCCCCTTCACTGCCGCCCAGCATCCAAGTCATTGAGCGCATGTTCAATTTGATTGATGTGTTGGCCTCGCGTGAAGAAGCCATGTCACTGAAGGAAATCAGCGAAAAAACGGGGCTGCATCCGTCCACCACCCACCGCATCTTGAACGACTTGGCCACCGGCCGCTTTGTCGATCGGCCTGAAGCCGGTCATTACCGCTTGGGCATGCGGCTCTTGGAATTGGGCAACTTGGTCAAAGGGCGTTTGAACGAACGCGACGCCGCCCTGGGGCCCATGCGCGAACTGCACAAATTGATTCAACAACCGGTCAATCTGAGCATGCGGCAAGGCGACGAAATTGTGTATGTCGAACGCGCCTACAGCGAGCGCAGCGGCATGCAAGTGGTGCGCGCCATTGGGGGGAGAGCGCCCTTGCATTTGACCTCGGTCGGCAAATTGTTTTTATCGGTGGACGACGTGAACAAGGTGCGCGCCTACGCCACCCGAACCGGCTTGAGCGGGCAAACCAAAAACTCCATTACCCAATTACCCGTTTTGGAAAGAGAGCTTTCCAAGGTGCGCCAATATGGCATGGCGCATGACAACGAAGAACTGGAATTGGGCGTGCGCTGCATGGCGGCAGGCATTCGGGACGATCAAGGGCATTTGGTAGCGGGCTTGTCCATCTCAGCCCCGGCTGACCGACTGGACGAAAGCTGGCTACCCAAGTTGATGGCCACCGCCAGCGAAATTTCAGCCCATTTGGGCTACCGCGCCAAACGCAGCAGCGATTGAAAAGCTGACTAATTAACTGACTTGTGCGTTAACCCGAGCCGCGGGGGTGGCAGGGTGATTGGCCTCCACCCAGCGCTTGACCCGCTCGGCATCGGCAATGCGGCTCAACTTACCGGTGGAATCCAAGAAGACCATGATGAGCTTGCGGCCGGCCACTTTGGCTTGCATCACCAAGCATTGGCCAGCTTCTGAGATGTAGCCGGTTTTTTGCACACCAATGTCCCATGCTGGATTTTTGACCAAGCGGTTGGTGGTGTTGTATTGCAGGGTATGGTGGCCCACGTCGACCTGGTAACTGGGTGAAGTGGTCAAGGTGCGCAAGGTGGCGTCGTCGTAAGCAGCGTTCACCAACAAAGCCAAGTCGTGGGCGCTGGATTGGTTGCGGCTGGACAAACCGGTGGGCTCAATGTAGTGGGTGCTGCTCATGCCCAAAGTTTGTGCCTTGGCATTCATCAAACCGACAAAGTGTTCCAATCCCCCCGGGAAAGTGCGCCCCAAAGCGTGGGCAGCTCGGTTCTCACTGGACATCAAGGCCAAGTGCAACAACTCACCCCGAGGCAAGGTGACGCCCACACGCAAGCGCGAACTGCTGCCCTTTTCGGTATCGACGTCGTCTTGGCTGATGGTGATGGGTTCGCTCATGTCCAACTTGGCTTCACTCAAAATGAAGCCGGTCATGAGCTTGGTCAGTGAAGCAATGGGCAGCACCGCGTGGTCATTTTTGCTGAGTAACACCTCATGGGTGTCTTGGTCAATCACCAGCGCCGCATTGGAGCGCAGGGCCAGTGGGTCTGGGGTTTTGTTCAAACCGGCGATTTGGCCAAAGCTGGGTTTGGTGGGGATCACCTTGCCAACGGCCTTGGAGATGGGGCGATGGGCCCGGGCTTTGCGCGCCTTGGCAGGCTGGGCTGTTGGGTTCGTCAGAACCGTCTGAGCCGTTTGGGTCGTTTGGGTTGTCGCGTCGGCGGCCTGGAGTTGAAAGGAAACGCTGGCTGTCAGGATGAAGGCCACCCAGCAGGCAAGGGGTTTGGCCATGGCGTTTCGTTTCATGCAGAGAACTCCGTTGGACTTAATGAGTAGATTTTGATCGAAAAGTCAAATAAATTCAACGACTTGCTAAATTTATCTCGACTCCAAGTTCAAATTATAAAGCCCAATTTCCCCTGATCAGCCCTGCGCCGCCACCCGATCGGCTTTGGAGTGCAATTTATTCAAGGCACTCAAGTACGCCTTGGCGGAAGCGACCACGATATCGGGGTCGGAACCCACGCCGTTCACCACCCGCCCGCTGTTTTGCAAGCGCACCGTGACCTCCCCTTGGCTCTCGGTTGAACCGCTGATGGCGTTGACAGAATAGAGCACCATTTCAGCCCCACTTTTGACGTGGGATTCAATGGCTTTGAGCGAGGCATCGACGGGCCCATTGCCCTCAGATTCGCTTTTGACCTCTTGGCCTTGCACCGTAAAAACAATCGACGCAGACGGTTTTTCGCCGGTTTCGCTGCGCTGACTCAAAGACACGAAAGCGAATTCATCGTTGTCAGCGGCCACGCTCTCTTCGCTGACCAAGGCCAAGATGTCTTCGTCAAAAATCTCGCTTTTGCGGTCAGCCAATTCTTTGAACTTGGCAAAGGCGTGGTTGATCTCTTGTTCGCTGTCCAAGCTCACCCCCAAGTCTTGCAAGCGTTGCTTGAAGGCGTTGCGGCCACTCAATTTACCCAAGACAATTTTGTTGGCCGACCAACCCACGTCTTCGGCGCGCATGATTTCATAGGTATCGCGGGCCTTCAAAACGCCGTCTTGGTGAATGCCAGACGCATGGGCAAAGGCATTGGCGCCGACCACGGCCTTGTTGGGTTGCACCACAAAGCCTGTGGTTTGACTCACCATTCGGCTGGCCGCCACAATGTGGACAGGGTCAATGTTGAGGTCCAAACCAAAGTAATCGCGGCGGGTGCGCACCGCCATCACCACTTCTTCCAAAGAACAATTGCCAGCGCGTTCGCCCAAACCGTTGATGGTGCATTCAATTTGACGAGCACCGCCAATTTTGACACCGGCCAAGGAGTTGGCCACCGCCATGCCCAAGTCGTTGTGGCAATGCACCGACCAAATGGCCTTGTCGGAATTGGGCACACGTTCGCGCAAGGTCTTGATGAAGTTGCCGTACAACTCTGGCACCGCGTAACCCACGGTGTCGGGGATATTCAGGGTCGTTGCACCTTCGTTGATGACGGCCTCTAAGACGCGGCACAAAAAGTCCACATCGCTGCGGTAACCGTCTTCGGGGCTGAATTCAACGTCAGCCACCAAGTTTCGGGCAAAGCGCACCGACTGCTTGGCTTGCTCCAAGACCTGCTCGGGCGTCATGCGGAGCTTCTTTTCCATGTGCAAGGCCGAGGTTGCAATGAAGGTGTGAATGCGGGCGCTGTTGGCGCCTTTCAAGGCTTCAGCAGCGCGGGCAATGTCGCGGTCATTGGCGCGTGACAAGGAGCAGATGGTCGAGTCTTTGATGTTGTTGGCGATCAGCTGCACGGCGTCAAAGTCGCCATTGCTGGAGGCGGCAAAACCGGCTTCGATCACGTCCACCTTCAAGCGCTCCAATTGACGGGCGATGCGTAGTTTTTCATCCTTGGTCATGGAGGCACCAGGCGACTGTTCGCCGTCGCGCAAGGTGGTGTCAAAAATGATCAATTTATCGGCCATGGTTTTCTCCCAAAAAATCTTAAAAATAATCAACAAAAAAGCCCGCTGCGTTGAGGCTGGCGGGCTTGAGGTTCAGTGTGGAAAAAGTTAGCGTCAGCCCGCCTTGCTCAGTGCAAATGCCACTAGGGATAGCAGGGCGAAGGACATCAAAGCCACTTGTTGCAAACGGCGAGCAGCCACGGCATCACGCACAGCGATGGCCCGTGTGTTGGCAGGTCGTGAGTGGCAGGAGGACTTCATGGGCTTGACTCTATCACAAAATAAAACGCCTGTTTTTATTTGTGCAAACCTTCTTCGTCGGGCTCGTCGGTCGAGGTGCTGATGACGCTGACACGCAGGCCTTTGTAACGTCGCACGCCATAAATCACATAGCCACTCAAGGCATAAGCAATGAACAATCCGAGCAGCACCACGGGTGGATAAATGTAGATGACCGAAATCAGCAAGGCGATCAAGACGATGACGGCGAAGGGCACGCTCTTTTTAATGTGGAATTCTTTGAAGCTGTAAAACGGCAAGTTGGTGACCATGGTGAGGCCCCCAAACAGCATCACCGAGAACGTGATCCAAGTCATTTGCGACCAAGTGAAGAAGGCATTCTCGCCGGGATGCACACCGGCTTCGGTGGTCACCCAAATCAAACAGGCCACCAGTGCAGCGGCGGCGGGGGAAGGCAAGCCCTGAAAATAACGCTTGTCCACCACCGCGGTGTTGACGTTAAAGCGCGCCAAGCGCAGGGCCGCGCAGGCACAAAAGACGAAGGCGGCAATCCAGCCCCAACGGCCCAAGCCTTTCAAGGACCACTCATAGGCAATCAAGGCCGGCGCGGCGCCAAAAGACACCATGTCGGCCAACGAATCCATTTGCTCGCCAAAGGCGCTTTGGGTATTCGTCATGCGGGCAACTCGACCATCCAGGCTGTCGAGCACCATCGCATAAAAAATACCCAAAGCGGCTTGATCAAACTGCCCATTCATCCCCATGACGGTGGCATAAAAGCCCCCCGACAAGGCCGCCAGGGTGAATAAGTTGGGCAGCACATAGATGCCCTTGATGCGTTTCGGTTGGGCCGATGTGGCACCCTCGTGCGCGCCCCCTTCCGCGTTCGACGCAAGGTCTGAACGGGTGGAAGGCGCGGGCACCTGGGAGGTCGGTTTTTCCGAATGGGGCATCAGGGGATCTTAGTTGCGGCTTTGGTCCACCAATTTGTTCTTGGCAATCCAAGGCATCATGGCGCGCAGTTGGCCGCCGACTTTTTCAATCGAATGGTCAGCGGTGTTGCGGCGGCGAGCGGTCATGCTGGGGTAGTTCAAGCGACCTTCTTGGATGAACATCTTGGCGTAGTCGCCGTTTTGGATGCGCTTCAAGGCGTGGCGCATGGCCGCGCGCGATTGGTCGTTGATGACTTCAGGACCGGTCACGTACTCGCCGTATTCGGCATTGTTGGAGATCGAGTAATTCATGTTGGCGATGCCGCCTTCATAAATCAGGTCGACGATCAACTTCAGTTCATGCAGGCATTCGAAGTACGCCATTTCAGGCGCGTAGCCGGCTTCCACCAAGGTTTCGTAACCCATCTTGATGAGTTCAACCGCACCCCCGCACAACACGGCTTGTTCGCCGAACAAGTCGGTTTCGGTTTCTTCTTTGAAATTGGTTTCAATGATGCCGGCTTTGCCGCCCCCATTGGCCATGGCGTAACTCAAAGCCAAGTCACGGGCCTTGCCGCTCTTGTCTTGGTGCACCGCCACCAGGTGGGGCACGCCACCGCCTTGGGTGTAGGTGTTGCGCACGGTGTGGCCAGGGGCCTTGGGCGCCACCATCCAAACGTCCAAGTCAGCGCGGGGCATGACTTGGTTGTAATGCACGTTGAAGCCGTGGGCGAAAGCCAAAGAAGCGCCTTGCTTGATGTTGGGGGCCACGTTGTTGGTGTACACCTCGCCGATTTGCTCATCGGGCAACAAGATCATGACCACGTCAGCGGCCTTCACAGCGTCGTTGACTTCCATCACGGTCAAGCCGGCTTTACCCACCTTGTCCCAGGAAGCGCCGCCTTTACGCAGACCGACCACGACCTTCACGCCGCTGTCGTTCAAATTTTGCGCGTGGGCGTGGCCTTGTGAGCCGTAGCCAATGATGGCAACGGTCTTGCCTTTGATCAGGCTCAGGTCACAGTCTTTGTCGTAAAAAACTTTCATACTTTTCTCCAAAAAATTTTGTTAAGTGGTCTTTTAAAAAGGTCAGATTGACACAGATTAACTTCAGGCGCGCAGGATTCTCTCACCTCGGCCAATGCCGCTAGAGCCGGTGCGCACCGTCTCCAAGATGGCTGTGCGGTCGATCGCTTCCAAGAACGCGTCGTTCTTGGATTGATCGCCCGTCAGCTCAATGGTGTAGCTTTTTTCGGTCACATCGATGATGCGGCCCCGGAAAATATCGGCCATGCGCTTCATTTCCTCGCGCTCTTTGCCCACAGCCCGAACCTTGACCATCATCAGCTCGCGCTCGGTGTAAGCGCCTTCGCTGAGGTCAACGACTTTGACCACTTCAATGAGGCGGTTCAGGTGTTTGGTAATTTGCTCAATGACGTCGTCCGAACCCGTGGTTTGGATGGTCATGCGTGACAGCGATGGGTCTTCGGTTGGCGCGACCGTGAGCGACTCGATGTTGTAGCCGCGCGCTGAGAACAGGCCGACGACGCGGGACAAGGCGCCCGCTTCGTTTTCAATTAAAACTGCAATGATGTGTTTCATGATGAGATTCCTCTTTTCGCCGCCCTCCCCGAGCCACGGTAATGGCCCGGCTTGGCGGTCAATAGATTCGTCTTAAATTAAGTGGGGTTGATAAAGAAGCCAATCAGGTGGCCCATGAGGCGGCTAGGGGGTGTTTCACAAATCCTCGGAGCCGAGCAACATTTCAGTGATGCCCTTGCCGGCTTGCACCATCGGGAAGACGTTTTCAGTCGGGTCCGTGCGGAAGTCCAAGAACACCGTGCGGTCTTTCAACTTGCGGGCTTCGCGCAAGGCGGGCTCAACGTCTTCAGGGCGCTCAATCAGCATGCCCACGTGGCCATAGGCTTCAGCCAGCTTGACAAAATCGGGCAGGGCGTCCATGTAGCTGTGGCTGTAACGGCCAGAATATTCAATTTGTTGCCACTGACGCACCATGCCCAAATAGCGGTTGTTCAAAGAACAAATGATGATGGGCGTGTTGTATTGAAAGCAAGTGGACAATTCTTGAATGTTCATCTGCACCGAGCCTTCGCCGGTGATGCAAAAAACCTCGCTGTCGGGCTTGGCCAACTTGATGCCCATGGCATAGGGGATGCCCACGCCCATGGTGCCCAATCCGCCTGAGTTGATCCAACGACGGGGCTCGTCAAAGCGGTAGTATTGCGCGGCCCACATTTGGTGCTGGCCCACATCGGAGGTGATGTAGGTGTCGGTGCCCTTGGTCATTTCCCACAAGGTTTGAACGACCTTTTGGGGCTTGATGACGTCGCCGTTGCCCAAGCTGAACTTCAGGCAATCCTTTTTGCGCCAGCCTTCAATCGTGTCCCACCAAGCGCCGAGGGCAGCGGGGTCGGGTTTTTGAGTGCCTTCGCGCAACATGCCGAGCATTTCGGTCAGCACGTCTTTCACATCGCCCACGATGGGAATGTCCACCTTGACGCGCTTTGAAATGCTCGAGGGGTCGATGTCGATGTGAATGATTTTGCGTTCGTTTTGCGCAAAGTGCTTGGGGTTGCCGATCACGCGGTCGTCGAAACGCGCGCCAACAGCCAACAAAACATCACAGTTTTGCATGGCGTTGTTGGCTTCAACGGTGCCGTGCATGCCCAGCATGCCCAAGAATTTAGGGTCGGAAGCCGGGAAGGCCCCCAAGCCCATCAAGGTGTTGGTGACGGGGTAGCCCAATTGGTTGGCCAAAGCCCGCAACTCGTCGGAGGCGTTGCTCAACAGCACGCCGCCGCCGGTGTAGATGTAAGGCCGTTTGGCGGCCAACAACAGTTGCAAGGCTTTGCGAATTTGCCCGCCGTGGCCTTTGCGCACGGGGTTGTAGGAGCGCATTTCAACGGTTTCTGGGTAGCCGTTGTAGGGCACTTGCTTGAAGGAAACGTCCTTGGGAATGTCCACCACCACGGGGCCAGGGCGACCGGTACGGGCAATGTGAAAGGCCTTCTTCAAGGTCAGCGCCATGTCACGCGCGTCTTTGACCAAGAAGTTGTGTTTGACGATGGGGCGGGTAATGCCCACGGTGTCACATTCTTGGAAAGCGTCCAGGCCAATCGCGGGGGTAGGCACCTGTCCGCTGATGATGACCATGGGAATGCTGTCCATGTAGGCGGTTGCGATGCCGGTCACGGCGTTGGTCAGGCCGGGGCCGGAAGTGACCAAGGCCACGCCGACTTCACCCGTGGCGCGGGCAAAACCGTCGGCCGCATGAACCGCCGCTTGTTCGTGTCGCACCAACACGTGCTGAATGGTGTCTTGTTTGTATAGCGCGTCGTAAATGTGCAAAACAGCGCCGCCGGGATAGCCCCAGAGGTATTGCACATTTTCAGCCTGCAAGGCTTTGACCAGAATTTCCGCGCCTCGAAGTTCGAGGGCCTCGGTCGATGAAGAGGTGTTTGAAGTCGTTTCCATGATGAACCTTTGTGATTTTCTCTAACGAAAAACCTTGGGTGCCTCTTCCCTGACTCTCATGAAGCCGGGTCGAGACTTAAAGCCACAGCCATGGGCGCGAAATGATTTTCCGCCGGACGGTGACTCGTTTGCCTTTGATTCGGGCCGCCATTATGACACCTTTGATAACGCCATGGTCTCGAACGGTACGCCCAAGCGGGCACCTAGCGCTTGAAACGGCGCACTTGAGTGCCATAATTCGCGCACTTTGGCCACTGAACTTGAACTTTCGAACTTTCTGAAGTCCGCTGAGAAACGGGCTTTTAAACGTTCCTACTACCACGTTCGCAACGAGGAAGCGGCGCTCGACATCGTGCAAGACAGCATGATGAAGTTGTGTGAGCACTATGGTGACAAACCCGTTGAAGAGTTGCCCATGCTCTTCCAACGCATTTTGTCGAACTGCACGTTGGATTGGTTCAGGCGCCAAAAAACCAGAAATGCGCTGTTTTCGAATTTGGGTGATTTTGAATCAGCCAACGAAGAAGACGATTTCGACTTGCTGGAGTCCTTCAACAGCGACTCCGATGCGGGTGCCAGCGCGAGCGCTGAGACCTTGACCGATCGGGCACAGGTTTTGCATGCCATTGAGTTGGAAATATTAAATTTACCGGCGCGTCAACGAGAAGCCTTCCTCATGCGTTATTGGGAGGAAATGGACGTCGCAGAGACTGCGGCGGCCATGGGCTGCTCGGAAGGCAGCGTCAAAACGCACTGTTCTAGGGCAGTGCAGGCGCTTTCAAAAGCTTTAAAGAGCAAAGGATTAGGACTATGAATCACATTGCCGCACCCCTCAGCGATTGGAACAGCACTTCCATCGCCCTTGACGAGCAGGACATTTTTGCCCGGCGCGTGGTGGCTCGTCTGTCCGATTCATCGCAAGAACTGCCCTACGACATCAGCGAACGCCTGCGTGCGGCGCGCGTTCAGGCTTTGGCCAAGCGCAAAGCGACCGCCCCGGCGGCCCAAACGGCCTCCGCCCCCAGCGTGCTGCAACAAGGCAACAGCGCCACTTTGGGCCAAGGCGGTCCTGATTTTGGCTGGCTCAGCGGCTTGGGCGCCCTGCTCCCTTTGCTGGCCTTGGTTGCGGGGCTGATGTTCATTCAAACCTTCCACGACAGCCGCCACGCCACCGACTTGGCCGAGGTTGACGTTGCCCTGCTCACAGACGACCTGCCCCCCCAAGCCTATTCTGACCCCGGGTTTTTGCAATACTTAAAACACCAAAACAGCTTGGAACGCTGAAGTTTCACTGAAGTCCTTTAGACTCAGTCTTTCCATGTTGGTGCTTGCTGTCCCCTATTCATTCAAACCTGTTCCTGACCCTTCCCAGCGGGAACGGGGGTTTTGCGTCACCTCCTCGTTGACGGTCCAGCAGTTTCGCGCCCTTTCGTGGGTTCTCTCAGGGGTCTTTTCATTGGCCCTTCTCCTTCTGTCGGGTATGGCGCCCGCCAGGGCGCAAACCCAAACACCCCTTCCCGCCTTGAGCACTTCCGCACCTGCTTGGCAAGATCTGACGTCTGAACAACAACTGGCGCTGGCCCCCTTGGCCTCCTATTGGCCCCAACTCAGCGCCTTGCGCAAGCGGAAATGGTTGGCGGTATCCAGTCACTTCGACCAGATGTCTGATGAGGAAAAGGCCAAGCTGCACGACCGCATGACGGATTGGGCCCAACTCAGTGCACAAGAACGCACCCAAGCGAGACTGAATTTTGCGGCCGCACCAAAGTTGAGCAACGATGAGAAGCTGGCGCATTGGGAAGCCTA
The DNA here is from genome assembly GCA_903834975.1 of uncultured Curvibacter sp. Lineage (GTDB taxonomy): Bacteria > Pseudomonadota > Gammaproteobacteria > Burkholderiales > Burkholderiaceae_C > Curvibacter. The sequence continues at coordinate 13,213 of CAILKX010000109.1, forward strand.
CCAATCTCTGAGCGCCGAAGACCGCGAAAAATTTGTCAAAGACGCCAGCCCTAAGCCCACCGGCGCAGCCATTGTCATCAAACCCGTCCCGGCCCAAAAGCTGACCACTTTGCCAGATGCCTCCAAATCGACCCGGTCCAACACGACTCAACTGCTTAAAATTAAAGCCACCGCCAAAATCGACGTGAATGCCAACCTGTTGAATTCACACACCCTTTTGCCAAAAGCCAAGCCCCTTTGACCCGCCCCCCAGATTTTGAAACGGCCAAACCCACCTTGCTGGCCCCTAAACTCAGCCGCCGCATGGCCTGCTGGGTGTATGAAGGCATTTTGATGTTTGGCGTGGTTTTTTTGGCCGGCTACCTCTACAGCGCCCTGAACCAAATTCGCAACGCCTTGGACAACCGCTGGGGCCTGATGGCCTTTTTGTTTTGGGTCATCGGCATTTATTTCACCTGGTTCTGGTCCAAGGGCCAAACCTTGGCGATGAAAACCTGGCACCTGCGTTTGGTCGATGCGAACGGACAAAACACCTCGCAAGCGCGTGCTTTTGGTCGGTACCTGCTCAGTTGGATTTGGTTTTTGCCGCCTTTGGCCCTTTTGAGCCCATTCCCTTTCACGACCCTGGAAGCGGCTGGCTGCGTGATCTTGTGGGTGGTCATTTGGGCCCTCGCCAGCCGTCTTCGGACGGACAAACAGTTCTGGCACGATGCTTGGGCCGGTACGCGTTTGGTTGCTGCGGATGAGCCCAATCGGACCTGAAAAACCGGCAAAAGCACCCCAAAAAACCGAAGCTTAAACCATGTCCCCGACTGTCGCCCCTGCCCCTTGTGCATTCTCATTGGCCGTTTATTGTGGTTCGCGACCGGGCGTCCTGCCCGCCTACAAAAACCTGGCGCAAACGGTCGGCCATTGGATCGGCCAACAGGGTGGGCAGCTCGTGTACGGCGGTGGCAACAATGGCCTGATGGGCGTGGTGGCCAACGCGACGCATGAGGCCGGTGGTCGGGTGGTGGGCATCATTCCAGAAGCCTTGGTCGGCAAAGAGGTGGCCAAAGAAGATTGCGACGAGTTGCACGTGGTCGACAACATGCACCAGCGCAAAAGCATGATGGCCGAACGGGCCGATGCCTTTTTGGTCATCCCCGGCGGGATTGGCACGATGGAAGAAATGTTCGAGGTCTGGACCTGGCGGCAGCTGGGTTACCACAACAAACCCATTGGGCTACTCAACACCCATGGGTTTTTCGATGGCTTGATCGGGTTCATGAACCACACCGTCGAACAGGGGTTTTTGAGCCCCTCTCAGCTCGACTTGATTCAAATAAGCGATGAAGCGCTGCCTTTGTTGGCACGCTTGACCGCCTCGATTTCAAAAAATCAGCCCAGCCACATGGACTTGAGCGAAATTTAAATCGCGGCTTCGTCTTGTTCGCCCGTGCGGATGCGCACCACGCGGTCAACCGAGGTCACGAAAATTTTGCCATCGCCGATTTTGCCCGTGTGCGCCGCCTTGATGATGGCGTCCACACACAAATCAACCTGCTCTGTTTGAACAACCAATTCAATTTTGATTTTGGGCAAAAAATCAACCACATACTCGGCGCCCCGGTACAACTCGGTATGGCCCTTTTGACGCCCGAACCCCTTCACTTCGGTGACCGTTAATCCGGTCACCCCCGAATCGGCCAAGGCGGCTCTCACTTCTTCTAATTTGAAGGGCTTGATGATGGCGATGATGAGTTTCATAAGGTGTCCTTTCAGGATCTGAATTGGCTGGTGATAGGGTAACGCCAATCTTTGCCAAAAGAGCGGTGGGTCACACGGATGCCTACCGGGGCCTGACGCCGTTTGTATTCATTGATTTTGATCAAGCGCGTGACCCGCTCCACATCGGCTTTGGGCAAGCCACTGGCGATGATGGATTCAATGGATTCATTGTTTTCCATGTACCGCTCCAAGATCTCATCCAAGACCTCGTAGGGAGGCAGGCTGTCTTGGTCTTTTTGGTCGGGACGCAGTTCGGCACTGGGTGGACGCGTGATGATGCGCTCGGGAATGGGTTCTTGGCCTGTTCCATAGGGGTCGTGTGCATTGCGCCACCAAGCCAGGTCAAAAACGGTGGTTTTGGCCACGTCTTTGATGACCGCAAAGCCACCCGCCATGTCGCCATACAAGGTGCAATAACCCGTGGCCATTTCGCTTTTATTGCCCGTGGTTAAAACCAAAGCACCAAATTTGTTCGACAAGGCCATCAACAAAGTACCCCGAATGCGGGCTTGGATGTTTTCTTCGGTGGCATCTTCAGCCAGGCCTTTGAAGTCAGACGCCAACGAGGCCTTGAAGGCATCGAACTCAGGAACAATCGACAGTTCGTCGTAGCGCACGTTTAAACGGGCGGCCATGTCCCGTGCGTCCAGCCAAGAGATGTCGGCCGTGTAGGGCGAGGGCATCATGACCGCGCGGACTTTGTCGGCCCCCAAAGCGTCAACCGCAATGGCCAACACCAACGCCGAGTCAATGCCGCCGGACAAACCCAAGAGCACGCTGGGAAAACCATTCTTGGTCACGTAGTCGCGCACGCCCAA
>CAILKX010000110.1 GCA_903834975.1 uncultured Curvibacter sp.
CAGCACGAATGTCAAAAAGCGAAACTCCTGGTAGCGCTGCCAGAAATCAGTGATGGTTCAGACCAGAGGTGCGGGGGTTTAAGCTCCAAAAAAATTCCAAATCCCGCAACGATCCCGCATTAATCCCGCAATTAGTGCGAATCCCTTCTGAATGTTGCGCCTCTCAACGGCACCAACTTCCTCACTCAAACCCCGGATTTGACGAGCGGCACAGCGCCCTTCTCAATCAATCTGTTGGCCACTTCTGCGCCAAACTGGCTGGCCTGCGACAACAAGTCGGGGGCGCTTAAATCAAAAATTCGCTGGGCTTCGGCCTTGATTAATTCGCTGCCGTTCAACAGCGGGTCTCCCCAAGCAGCGCTGAGGTGAAGGGTTTTTTCTAACCATTGCGCATGCGCTGCCAAGGGCATCGAACAACTGCCACCCATCGTCCGGCTCACCCCACGTTCGGCGTAGACCTCAAGGGCCGTTTTGATGTCATTTAAGGGTGTCAAGGCCCCCAACAAATCGCGCCGACTTGAACATATCTCGATCCCAATGGCGCCTTGTCCAGCCGCTGGAATCATCTCCGTTAAGGAAAAGGTTTTGCGAATGCGGTCGCTCAAGCCCAATCTTTTAAGACCGGCGCTGGCCAAGACAATCCCTGCATAGTGACCTGAATCCAATTTTTTCAGCCGCGTATCCAAATTACCCCGCAAAGGTTCTATGCGCAAATCGGGGCGCATGGCGGCCAACAAAACGGTTCTTCTCAAGCTGGAGGTCCCGACCACGGCCCCCTGAGGTAGCGCCGCCAAGCTTTCGTATTGAGTCGACACCCAGGCGTCCCTCGGGTCCTCTCTTTCCAAAATGCAGGCCAACTCAAAGCCTTCTGGCAGCGCCATCGGCACGTCTTTCATCGAGTGAACCGCCAAATGCGCCTCCCCCTTGGCCATGGCCACTTCAAGTTCCTTGATAAAAAGCCCCTTGCCCCCTATCTGGCTGAGGGGTTGATCCAAAATTTGATCGCCCTGCGTGGTCATGCCCAATAAAGTGATGCCCAATCCTTGCTGTTCGAGACGTTGTTTGACATGGTGGGCTTGCCAGAGTGCCAGTCGGCTTTCTCGGGTCGCGATGGTGAGTGAAGCGTTCATGGGAAATTCATGGGAAAGTTAGCGCCTTAAGCAAAAATTTAAAACGGAATCAGTTCGCTTCAATCCAGTCGCGGCGAATCAGGAATTTTTCCATCAAGTCTTGTTCGGGGGATCCGGGTTCCGGTGTTTGCTGGTAGGACCAGCTCACCAAGGGTGGCATGGACAGCAGAATCGATTCGGTGCGCCCACCAGACTGCAAGCCAAAGTGAGTGCCTCGGTCCCAAACCAAATTGAACTCCACATAACGGCCTCGACGAACGAGCTGGTGATTTCTTTCACGTTCTGTGTAAGGCGTCTCCAGGCGCCTTTTGACGATGGGTAAATAAGCCGGCAAGAAAGCATTTCCAACACTTTGGAGCATGGCAAAACTGGACGCTGCGCCCAGCTCAGAGAAATCATCAAAAAAAATGCCGCCAATGCCGCGCTGTTCTTGGCGGTGCTTCAAACAAAAGTAATCATCACAACCCGTCTTGAATCGGGGATAAAGGGCCTCCCCAAACGGCGTCAAAGCGGTTTTGCAGGTTTGATGAAAATGCACGGCGTCTTCTTCAAATCCGTAATAGGGCGTGAGGTCCATGCCGCCGCCAAACCAAACCACCTGCTCGCCTTTTGAAGACAACACCGACAACATGCGCACATTCATGTGAACGGTAGGCACATAGGGATTGCGGGGATGAAAAACCAACGACACGCCCATGGCCTCAAATGGCGCGCCTTTCAAATCAGGACGGGTTTGCGTTGCAGAGGGCGGCAATTGAGCGCCGTTAACGTGCGAAAACCCACAGCCGGCGCGCTCAAAAATGCCGCCGTTTTCCAAGATCATCGTGAGGCCTTCTCCTTGCAACGCTTCGCCTGGGTTCTTTTGCCAACGGTCTGCGTGAAACGCCTGACCCTCCAGCGCAGTAATTGCTTGGGTGATGTTCGCCTGCAAACCGACCAAATAGTCCCGAACCAATGAAGCGTCCACGGCTTAAACCTCTTTCAAATTTTCATGAATCTTTTGAATCATTCGCCAACAAAAGAACAACACAACGGGCGTGCTGAACCCCGCCAACATTTCTGGATAGACCTTGACACCCGAGGCTTGAAGCGCTTTGCCGAGGTACAAAATCAGACTCACCACGTAATAAGAAATGGCGGCAATTGACAGGCCTTCAACGGTGGACTGCAACCTGAGTTGCAAGGCTTGGCCTTTGGTGAGCCTCTCCAATAAGGCTTGGTTTTGCGCCTCGGTGGCAATGTCCACGCGGGTTCGCAGCAAGGCACTGGCGCGGGCAATCCGCTCTGCCAAGGCCCCCAATCGGTCCGAGGTGGCGTTCACTGTGGCCAGTGCGGGTGCCAGGCGGCGTTGCATGAACTCACCCACTGTTTGCATGCCCGACAAAGGCTGCTCGCGCATTTCGGTGATGCGCTCACGCACAATGGCGTCGTATGCGCGGGCCGCGGAGAAGCGGTAACTGTGCTCGGCCGTGGTGCTTTCCACTTGTGCCGCCAACACCGCGAGGTCGGTCAGCAAAATGTCATCGCTGTCGATTTTTTTCTCCAGCCGGTTGGTGATGTCGACCAATTTCAATTCGGTTTGCGTCAGTTTGCTCGCCAACTTTTTGGCAACCGGCAAACTCATCAGCGACATGATTCGGTAGGTCTCCAACTCCAACAGCCGCTGCGCAATCCGGCCCGATCGATTCTCAGAGGTATCCGCAGAGGCCAGCACCAAAATGCGCTCAAAACCGTCTGGGCCAATGCGCAGGCTGGTCATCAGGTGGGAGTGCGACAGGTGGTTGGACGTGCGTCCCATCTTGGCCCCAATCAGGGTGCCCTCCCCCAACCATTGGCGGCCTTTCCAAAAGGCATCGGGGTCTTCGATGCCCTCGTTCAACATGGCCAAATGAATGGCGGTGATGGTTTTTCCGGGAATGCGGCTGAGCCAATCAGGCCCTGTGGCCACCTGCGTCGCCAGTTCTGGCAGGACACTGCCCCAACCCGCATGCATTGGCAAAGGCTGAACGATGGTGTAGCGAGAAAACTCCGTGTGGCGCTCCCAAATCACCTTGTAGCCGCCGCAAGTCAATTGCAAAAAACTGCCTTGCATCGACTCCAAAGACAAGTCTTCTTGACCGGGCAACGCTTGGAGATGGGCCAACTCGTCTGATTTGGAGACGCCGGCATTCAGCACCGCGACATAAACAATCAGGGCTGGTAATTTGAAGGTGGCCGAGGGGCGGGTGTGAATTTCATTGTGCAAGCCCTCACGCTGAGCATCGTTGGCAGGCAAGTACGCAGGCGTTGTCTCTTTCATTCAGAACCCCCCAAAACACAAACAAGTGTCAACTCGGATTGACATTATCAGATGTATTGATATATTTACAACTGATTTTGTCATCTTTTGTTGACAAACACCTCAAACAAAGGGGGATGCATGGGCATTCTGTTACGCGCTGAATCGGCATTGAAGTCCCACTTTCAACTGGCGGCTGGCGTGGGGGCGCCGCCTCAATTACAGGCTGCCATGCAGCACGCTGTTTTCACCGGGGGTGCTCGCATTCGGCCCCAACTGTGCATCGCCGTGGCCACCGCCTGTGGCGATGATGCGCCCGAATTAACGAATGCCGCCGCCGTGGCGCTGGAGCTCATGCACTGCGCATCCTTGGTGCACGACGACATGCCTGCCTTTGACAACGCGGATTTTCGACGCGGCCAACCGACGGTGCACAAAGCCTTCAGCGAACCGCTGGCCTTGCTGTCTGGCGATGGCTTGATCGTCATGGCCTACCGGGTTTTGTTGCAGGCCGGCGCTGGGCATGCCCATCGATTACTGGGCTTGATGGACGCCTTGACCCGCGGCGTCGGCTTGCCGGACGGCATCGTCGCCGGCCAAGCCTGGGAGTGCGAAACCACCGCCGATCTGGCGCAATACCAGCGGGCCAAAACAGGGGCGCTTTTTGTCGCAGCCACCTGCTCCGGCGCCATCGCCAGTGGGCACGATCCGGCGCCCTGGAGAGGCCTTGGGGCTTTTTTGGGCGAGGCTTATCAAGTGGCCGATGACATTCGGGATGTCTTGGGTGACGCCTCCAATTTGGGCAAACCCGCGGGCCAAGATGTGGCCAACGCCCGCCCCAGTTCAGCCCAAGCTTTGGGCCTGGACGGGGCCATTCGGTATTTCGATTCCTTGATTGAAAAGGCCGGCCAGTCCATCCCCGATTGCACTTGCCGGGACATGTTGGCACAACTGGTTTTGCTCGAATCCGAGCGCCTGGTGCCCAAATCCATGTGCCAGAGCTACCGAAAGAAGACCAGTGCCTCACGCACCACATCGCGCACCACCTCCCGCACCACCTCCCGCACGTCCAAGTTGGCAGCCGCACCGCGCTGACCTCGGAAAAAGCCCCTTATGACACACCCTTTGGACCTCGCCACCTTGCCCGCGTCAGGCGGCGCCGTCAGTCGTTGGCGTGACCGCTTGTTGGCGGTGCTCGAAGGCTGGTACGCCAGTCCAACCCTCTACCGCTGGTCCATCGCCACCCCCATCACCCGTTGGGTCACCCAACGCAGAACGCAGCAATTGTTTGACCTCATGTCAGGCTTTGTACACACCCAAGTGGTCCTGGGTTGCGTGCGTTTAAACCTCTTCAAAATGCTGCACCAAGCCCCGGCGAATTTGCAGCAAATAGCACAGCGCGTTCAAATGCCAGAGCCTGCTTTGCAACGCTTGTTGCTCTCCGCGGTTGCTCTGAAATTACTGGAGTTCCGAGGCGAGTTTCGCTTTGGCTTGGGCCCGCTGGGTGTGCCGTTGGCCACGCACGACGGCATCGCCGCCATGATTGAACACAACCATTTGCTCTACGAGGACATGAACGACCCCGTGGGCTTTTTGCACGATGCCTGGCAGGGCGCCATGGCCTCTTACTGGCCTTATGCGCACGATGCAAAGGCCGAGCAACACGCCGCCGCTGAAAAATTCAGTCGCTACTCCGACCTGATGGCCGCCTCTCAAGGCTTTGTGGTTCAAGAAATCTTATCGACCTACGCCTTTGAACCACACCAATCGGTATTGGATGTGGGTTCGGGCAAAGGCCGCTTTGCTTGTGATTTGGCAGAGCACGCCCCCCACCTCAAGATCCAACTCTTTGATTTGCCGCCCGTCTTGTCTTTGGCCCAAGGCAACGTCTCTCAGCGTGGCATGCAAGCGCGAATTTCTTTCAGCCCAGGCAGTTTTTTGCACGATGAATTGCCCGCAGGCGCTGATTTGATCACCTTGGTTCGGGTCGCCCACGACCATCCGGATGGCGTGGTGAAGCCACTGCTGCAAAAAATTTACAACGCCCTGCCCCCAGGCGGCACTTTCTTGCTGGCCGAGCCCATGGCCCAAAGCTTCTCCCCCGGTTCCGCCGCCGGCGCCCAAGCCGATGCCTACTTCCACTTCTACTTACTGGCCATGGGCGCCGGACGTCTTCGGGCGCCCGAGGAACTCATGCAGATGATGCAAGCGGTTGGTTTTAAGCAAATTCAAAGACTCTCAAACGCCATGCCCATCCATGCCCAGCTGATTTTGGGTCGAAAAGTCTAGGTGTTTCTACTAGGTATTGAATAATTGTGTAAATCTAACTTGACGTTTATTAATGTCAGACTAAAAATACAACCATGAAATCACTGGCCGTCGTCTTTGACAACCCGAAACACCTCTCCCTGCAGACCTTGGCCCTTCCCGCCCTGCAAGAGGGGCAGGTCGAAGTGGCGGTGCAGTACAGCGGCATCAGCACCGGCACCGAGCGCATGTTGTGGGATGGCAGCATGCCGGCCTTTCCCGGCATGGGCTACCCCTTGGTCCCTGGCTACGAGACCGTGGGGAAAGTCACCAAAACGGCACCCGGCGCCCACTTGAAGGAGGGGCAAACGGTTTTTGTCCCGGGGGCCCACTGCTTCACAGGGGTCAAAAGTTTGTTTGGTGGGGCCGCGGCCAAATTGGTCGTGGCTGAACCCAAAATTCTGCCCATCCGCGACGCGCTTGGCGCCGAGGCGGTGCTGCTGGCGCTCGCGGCCACGGCCTACCACGCGGTTTCCGGCGGCGGACAACAAGCGCCGCACCCACCGCCAGACCTGATCATTGGCCACGGCGTCATGGGTAGGCTGCTGGCTCGCCTCACCGTGGCAGCTGGCTTTCCACCCCCCACCGTTTGGGAGACGCAAGCGGGTCGATCCACGGGCGCTGAGGGCTACCCCGTCGTTCACCCCAACGACGACGACCGCAAAGACTACCAAGCCATTTACGACGTCAGTGGGGACGCCACCCTGCTCGATCAATTGATTCAACGACTTCGCCCTGGTGGCGAGGTGGTCTTGGCCGGTTTTTACAAACAGAACCTCGCTTTTGCCTACACGCCAGCCTTCATGCGCGAGGCCCGCATCCGCATTGCGGCTGAATGGAAACGGCCCGATTTATTGGCCGTCAATGAACTGATCAACCGCGGGCAACTCTCGCTCGCTGGCTTGGTCACTCATCAACAACGATCAGAAAACGCCGCCGATGCGTATGAAACCGCATTCGGTGACGTGGATTGCCTCAAGATGGTTTTGGACTGGAGTGCCCACGCATGACGACTGCATTAACTTCGAATGAACAAGCCATTCAATTTGTCGACCGCCTGCGCCAAGAAGCGGCCACGCCGTCCGAGCCCGTCAGCACCGCCGAGGTGACCAAAGAAACGCAAATCATCGCCATCTACGGCAAAGGCGGCATTGGCAAAAGTTTTACCTTGGCCAACCTCAGCTACATGATGGCGCAGCAAGGCAAAAAAGTGTTGTTGATTGGCTGCGACCCCAAGAGCGACACCACCAGCTTGTTGTTTGGCGGCAGGGCTTGCCCCACCATCATTGAAACCTCTGCCAAGAAAAAATTGGCCGGCGAAGCGGTCTCGATTGGCGATGTCTGCTTCAAGCGCGATGGGGTCTATGCGATGGAACTCGGCGGCCCTGAAGTGGGTCGAGGCTGCGGGGGCCGCGGCATCATCCACGGTTTTGAACTGCTCGAAAAGCTCGGCTTTCACGAGTGGGGGTTTGACTACGTTTTGTTGGACTTTTTGGGCGACGTGGTCTGCGGTGGCTTTGGCCTGCCGATTGCCCGTGACATGTGCCAAAAAGTGATTGTGGTCGCCAGCAACGATTTGCAATCCCTGTATGTGGCCAACAACGTCTGTTCAGCGGTGGAGTATTTCCGCAAACTCGGTGGCAATGTGGGTGTGGCCGGCATGGTCATCAACCGCGACGATGGCACCGGCGAGGCGGCCAACTTTGCGCAAGAAGTCGGCATCCCCATTTTGTCGACGATCCCTGCAAATGAAGACATTCGCAGAAAAAGCGCCAGTTACGAAATCATTGGACGCCCCGATTCCGTGTGGGGCCCGATGTTCGAAGAATTGGCCCAAAACGTGGCGACCTCGGAGCCCATGCGTCCCAAGCCCATGACGCAAGACCAACTGCTCGGCCTCTTCGCCGCCAGCGCGGTGGGCCGCGATGTGGTGTTAGAGCCCGCCACGCAGTTTGACATGTGCGGCAGGACCGACGACACCAGGCCGACGCTAGAAGTGGTCTACGACGAAGTCTGAAGCCCCCCAAAAAAAGCCATGTCAAAAACCATTCCCATCACCGCCTTGGCGGCCCCTCAAACCACAGGGGTCAGCACGACGCTGGAAGGGGATGGCATGGGTTGCCATTCAGGCGGTGAAAAAATGTTGGCGGCCGCCAAGGCCTCTGGCAAATCCGAGGTCTTGCAGCAATACGCCAAAGACTATCCGGTGGATCCGAAAGCCGGCCCCCACGACCAGCCGCAAAGCATGTGCCCTGCTTTTGGCTCTTTGCGTGTCGGTCTGCGCATGCGCCGCACCGCGACGATTTTGTCGGGCTCTGCCTGCTGCGTTTATGGCTTGACCTTCACTTCGCATTTTTACGGCGCCAAGCGCAGCGTGGGCTATGTGCCCTTCAATTCTGAATCGCTGGTGACAGGCAAGCTGTTTGAAGACATCCGCGAATCGGTCTACAACGAAGCCAATCCCGACAAATACGACGCGATAGTGATCATCAATTTGTGCGTCCCCACGGCCAGTGGCGTGCCCTTGCAATTGCTGCCCAAAGAAATCAACGGGGTGCGCATCATTGGCATTGATGTGCCTGGCTTTGGCGTGCCAACGCATGCCGAAGCCAAAGACATTTTGGCTGGGGCCATGCTCAAGTATGCGCGGGAAGAAATCGCCGCGGGCCCCGTGGCACTGCCCCGAACCGGCCGCTCCGCCAAACCCACGATCACCTTGTTGGGCGAAATGTTCCCCGCCGACCCGATGATCATTGGCCGGATGTTAGAACCCATGGGATTGGCAGCAGGCCCGGTGGTGCCCACCCGCGAATGGCGCGAGCTTTATGCGGCCCTGGACTGTTTGGCTGTGGCCGCCATCCACCCTTTTTACACCGCGAGTGTTCGTGAATTTCAAGCGGCTGGCCGGCCCATCATTGGCTCTGCACCGGTCGGCTTGGCGGGCACCGAGGCTTGGCTGCAAAACGTGGGGCAAGTGGCCAACGTGCCGCAAGCCCAAATTGACGCGGTTAAAAATGCCATGCGCATGGCCATTCAAGGCGGCTTGGCCAAATCGCCCATCAAAGGCCGCATCGTGATGAGTGGCTACGAAGGTTCCGAATTGCTGGTCGCCCGGTTGCTGGTGGAAAGCGGGGCTGATTTGCGCTACGTCGGCACCGCCTGCCCGCGCACCCCATGGAGCGCGGAAGACTGCGCCTGGCTGGAAGCCCAAGGGGTGCATGTTCAGTACCGCGCCTCCTTGGAGCAAGACTTGGCGGCTTTGCAGGAATGGCAACCCGATTTGGCGATTGGCACCACGCCCTTGGTGCAAGCGGCCAAAGAACGCAGCACACCGGCTTTGTATTTCACCAACCTGATTTCTGCACGCCCCTTGATGGGGCCTGCGGGCGCGGGTTCCTTGGCCCAAGTCATCAACGGCGCGATGGCGAACAAATCGCGTTTCGAAGCCATGAAAGACTTCTTTGGTGAAGCCGGTAGTGGCCACGCAGCGGGCATCTGGGAGGCCTCTAAGGGCGTGCCTCAGCGACGCCCAGAATTTGAAGCCGACACCCGCCGTCAACTCGAAAAGCTGGCCAAGAAACGCCAAGCGGAGGCGATGATCTGATGTTGGTACTCGACCACGATCGCGCTGGCGGCTACTGGGGTGCCGTGTATGTGTTCACGGCCATCAAAGGCTTGCAAGTGGTCATTGATGGGCCGGTGGGTTGCGAAAACCTGCCCGTGACTTCGGTGTTGCACTACACCGATGCCCTGCCCCCGCACGAGTTGCCCATCGTCGTGACGGGTTTGGCCGAAGAGCAACTCGGTCGTGAAGGCACCGAAGGGGCGATGCGCCGAGCCCATGCGGTCTTGAACCCCGACCTGCCAGCGGTCGTCGTGACCGGCTCCATTGCCGAAATGATTGGCGGTGGCGTCACCCCAGAAGGCACGAACCTGCAGCGCTTTTTGCCCCGCACCATTGATGAAGACCAATGGCAATGTGCCAACCGCGCGATGTACTGGCTGTGGCAACAATACGGCCTCAAGCACGTTCCCAAACGGGAGCGCAAAGCCGGTGAGCGCCCCAGGGTGAACATCATCGGACCGTCCTACGGCGCCTTCAACTGCCCCAGCGATCTGGCTGAAATCAAGCGCTTGGTGAATGGCATTGGGGCCGAAGTGAATGAAGTCTTTCCGTTGGGCTCGCACGTCGCTGATGTGTCGCGGCTGGTGGAAGCCGATGTGAACATTTGCATGTACCGCGAATTCGGTCGCATGCTGTGCGAAGCGCTGGAGCGTCCCTATTTGCAAGCGCCGATTGGTTTGCACAGCACCACGAAGTTTTTGCGCTCATTGGGGGCGTTGTTGGGCCTGGATCCCGAGCCCTTTATTGAACGTGAAAAACACAGCACCATCAAACCCATTTGGGATTTGTGGCGCTCCGTCACACAAGACTTTTTTGCCACCGCCAATTTCGGCGTGGTGGCCAACGAAACCTACACCCGAGGCATCCGCCATTTCTTAGAAGACGAAATGGGCATGCCGTGCAACTTTGCAATCGCTCGGGTCGCAGGCGGCAAAACCGACAACGCAGAAGTGCGCCGCTTGGTCACAGAAAAAACGCCCATGGTGCTTTATGGCAGCTACAACGAGCGCATCTATTTGGCCGAATGCGGCGGCGGCGGCATGATGAAAACCAGTTTCATCCCCGCCAGTTTTCCGCTGCCGCTCATTCGACGCCACACCGGCACGCCCTTCATGGGCTATGCCGGCGCCACTTACCTCATTCAAGAGTTCTGCAACGGGCTCTTCGATGCGCTTTTCCACATCCTGCCTTTGGGCACTGAGCTCGACAAGATCGAGGCCACGCTGGGCCGAGCGGGCCCGGAGTCGACGTTGCCTTGGGAAGCCGAAGCGCAAGAAAAATTGGAAGCCTTGCTGGAACAGCAACCCGTCTTGGTTCGAATCTCAGCCGCTAAAAAAATGCGCGACCAGGCTGAAAGAGACGCCCGAGAACGGGGTCAACCTCAGGTGGAAGCCAAGAGGTTTGGTGAATTGTTCGGATTGAAAGAAATGGAGGTGTCTGCATGAAAGAGGCACGCCTTTTTGGGAAGTCCGTTCAATCCTTCGGCTTGTCCGGGGGGTCATCTGCGGGGGTGTTAACACCTTTGCAGTCCGTCCTGAGCCCTTTGGGCGAGGGGTTTCGCCGTAAGGCATTTTGAAAGAGGCAAAACTATGACTGATGCAGCTAACCCCTCGGGGCTGACAGACGAAGAAGCCCAAGAGTTCCACCAGTACTACATCCAGGGTTACCTGTTGTGGGCGGCTGGCGCTCTCTTCGCCCACAGCTTGGTGTGGATCTGGCGTCCTTGGTTCTAAACGACTAAAGCAAGAGGTGTATTGATGACTAATCTCAAAACAAACAACGAGCGTTCTGCTTCCTTTAACCATGAGGACGGTGAAGGGATGCTGTTCATGATGCTTTTTGTCGTGTTCTTGGCCGTGGCTTTGGTGGGACATTTGCTGACCATGAATTGGCGCAGTTGGCTTCCTGGAGCTGAAGATTCCTTGAGCACCGTTGAAGGGGTCAAGTCGTCTGTTTACACCGTCATTTCTCAATTGACTTAAGAAAGGAAATTCCTATGTGGCGCATTTGGCGTGTGATAGATCCTCGCAAAGCGATCGTCCTGACCGGACTCTTGATTGCTTTTATCTCTGCAACGATTCACCTGGTCATGATCAGTACCGATCGTTACAACCTCAACAGCTGGCATCCCGATACGGCCAAAGCCGCAGCGGCCAATGCACCAGCGCAAAACGCTGGCCTACCCCAAAAGTAAGCCCAGTGTGTTTTGTTTGGACAGGCGCTATCGCTCCATTTTGGACGGGGCGTCTGTTCTTTAAATTTTTACATTCAAGTCTAGAAGACCCCGTAAAAAAATCAATCGGTCGGAGGATGCCACTATGACGATGTTAAGTTTTGAACGTAAATACCGCGTCCGCGGCGGTACCCTATTTGGGGGTGACCTGTTTGATTTTTGGGTGGGTCCTTTCTACGTTGGATTCTTCGGAATCACCACGCTGTTTTTTGCCCTAACCGGCACCATGATGATTTTGTGGGGCGCCGCGATGGGGCCCACTTGGAATCTCTGGCAAATTAGCATTGCACCGCCCGACATTTCTTATGGGTTGCGGTTTGCCCCCTTAATGGCCGGCGGTCTCTGGCAGTTGATCACGATCTGTGCGATCGGCGCTTTTGTCTCTTGGGCCTTGCGCGAGGTTGAAATTTGTCGCAAATTGGGCATGGGCCTGCACGTGCCCGTGGCTTTCGGCATGGCCATCTTGGCTTATGTCAGCTTGCAAGTCATTCGCCCTGTCTTGATGGGCGCTTGGGGACACGCTTTCCCCTACGGCATCTACAGCCACTTGGACTGGGTCAGCAACACAGCCTACCAATACCTGCACTTCCACTACAACCCCTGGCACATGATTGCGGCCAGCTTGTTCTTTGCCACGGTGTTGGCTTTGTCGATGCACGGTGGCTTGGTGTTGTCGGCCACCAACCCAGGCCACGGCGAAACCGTCAAAACGCCCGAGCACGAAGACACCTTCTTCCGCGACTTGATCGGCTACTCCGTCGGCACCTTGGGCATTCACCGCCTGGGTCTGTTCATGGCGCTGGCTGGGGTCTGGTTCGGCATCGTTTGTATCGTGGTGAGTGGCCCCTTCTGGACAGGCGCTTGGCCTGAGTGGTGGGGCTGGTGGCTCAACATGCCCATTTGGCGCACTTGATGGCTAGCAGAGGAAATTGAAATGGCCCAATACCAAAATCTTTTTACATCCGTTCAGCCTGTCGGCCCCTTGCATGACGGCGTCGCCCTGCCCCAGGGCGATGACAAACGCTTAGGTCAACCGTTTCTGTTGCACCTGCTGGGTCGCATCGGCAACGCCCAAATCGGACCCGTTTATTTGGGGACCTTGGGTTTGGCGTCCCTGATCTTCGGCATCGCCGCCTTCAACATCATTGGCTTCAACATGTTGGCGTCGGTGGATTGGAACCCCATCCAACTGATTCGCCAGTTGTTTTGGCTGGCACTCGAGCCACCGGCCCCGGCCTATGGCTTGAGCTTCCCCCCTTTGGCCAAGGGCGGTTGGTGGCTGATTGTCGGCTTGATGCTGACGGCTTCCATTTTGTTGTGGTGGGCTCGCACCTACCGTCGTGCCCGCCAATTGGGTCTGGGTACCCACGTGGCTTGGGCGTTTGCAGCGGCGATTTGGCTCTATCTGGTTTGCGGTTTTTTCCGTCCCATCATGATGGGCAGTTGGTCTGAGGCGGTGCCTTTTGGCATCTTCCCGCACCTGGACTGGGTGTCGGCCCTCTCCCTGCGTTACGGTAACTTGTTCTACAACCCGTTCCATGCGCTGTCGATCGTGTTTTTGTACGGATCGGTGTTGCTGTTTGCCATGCACGGCGCGACCATTTTGGCGGTCAGTCGGTACGGCGGTGAGCGTGAAATTGAACAAATTGTCGACCGAGGCACGGCCTCTGAAAGAGCGGCCTTGTTCTGGCGTTGGACCATGGGCTTTAACGCCACGATGGAGTCCATCCACCGCTGGGCCTGGTGGTTTGCAGTGCTCTGTCCTTTGGTGGGCGGCATTGGCATCTTGCTGACCGGCACCGTCGTTGACAACTGGTACCTGTGGTCAGTCAAACACCACGTCGTCCCCGCCTATCCCTTGGGCAACCCCATCGTGGTGGACCCAGCACTTGTGGGAGTGAAACCATGAAGAATGTGATCAAAACAATGCTGTGTCTGGGCGCTGCGCTGCTGCTCTCAGGCTGTGAGAGACCGCCGATTGCCACCGTGCAAACCGGCTACCGCGGCACCGGGATGGAGCAGGTTTACAACCCGCGCACCTTGGCACAACAGGCCCCGCTGAATGAGGCCCCAGTGGCCCCTGAAGCCGCTTCGGCGGACGGCCCCAAGGCCAAAGACGTCTACAAAAATGTGCAGGTGTTGGGCGACTTGAGCGTTGGCCAATTTGCCCGCCACATGACCTCCATTGCGCAATGGGTGGCGCCCGATGTCGGCTGTTCTTATTGCCACAACCCGCAAAACTTTGCCGATGACAGCAAGTACACCAAGGTGGTGGCGCGCCGCATGATCCAAATGACGCAGCACGTCAATCAAGATTGGAAAGCGCACGTTTCAGAGACCGGCGTGACCTGCTACACCTGCCACCGCGGTAACCACATTCCAAAAAATGTGTGGACAGCGCCAAAAGACCGCAAATACGCGAGCAGTTTGTTGGGCGATTTGGCGGGTCAAAACTTGGCCTCTAAAGAAGCCGGCTTGACGTCGCTGCCCTTCGATCCTTTTTCGTCGTATTTGCTGGACAACAAAGCGATTCGCGTCAACGGACAAGAAGCCATGGCCGGTGTGGGCGCCTATGCCAACCGCGCGTCTTTGAAACAGACGGAGCATACCTACTCGCTGATGGTGCACATGTCGGAATCATTGGGCGTGAATTGCACCTATTGCCACAACACCCGAAACTTCGCATCGTGGGAAGAATCTCGGCCCCAGCGTGTCACTGCGTGGCATGGCATTCGGATGGCGCGTGACTTGAACAACGAGTACATGACGCCGCTGACCAGCCAATTCCCCACTGAGCGACTCGGGCCCCACGGCGATGTCGCCAAGGTCAATTGCAGCACTTGCCACCAAGGCGCCTTCAAGCCTTTGTATGGGGCTGCCATGGCCAAGGATTTTCCAGAATTGTTGACGCTAGCAAAGCCTTAAGCTTTGCACCTCATAAGGCCTGTCACTGCCAAGGGACAGGCCTTTTTTTTAGAATCAATTCCATGCCCCAGCCCCTGTTGACCCAAGGCCAAGCTCAAACGGGGGTTCTTTTGTTGGCCGACATTGCCGCCGAATTTCGACTTTGGGGCTGGTCACGCATCGTCAAAGGGCCCTCGGCACTTCAGCACTTAAGCGGCCTCGTGTTTGCCAAAGTGCTGGGCAGCGGCCACGAGGGTGGCTTTGGCCTGCGACCCAGCGTCTCACGCCAGGGCTTGCTGCTTTGGTTTGAAACGCCGCAACAGGCCGAAGACTTCATGACCCGTTCTCAGGTGGTCAAAGACTATCAAGAAAGATCAAGGGAGTTCTGCCTGATGGCGCTCAAAACTTGGTCGTCCCGAGGCCGTTGGGATCAAAAGTCGTTGGACGTCACCACCCCTGCCCCTGTTCATGGACCGGTCGCGGCTTTGACGCGGGCCTCTATCAAATTCACCAAAGCCCGTGCTTTCTGGCAATTCGCGCCGGCCTCGCAGAATGCCTTGTCTCAGGCTCAAGGCTGCCAATTGGCGGTGGGTTTGGGTGAAGCACCTTATTTGAGGCAAGCCACTTTCAGCATCTGGGACAGCGTTGCCGACATGGATGCCTATGCCCGCTCTGGCGCGCATTTGCAGGCCATTCAAGCGGCCCAGAATGAGGGCTATTTTTCTGAATCCCTGTTTGCGCGGTTTGTTCCCCTTCAGGTGCAAGGCCAATGGCAAGGCAAGGTGTATGGCTAAAGTCGTGGTGGTGGGCGCTGGCATCGGCGGCTTGGTCAGTGCCTTGGTGTTGGCGCACCACGGGTGTGAGGTGACCTTGATAGAGAGTGCACAAGCGCCGGGCGGCAAGATCAGACAGGTGTCTGTCGACGGGGTCGGTGTCGACTCCGGGCCCACCGTTTTCACCATGCGCTGGGTATTTGAACAAATGCTGGCGGAGTTGGGCACCTCGTTGTCGGACATCTTGACGCTGGAACCCTTGTCCATCTTGGCCCGCCACGCCTGGGACCAAAGCGAGCAACGGTTGGATTTGTTTGCCGACACCGCCCAAACTGCCGACGCCATTGGCCAGTTCAGCAGTCCCCAAGAGGCCCGTCGCTTTTTGGTTTTCTGCCAAGAGGCCAAGCGCTTGTACGAAACGCTCGAGCGCCCTTACATCCGCAGCGAGCGCCCCACCATGACCAGCATGGTGAACGACCTGGGTTGGAAAGGCCTGCTGAACCTCAGCCGCTTGGGGCCGTTCGCCAATCTTTGGCAAAGCCTGGGGCGCCATTTTCACGACCCGAGGTTGCAGCAACTGTTTGGTCGTTACGCCACGTACTGCGGCTCATCGCCTTGGTCAGCACCGGCCACCTTGATGTTGGTGGCCCAAGTGGAATTGGCGGGTGTTTGGTCGGTGCACGGGGGCATGAAAGAAATCGCCAACGCCTTGGCCCGTCTGGGGGTGCAACGCGGTGTAAAGGCGCGGTATGGTCAGCGTTGCCAAAAGATTCTGACCCAAAGCGGCCGTGTCACTGGCGTGCAACTCGACACCGGCGAGGTGATCGAGGCCCCTTATGTGGTTTTCAACGGCGATGTCAATGCCTTGGCCGACAGCCTCAATCAGAACCGCAATCAAAGCCGGTCCCCCCCAAAAAATCAAAATTTAGAGCGTCAAAAGCGATCGCTCTCTGCCTTCACTTGGTCGCTCCACGCCAAAGCCAATGGCTTTCCCTTGGTGCGGCACAATGTTTTTTTCAACCAAGATTACCGGCGAGAGTTTGACGATATTTTTCAGCGCCGCCAACTGCCGTCGCAAGGCACCGTTTACGTCTGCGCGCAAGACCGAACAGACCACGGGCTTGCCCATGATGACCAGCAAGACCCTAAAAACCAGCAAGCCATTAGGGAGCGCCTGTTCTGTTTGGTCAATGCCCCCGCCGACGGCGACGTGCATTCTTTTAGTTCCTCGGAGATACAAGCATGCGAATCCAGCAGCCTGGCCTTGATGCGTCGATGTGGCCTGGACATCCAATTCGAAGCACACCAAGTGGTGCGGACCTTACCGCAGGACTTTGCGGGTCTGTTCCCGGCCAGCGGTGGGGCGCTGTATGGCCAAGCGACCCACGGCTGGATGTCGGCATTTGCGCGTCCCTCGGCTCGCAGCCCCGTGACTGGCCTCTACACAGCGGGGGGCAGCGTGCATCCGGGGCCGGGCGTTCCGATGGCCGCCATGTCGGGTCGTTTGGCGGCCGCGACGCTGATGGCGGACCTCGCTTTGACCAAGCGGTCCCACCGGGTGGTTATCTCTGGTGGTACCTCGACGCGCTGAGCGACGACGGACAACACGGTTTGTCCATCATCGCCTTTGTCGGCAGTGTTTTTTCGCCTTACTACGCATGGGCAAGAAGGCGACAAGGCGGCGTGGCCGACCCCGAGCATTTTTGCGCCTTGAATGTGGCGCTGTATGGCCAAGGCCGCAAGCGCTGGACCATGACCGAACGCGGTCGACAGCACATCCAGCGCTCGGCCGCGCATTATCAAATTGGCCCCAGCAGCCTGCGCTGGGATGGCCAAGCATTGACCATTGACATCGATGAAGTCAACGTGCCTTTGCCGATGCCGGTGCGCGGCCGGGTGACGGTCCGCCCGCAAGGCCTCAGCCCCTTCGTCACCGCGCTGGATGCGGCGGGTCGACACCGATGGGGGCCACTCGCGGCTTGCTCTCGCATCGAGGTCGACATGCAGCATCCCCAATTGAATTGGCAAGGCCATGCGTATTGGGATTCAAACGAAGGCGATGAGCCGATCGAAAAAGGCTTCTCCGCCTGGGATTGGGCGCGGGCTGAAATGGCCAATGGCGACACCTCGGTCATCTATGACGTGAAGCCCTTGCAAGGACCTGACCGGGTCGTGGCGCGGCGTTTTTCTCCGGATGGCCAGAGCGCCCCCTTCTTGGCCCCGGATCAACACCCGTTGCCCCCTTCCGCTTGGCGAATTCAGCGGGCCATGTCCAGCGAAGCCCCGACCCTGCCCAGCGTCATCAGCACCTTGGAAGACACGCCTTTTTATGCCCGCTCTTTGCTCAAAGCCCAACTCATGGGCGAGCAAGTCACGGCCATTCATGAGTCCTTGGATGTGCCTCGCTTGGTCTCTTGGCCGGTGCGTTGCATGCTGCCATTCAAGATGCCCAGACGCTTCACACCGACTTGGTCACCATGAAATAAACAATCGGCAGCGGCAGCAGCGTGGCGATCGCCCCCGCGAGTTGCCAAATGCGAGACAGCCGCCAATAGGCCTCCCCGACTTCGGTGCTTTGGCGCAAGAGTTGGCGCTGTTTCAACTGAATGGGCACCAGGATGAAAAGCCAAATCAGACCCGAAAACAACAACAAGCCATAAGACCATTGAATCCAAGGGTGGCTGGCATGTCCGCCGAATTGTTCTGCCAAGTCGTGGCCGGTGTAGACCACACCCAAAGAACCGAGCAAGGTGAAGACCCCGTCGGTGATCAACACCATGCGGTTGCTGAATTGAATGATGGCGTGGTTGCGGGTTCGCTCGGCCATCAAAGCCCAAACTCCACTGACGATGACGTTGCCTAAAAACAAGCACGCGCAGGCCAAATGAATGATCTTGAAATAAGCACCCATCAGAATTCAAACTCACTTATCGGTGGGTTCTTTCGCGTTGTTCCAAGCGGCCAAACAAATCGACCATCCACTCGACCCGCTCATCAAAGCTGCGGGCAGGTACTTTCCAAGGCTTGGTGGCGGTCAAAGGCGCGCGGTCTTGGACGACCATGTCGACCAAATATTGAATCGCCGGCACTGGACTGAGGGGAACCGCTGGTGAGGCGGGTGGTTTGATGGCGACCGAACTGGCCTTGGCAATCAAGGCCAACTTTCGAACGGTCGAAACCACGGTGCGTTTGTGCACCGAGTTCAAGCCCTCGCGCGCCAGTTGCTTGCCAATTTCTGCGTACACCAAACGCGCCGATTGAATGGCCGGCCGACACTCCCAAGGCAATTCAGCCAGACCAAATTCAGCGCGCCGGTAAAGCGCATCGGCCCTTAACAGCAGGCGTTGTGTGAAACCCGCCAAACGCGCATCGAAGGTCGGGTTGGCCAACCAGGCATCGGCGTCCATGCCAATTTCACGAAACCACGCCCGCGGAATGTAGAGGCGGCCATTTCGAGCGTCTTCCCCAATGTCTCGGGCAATGTTGGTGAGTTGCATCGCCACCCCCAATTCGCAAGCCCGGGCAATCGCAAATTCTCCCGAAGCGCCCATGATGATCGACATCATCGCCCCCACCGTGCCCGCCACCCTCGCCCCGTAAGCCTCAACGTCCGCCAAAGTTTCATAGCGACGGCCTTCGGAATCCCACAAAAAACCATCCAACAAGGCTTCCAGCAAACCCATCGGGACGCCGTAGCGGTGCACCACCATCGTCAAGGCGCGGTCAGCGTCTTGCGGGCCGGGACGTCCTTGGTAAATGGCACTCAAACGGTCTCTCAAATCCTGCATGGCCTGGACGGGATCGCTGCCCATGTCGATGGCGTCATCGGCCAGGCGACAAAAAGCATAGAGCGCGGTCGCGGGCGGACGCAGTCGGGTTGGCAACAATTTTGAAGCCGCAAAGAAAGACTTGGACCCCCCGCGCATGAGCGCGGTACAGGCTTCTAAATCGTAGGTAAATGGGGGGGGTTTAGACGAAAGAGCGGGCATCAGGTACCACCTGTTCAAGCATTTTTGCGGACATCAATACACTCGGGACGCCCGCACCCGGTTGACTGCTGGCGCCCACCATGAACAAGCCGTCCACGTCTTCACTGCGGTTGTGTGGCCTGAACCAAGCGCTTTGGGTCAAGATGGGCTCCAGCCCGAAACCAGCCCCTCGGTAAGACCACAGGCGGTCTTGGAAATCTTGTGGGGTGGTGATTTTGGAAGACACCACATGCTGCTTCAAATTCGGCAAAACACTGTCTTGCAAAACCGTGGCAATGGCGTCTCGATAGGTCTCTTGGACGGCGGCCCAATCGGTCTGGCTGCTCAAATTGGGCACCACCGACAAGACATAAAAACTGTCGCAGCCCGCAGGGGCCAAAGACGGATCGGTCGCCGTCGGCCGGTACAAATAAAGGCTGAAGTCTTTGGAAAGCGTGTGGTTTTTGAAAATTTCTTGCAACAGGCCTTGATACCGAGGCCCCAACACCATCATGTGATGAGGCACCTCGTGGTACTGGCGGTTGGTGCCGAAATACCAAACAAACAATCCCGATGAATATTGCCCTTTGGCGATCTTTCGATCGGTCCAATGTCGTCGGTGTTCAGGCGCCACCAAATGACGGTAGGTCCAGGCAGCGTCGCCGTTGCTGACCACGATGTCGGCTGGTAAATACTCCCCCGAGGCCAGCTCCACACCGCGCGCTCGACCGGCTTCGACTCGGATGCGGGTCACAGGGGCGTTGTAGCGGATCGGCACTTCGCGCTCCTCGAGCAATTTGACGAGTTCACGCACAATCGCCGTAGTGCCCCCCATCGCTGAATGGACGCCCCAGCGACGCTCCAGAGAATGAATCAAAGAATAAACACAGGTCACTGAAAACGGATTGCCCCCAATCAGCAAAGGGTGGAAGCTCATGACAATGCGCAGTTTGGGATGCCGTATGTGCTGCGCCACCAAGCTGTAAATCGATTGCCAGGCTTTCATCCTGACGAGCTTGGGCAGGGCCTTGGCGACATCGATCAGGCTTTCAAAGGGCACCATGCCCAATTCAACAAAGCCCAGCTGAAAACATTTTTCTGAGGCCTTGATTAAATTCTTAAACCCTTGAACATCCTCCGGGCTGAAACGCTCAATTTGCGCCAGCATTTCTTCGTCGTTGTTGCTGTAATCGAAATGCGTGCCGTCGTCAAAACGGATGCGGTAAAAGGGCGACATCAGGCGCAAATCAAGGTGGTCTTGGAGGCGCCGTCCACACAAGGTGAAGAGCTCTTCAATCAAATGCGGCAAGGTGATGATGGTGGGCCCGGCGTCGAAAGTGAAGCCGTCTTGTCGGTGCACATAAGCCCGACCGCCAGGCGCGTCCAGCTTTTCCAGAACCTGCACGCGGTAGCCATTCACACTCAAGCGAATGGCCGCGGCAAGGCCCCCAAAACCGGTGCCAATGACGAGGGCCGTGGGCACTTTAGATGGGGAGTGAGGGGTCATGTGAATCCAAATGGGGCAAGCCCAAAACAGGGTTCTGTGGCTTACGAAGGGCCCAGCGCCAAAGGGCGGTGGTGTCTAAAGGCAGGACCAACATGAAGTGCTCCAAAATGGCCAGCGCCAACAAAGACCCCACCAAGAGGGAACCCACCTTTTCAGCAGGTTGGGCCAAAGGGTGCTCGCCGGCCATCAAGATCCATTGCAAGCCAATGAAGGCCACCGTCACGGCGAAAGGGAAAAAAGCATTCATGCGACGGCGTTTGAAGAAGCTCTCCAAGTAGCGCATGTGGGCAGGCAAAAAGGCTTCGCTCAAATTGCGAACCCCCAAATACAAATTCAATTTGGCACTGGTGCGCATGATCCAGAGCACCAAATAGGTACTGGTTCCCACTTGATTGGCAGCGCGCCAGGTGATGGCCAAGATGAGCAAGCCAACGATGAGCAAGGCCAACTCATGCCAGAGCACGGCTTTGAACGACAGCCAAAAACGCGGCCAGCCCTGGCTGTTCGGCGGTAAAGGTGTTTTTTGCGGACCCGTGATCCAACCCGTGAGAAAACTCAACTCATTCCATCCCCAAGCCAATAAGGCGCAGGTGAAAGCGCAATACGCACCCGTCACACTGGTTTGATCGGCCGTGTGGTGTAAGCCCACCAAAGCGCCCAAACCGAGCAAGGTCGAAAGTCCCCAACTCAAGGTCCCCGCCGATTTGGACATGTGATTCAACATGATCACAATGCCCGTGCTGAACCACCAAATAAAGATGGCAAATCCAATGGCGATCCAGGCTTCAGACATGGCTCATTACCAAGCCGGCACCATGCGAACTTGATCAGGCAACGCATGGTGATTGACAGGCAAAAAGTACAACCGCGCAAAAGTAACCGCCCCCGAAGCCGCCCAGAAGCCTCGTTGAAGCAGGCCCACCAAACCACCGCGTTTTTTGGCCAAATCCATTTGTGTTTGAACCTGGAACAACTGCTTCAAACCCGCACGGAAAGCGGGGTTGTCGAGGTCCAGACTGACCGGAAAAACTTGCTTGGTAATGTCGTTGGTAATTTGGAAAACTTCGAAATCGTAGACCGATGAATCCAAGCCCATTTCTTCATGAAGCATCGGACGCGAGTGGTCACGGACGTACATCGTGGCATAGACCGCCAACAAGAAAAAGCGGATCCAATACACATTGCCCCCCTTCAACAAGTGGGGCTGTGCCCGCATGATCAAGGCGAAGGACTCGCCATGGCGAAACTCGTCGTTGCACCAGCGCTCGAACCAGCGAAAGATGGGGTGAAAGCGCTTGTCGGGGTTCTTTTCCAATTGCCGGTAAATGCTGATGTAGCGCGCATAGCCAATTTTTTCAGACAAGTAAGTGGCGTAAAAAATGTACTTGGGTTTGAAGTAGGTGTAAGCCTTGGTTCGCTTCAAATTGCCCAGGTCAATGCCCAAACCAAAGTCTTTCAACGATTGGTTCAAAAAGCTGGCGTGACGGGATTCGTCTCTGGCCATGTAGCGCATCAATTGCTTGATGTCGGGGTTGTCGATGTTGCGGGCGATTTCGTTGTAGAGGATGCAACCGGAAAATTCAGAGGTCAACGAGGAAATCAAAAAATCCAGAAATTCCTGCCGCATGGCGGGGCTGACTTGTGAAAAACGCTGGGCGACTTCTTCGGCAAATTGGGCGTCGCGTTGAAAATGATCGTGGTTGTTGTCGCCCTCGTATTCCGACATCATCTGGTCCCACTCGGCACGGACGGCGGAAATGTCCAAGCGGTCCATCGCTGCAAAATCGGTGGTGTAAAAACGCGGACTCAGGAGGGTGCTTTGAACGGCTTTTTCAGAGGCTTTTTCGGCGCTGTCAATGGCTGCAATCGTGTTCATGAACAAAGTCCTGTTGACGGTTATATTTTTGAGGGCGTGGATTTATTCAGGCTGCATCGATAAGAAACGAGCAAACTGGTCTTTGTTGGTAGGGCCAAATGATTCCAAGTCCACGTGTTGTCCGGTGCTGGGGTCCAGCAAAGTGAGGCGCCCTTCTGTTCGGGCAATCAATTCGAAAGGGTCAGAAGGACCCAGGCCACGGGCATGTCGATCTCGGGTTAAGGCCCGCAAGGCGCCTCGCACAAAGCCCTGCTCACCCTGTAAGACCGTCAAGGTGGCGCCTGAAACGCCGTCAACGACGCGAACGCCCCCATCGGCTTGGTCGAGAAAAACCAAGGAGCGTTGCTGAACCACCGCGGCATTGAGCTGATCCGGTCCATTGCCGGTCAGTCGAACCAGCCCCACTGAAACCAAGGACAAGGCCAAGATGCCGCCGACCCAAAACAACACCCAGCGAGGAAACGTGTCCTTCGGCGGTTTCGGTGAGCTTGGCGTCCACTGGCGAGAGGTCATGTCAGGCTGCCTTGCCAGTGCGTCGCGTCTGGCGCTGGGGTTTCAGTCTTCAATCCCCGCGGGGTTTTGACAGGCGATTGAAAATCCATGCCCGCATTTGAAATCCAAGCGGCACTCAGTTGGGCGGCCACCTCGGCCACGTCGCCAATGGCACGCAAAGTGGGTTCGGGTTGGGTCAAACGCCAAGGCCTGACGCTGGGCCAAAGTTGAACCCAAGCAATTCGGTCTGAGCCTTTGAGCGCCAAAGTGATGTCACCCGCACCCGCCTCCAAAGCACGCACATCCGAGGCTTTGATTTGCTTCAAAGGCAAGTTGTAGGTCACGGTCAGCACAATCCCCAAGCGCATGACCACCCGTTTGTTGGTCAAGGTGTAAACCGTTGTCTGGGCGGTCATCCAAGCCAAGGTCCAGACCCCCAACAAGGCCATCACCGCCAAAGGTGCAATCCATTTAATCCCTTGCAGGACGGCCACAACGCCGGCGCCCTGCTCCAACGCAGGCCATGCACAGGCCAAGATCAACGCAGAAAAATAAAAAATCAATTTTCTGAAATGAAATGCAGAGGTCAGCAACACGCCCACACGGGGTGAGCCTTGCCAAAGAATGGCTTCATCCGCCGGGAGTCGCTCTGGCAAACCGAATTGGGGCTCAAACTCATGTTCGTGACCACGGTTTTCGATGGGCATGTTAAGACCTCACACTTCGAATTTAAATAAGGGGCTCGCTGCGTTTGATGTCCGCATACAAAGTGCCGCCACCGTAATAGGCGCTGATTTTTTCTTCTTCCAGCTTGGTGACTTGGTCAGGGCTCTTCAAAGCGGGAACACCCGAAAAGTGGCGTGCGTAAATCGCATGGACTTCGACCTGATTGCGGCGAATCAAAGCAAACGACATCGGCAACAAAGCGTTGTGGCCGTTGCCGGTATCGACTTCCAAGTAACGGAACATCATCTCGGCCGAGTCAATCCAAATGTCCTTCACCGTGCCGCCTTGTTTGCCGTCACCGGCCATCACAGGCAGTCCACGTGGGTCCACATCCTGCGGGGCCACGCTGTAGCTGTTGGCCTTGCGCAAAGGTTGAATCAGCAGGTCGCCGTGGCTGGTGCGCTCTGGCACGTCTTCGCGGCTGGCATAAGCACCGGCGCCAATCGCTGCGCGCATGGCGTCGCCGCGCGGCTCCAAGGGCGCACCCGAAGTGCTGCTCGTGGGCACGCCTTGGTAAGCAGGCTCTTGGCGATTCAAGTCTGGCACGGTGACACTGTGACCGCCTTCCAGCAGAAAGGTTTTGGGCGCCGGAATGGGAAAACCCTTGACCACGACCCGGCCATTGCTGCTCGACTCCATGGGATAGCCTTCGCGGTGATTCTCCTGAGCCAAGTAATAAATCAGGCCCGCGAAAAATATCCAGAATGCGTAAAGCAGCAATTGGGCCACATCAATATAGCCTGTGATATTTCCAATGGTGTGCATAGCAACTTCTCCTTTGTTCAAAAAATGCGAGACTCGACCAAGCCGAGTGGGTGGGGAACTTCAGACAACAACGCGTGACGGCGTTTAACCAGGGGGCCAATTGAAATGAGGGTCAAAAACAAGAACAACATTTCAAGGTGATAAACCATGCTGTAACCCACCGAAGGGTCGCTGAGGGCCGGTCCGAGTGCCCCTTGTACCGACAGATGGGTCACGACGTCTCGGAAAACCCCACCAAAGACCATGGCCGTGCCGGCCGCTGCCGATTGAACAGCGCCCCAAACGCCCAGGGCCAAACCAACGTAGGCCTTTTCCATGCGCATGGCGGTGAACAGGGTGCCCACCGCAAAGACGCCGCCGCCAAAACCAATGCCCAAGGCACCCAGCCTGAACAGCCAGCCTGCGTCCAGTGGGGCCGAAAAAATGACCGCCGAAAACGCGGGCAAACCGGCCAAAGTGCCGTAAGCCGCCAAGCGCATGGCATCGATGCCTTTGGCCAGTTTGAGGCCGGAAAAATAAAAACCCAATAACCCCCCAGCGGCCAACATGCCCGTCAGGGCGCTGGTAGAACCCACGCTGAGTTTCAAAATTTCACCGCCGTAGGGCTCCAGCACGACGTCTTGCATGTTGAAAGCCAAGGTACCCAGCGCGGTGGCCCACATGAAGCGGCGTGACGTCGGCAATTGAATGAAATCGGTCCAAACCGATTGAAAAGACCGAACCGCTTGGCCTTTGAATTCGGCCACGCGTTGCGGGTTTCTGGCCTCTTGTTTCCAGAGCGAAATGCCATTGATCACCAACACCACCAAGGCGGTGCCTTGAACGACTTGCACCAACAACTCGGGGGTGAAATGGGCCAAGAGCAAGCTAAAAATCACACTGCCGCTGACGGCACCCAACAGCAGCATGGTGTACAAAAGCGCGACCACGCGGGGCTGGGTCTCCTCACTGGCTTGGTCCGTTGCCAAAGCCAAAACCGCTGTTTGAGAAGTTTGAAGACCGGCCCCCACCAACAAGAAGGCCATCGCCGCAGCGCCCTGCCCGACCCAATTCGGGACAGGCACTTGACCGTGGCCCGACAAAACCAAAAGGGCAAAAGGCATCACCGCCAAGCCCAAAAATTGAATCAGCGTACCGCCCCACATGTAGGGAATTCGGCGCCAACCCAGCGCCGAGCGGTGCACATCGGACTGATAACCCGTCACCGCCCGCAACGGGGCGACCAACAAGGGCAGCGCCAGCATCATCGAGACCAACCAAGCCGGAACACCCAGCTCCACGATCATGACGCGGTTCAAGGTGCCGATCATCAAGGCCGTGGTGATGCCCATGGTGAACTTGAAAAGTGACAAACGCAACAACCTGGGCAGCGGCAAACCGACACTCGACACGTCGGCAAAAGGCAACCACGCTGAGGGCACCTTTTTCGCGTATTTCGTGAAGGTTTTGGCTCTCATGCGCGAATCCACTCCATGGCTTGTGATTTGTAAAAGCCACTGGATACACGCTGTGTCCTGGCACTGTGCCAATCGGACAATTGATGCTGCTGCGCCATGAGCTGGATGAGCTTGCTCTCAGACATGGGCTCCAGCCACGGGGCGCGGTCCCCTCGGGGGAAAAGTCGCCCAATGGAAATCATCGCCGCCAATAAAGGCGTCCGGGGGGCGAAGGTAAAGGCCATCGAACGGCGGGTTCGTTCAGCCAAGGTCGCCAGGGCTTTGACGGCGTCTTCGGTTTGGTAATGAATGATGGAATCCATCGCCACCACATGGTCAAACGTTCCCAAGGCGGGGTCAAGCATGTCGCCGCTGTGAAAGTCAACCCGATGGGCGATGTGACTCGGAATTCTTTCGCGCGCCAAATCCACCAAGGTCGGCGACAAATCAATCGCCACCACCTGGGCCCCACGCAGCGCCGCTTCAACCGCCAAAGCACCGGTGCCGCAACCGGCATCCAAAATGCGTTTGCCGCGCAGGTCCTCGCCCAACCAAGACAACAAGGTGGCGCGCATCTGGTCTCTGCCGGCCCGAACGGTGGCACGAATGCGGCCCACTGGCGCATCTGAAGTCAACTTGGCCCAAGCGGCCACGGCGGTCCGGTCGAAGTAATCCTCGATTTGGCCGCGCCTTTGTTCGTAGGTGATGTCGCTCATAGAAATGGCCTCAATCAAAGCCCAACAGATCAAAAATATCGCGGTCCTTCATGGGAACCGCCGGCAAGGGGTCGGTGCCCAGCCACAAGGCCGCCGCCAAGCGCATGTATTCGTCTTGAACCGCTTTGACCGCCGGGGTCGCTTCGAGTTCAAACAGGGTGCTTTTTTGCAAACGGCTTTTGCGAATTTCATCCAGCATGGGAAAGTGCGCCATGGTTTTCAAACCGACCACCGCGTTGAATTTGTCAATTTGATCGGTGGCGTCGCTTCGATTGGCAATCACGCCGCCCAAACGAACGTTGTAATTTTTGGCCTTGGCCCCAATCGCTTGCACAATGCGGTTCATCGCAAAAATCGAATCAAAATCATTGGCGGTGACGATCAAGGCGCGGTCTGCGTGTTGCAAGGGGGCGGCAAAACCACCGCAAACCACGTCGCCCAGCACGTCAAAAATCACCACATCGGTGTCTTCGAGCAAATGGTGTTCCTTCAGCAACTTGACGGTTTGCCCGACCACATAACCACCGCAGCCCGTGCCAGCAGGCGGACCGCCGGCCTCCACGCACATCACGCCGTTGTAGCCCTTGAAAACAAAATCCTCCAACCTCAATTCTTCGGCATGGAAGTCCACGGCTTCCAACGCGTCGATGACGGTGGGCATTAGTTTTTTGGTCAAGGTGAACGTCGAATCGTGCTTGGGGTCGCACCCGATTTGAAGCACGCGTTTGCCCAATTTGCTGAAAGCCACCGACAAATTAGAGGACGTGGTGCTCTTGCCGATTCCGCCCTTGCCGTAAACAGCAAAGACCTTGGCCGTCCCAATTTTGACGCTGGGGTCCATTTGAAACTGAACACTCCCCTCGCCGTCGGCGCGGGAATTTCGTTGGATGCTTTGCACCGGAATGTGGGTGGTTTCAATCATGCGGGTTGGCCTTCCGTGATGCCTTCAAGACGGTCTTCAAGTTCCTCGCCCGCGCGGAGCAAGGCGTTTTGGGTTGCTTCATCGGGTTTCCAATAGTCGCGACGTGAGGCTTCGATCAAGCGGTTCACCAACTTGGCCGAAGAAGTGGGGTTGAGTTGCGCCATGCGTTCGCGCATGGCCGGGTCGAGCACGAAGGTTTGTGCCAACTGCTGATAAACCCAAGGCTGGACTTGGCCCGTCGTGGCCGACCAGCCCATGGTGTTGGTCAAGTGAACCTCAATTTGACGCACGCCCTCATAGCCATGCTGCAACATGCCTTCATGCCACTTGGGGTTCAGCATGCGGGTGCGGGTTTCAAGCGCCACTTGTTCGGTCAAACTGCGGACGACCCCATCGCCCTGGGTTTGATCGACGATGTAAACCGGCGGCACGGTCGCGTTTTCGCCGTGGCGTTCGTGTTTGGCTTGAAGCACCGCGCGGCTGATGCCGCCCAAGGTATCGAAATAGGTGTCGATGCTGGTGACGCCCAATTCAACGGAGTCCAAGTTTTGGTAAGTCAATGAGACATCGGCCAAAACGCTTTGCAGCAACTTGTTGTTGCGAACCGGCTTGCCGTCCAATCCAAAGGCAAAGCCCTTGCGTGAAGTGAAGGCTTCTCCCAGTTCACTTTCTGCTTGCCAGGTTGAGCTGTCCACCAACAGGTTCACGTTCGCGCCATACGCGCCTTCGGTGTTGCCAAAGACCCGCAAGGAAGCGGCTTCCAAGTCGACGCCATGCTCATGCATATAGGCCAAGGCATGCTTCCTGATGAAGTTCATTTCAAGCGGTTCTTCGGCGCTGGCGGCCAAGAAACTCGCCTCTGCCAACAACTTGATTTGCATCGGCAACAAGTCTCGGAAAATGCCCGACAAGGTAATGACCACGTCGATGCGCGGGCGTTGTAAAACGGCCAAGGGCACCAATTGCGCGCCTGCCAAGCGGCCATAGGTATCAAAGCGCGGGCTCACCCCCATCAAGGCCAAGGCTTGCGACAGGGGGCCGCCCTCGGTCTTCAGGTTGTCGGAGCCCCACAAAACCATCGCGATCGACTCTGGCAAACCGGCGCCGTCTGCTGCGTAGCGTGCCAACAACTTGGCGGCTTGCTTTTGGCCATCGCGCACCGCAAAAGCAGTGGGCATTTTGAAGGGGTCGAGCCCATGCAAATTGCGACCCGTCGGCAAGACATCGGGGTTGTGCAAAAGGTCGCCGCCCGGGGCCGGCAACGCATAGCCCCCATCGAGCGCTTTGAGCAAGCCATTCAACTCGCTTTCTTGGTTCAACAAGACATTGGATTGCACCAACTGGTGCAGTGCCAGTCGTTGCTTTTCACTCAAGTGCTTGGCCGATTGATTCAAGCTCGATTCACTGACCCCGTCGACCAACTTTTCCAGCAAGGCGGGCTCGTCAATTTCCATGGCCAAGGCCATGGCTTTCAAAGTCGTCAGGCGTTGCGAGCGGGTGGGCAACTGGCCAATCACATGCAAGCCCTCCGGGATGAGGGTGTATTCAATTTCCAAGAGCTGTTCGATCAAGCCGTTGATCCAAGGCTCGACCACTTGCGCCTCGGGCGGAATGTCATCGGGCACTTTCATTTCCAGTGAAACTGAAAGCTGATGGATCATGGCCGCCACATCGTTGCGCTCTTCACTGACTTCATCGTCCAGAGCGCGCCAGCGGTCTAGGGTTTGCCTCAAATCCATCAACTCTTTGTACAAACCCGAATCGGCAAAGGTGGGCGGCAAATAGCTGATCAAAGTCGCACTGCCTCTGCGTTTGGCAATCGCCCCTTCGGAGGGGTTGTTGGAGGCATAGAAGTAGAAGTTGGGTAAGTCCTGAATCATCCGATCCGGCCAACAATTCCCCGACAGGCCCGATTGTTTGCCTGGCATGAACTCCAACGCGCCGTGCGTACCGAAGTGCAGCACGGCATCGGCTGCAAATTCTTGCCGGAGATAGCGGTAAAAAGCGCTGAAGGCATGGGTGGGGGCAAAGCCCCCTTCAAACAACAAACGCATCGGGTCGCCCTCATAACCCATGCCCGGTTGAATGCACACCAAGGCTTGACCAAATTGAGCGCCTTGGATGAAAAGGCCTTGCCCATTGCTGAGTTGGCGTCCAGGGGCGGGCCCCCATTGGGACTCAATTTGTTTCAGCCAAGGTTCTTCTTGAATGTATTGGCGGGTAGAGATCAGTTGGTGCACATTGGCGTCAGCGCCGTAAACCGCTTTGTTGCCCACCAACACCTGGTCGCGAAGTGAGGCCACGTCGCGCGGCACCTCAATTTGATAGCCCTCATTGGCCAGCGTTTTCAGGGTGTTGAACAACGACTCAAAAACAGACAAATAGGCCGCCGTTCCCACGTTGCCACTGTTGGGAGGAAAGTTAAAAATAACCAGCGCGATTTTTCGGTCCTGCCGCGCTTTTAAGCGCAGTTGGATCTGCTTTTCAACCCTTAACGCCAACATGTCGGTGCGTTCTTCGCAGGTGAACATGTCCTGTGACTTGTGGTCTTCGGTGAAGTGACAATTCCGATCACAGCCTCTGCATTCCGTGCCCGGCGCACCGGGTCGACCGCCGTAAACCATGGGAATCGTCGAGCCATCGAGTTCAGGAATGGCCACCATGATCGTGGTTTCGACCGGCAACAAACCACGTTGTGAGTTGCCCCATTGGTCCAACGGCTGAAACTCAACCGGATGGGCCGCGATGTAGGGCACATTCAATTGCGCCAAGACGGCTTCAGCCGCTTTGGCATCGTTGTAGGCGGGCCCGCCGACCAAAGAAAAACCAGTCAAAGAGACCAAGGCATCAATCTGCGAACGGCCGTCTTTGAGGTAGTAGTTTTCAATCGCCGGTCTGGCGTCCAAGCCACTCGCAAAGGCCGGGATCACTCGCAAGCCCCGTGCTTCCAAGGCTTCAATGACCGCGTCGTAATGCAAGGCATTGCCGGCCAGTAAATAGGAGCGAAGCAACAACAAACCCACGGCCGGTTTCTTTTCAGAATCCCCTGGCAATGCGGTCAAGGACTCGGTGATGCGGCCTTTGATTTTCGGGTGGTAAAGGCCGACCTCGGGGTACTCAATGGCGTCTTCAGGCGCCAATACATCGCGGTATTGCTTGCGATCGCCCTGCGCGTATTTGTTCACCAGCATCACCACCATGCTGGAGATGTTTTGCTCCGAACCCGCCAACCAATAACGCATCGTCAAAAAGAAGATTCGCAAGTCTTGGGCGGTTCCAGGTATGAAACGCAGCAATTTCGGCAGTCGTCGGAGCATGGCCATTTGCTTGGCGCCCTCCGACGAGCTGGCTGATTTTTCTTCGCTGTTGGTTTTGGCTTTCGGGCGCAGTTTTTTCAAAATCGCCATCAACCCCGTCGACTGCCCCCCCATGCTGAGCTTACCCATGCGCGTCAATTGCATGACGGGAGGCGCAGACATGATGCACACCATCGCATCGCAATGTTCGCGCCGGGCTTTCAGCGCTTCCAAGACGGGAAGGTAATGGTCTTCCATGAAAAGCATGGTGACAATCAGCAAATCGGCCCGTTCGATGTCGATCAAGCATTTCTTCAAGGCGGCGTCACTGGCCCGGTATTCACTGGCCGCATGCATGCGCAACTCCAGCCCACGCAGCGGCTTGGTCAGCTTGTCGGCAGACCGTTGCACCGAGCTCGACAGGTGCGTGTCCAGCGTCAGCATCACCACTTTCATGCGGGGCGACGCCTGACCGGACTCAGCGGCTGAAGTGGGCTTTGGCATCGTAGAGGGTGTCCACAGTGATGGTTGAAACGCCTTGGTCCAAGGCGTATTTCTCGGTGTTGCGTCGGGCTTTTCCTCTGACAAAGAAGGGGATTTTTCCCAGTTCTTTTTCAGCTTCAAAACTCCAAGTGGCTTGGTTGGAAGCTTCTTTTGCGGCCAGCTGGGGCGGAATTTCAGCGGCAGCGCTGTGTCCGCTCCCCAAGTGCGACGGGGCTGCCCCTGCATGGAACTCGAAGTCTTGGCGGAACATGCCGAGCAAATGCTCTTCCAACCCCATCATCAAAGGGTGGACCCAAGTGTCAAAAATGACATTCGCCCCCTCAAAACCCATTTGAGGCGCATACCGAGCGGGAAAATCTTGCACATGAACAGGCGCAGAAATAACGGCACAGGGAATCCCTTGCCTTTTGGCAATGTGGCGTTCCATTTGGGTCCCCAAGATCAACTCGGGTTGCAGTTGGCTGATTTGCTCCTCGACCGCCAGGTAATCGTCGGTGATAAGGGCCTCCAATCCATAGGACTTGGCGCATTCCCTCACTTCTCTTGCAAACTCACGGCTGTAGGTGCCCAAACCAACCACCTCGAAGCCCATTTCTTGGCTGGCAATGCGGGCGGCGCAGACCACATGGGTGGCATCGCCAAACAAATAAACACGCTTGCCGGTGAGGTAAGTGGAGTCGACTGATTGGGCGTACCAACGGGCATTCGCCGACAGGTGTTCTGCTGACGGCACGGGCACTTGCGCCAGCGCACACACTTCTTGAACGAAGTCCCGGGTGGCGTTGAAGCCCAAGGGCACCTGTTTGGTGAACGGTTGACCGAATTCTCTGGCCAACCACGACGCGGTGGTCATGCCGATTTCGGGGTAAAGCACCACATTGAAATCGGCTTGCGCTAATTTCTCAATGTCGGCCACACTCGCATTCAAAGGCGCCACCACCGACACTTCAATGCCCAAAGAATCCAGCAGCTGGCTGATTTCTTTGACGTCGTCGCGGTGCCTAAAACCCAAGGCAGTGGGGCCCAACAAATTGCAAGTGGGTCTGGGTCTGGGTCTGGCTTCGGTGGGCTGCGGTGTGGGCTTCTTCACCAAACGTCGGCACAGTTGGTAGAAGGTTTCGCTGGCGCCCCAGTTTTCTTTACGCTGGTAAGAAGGCAACTCCAAGGGCACGACGGGGATGGGCAAATTCAGGGCTTGCGCCAAGCCGCCCGGGTCGTCCTGAATCAGCTCAGCGGTACAAGACGATCCGACCAACAAGGCGGCGGGCTGAAACCGCTCGATGGCCAGGCGAGCCGCGTCTTTGAACAACTCGGCGGTGTCACCACCCAAATCGCGGGCTTGAAAAGTGGTGTAAGTCACCGGCGGGCGCTTGGGCAGTCGCTCGATCATGGTGAACAACAAGTCCGCGTAGGTGTCGCCTTGCGGCGCGTGCAAGACATAGTGAACGTCCTGCATGGCCGTGGCGATGCGCATGGCGCCTACATGGGGCGGTCCTTCGTAGGTCCAAAGTGTGAGTTGCATCGTCTTTCCTAGGCGGCCAGTTTTTGGCGACGACGCAAGGGGCGGCTGAATAAGCCCGCGAGGTCAGCCGCTTGCTCATAGCCCTGGATGGGGGTGAAGACCAATTCAATCGCCCATTTGGTGGTGATGCCCTGGGCCTCCAAGGGGTTTGCCAAGCCCAAGCCGCAAACCACCATGTCGGGGTGGTCTTGCAGACAACGATCGAGTTGCTTGTCGACGTCCTGGCCTTCGCTGATGCGGGTGCCGCTCGGCAACCAAGCCAGTTCAGGCGCCATCAATTGGCGGTGCAGATAAGGGGTCCCCACTTCGACCAAGTGCATGCCCAGTTCGCGGTTGAGGAAACGAGCCAATGGAATTTCCAACTGCGAATCGGGGAAAAAGAAAATGGTTTTGTTCTGCAATTGGGCGCGATGCACCGCCAAGGCTTTTTCTGCACGCTGACGCGGGCCCGCCGTGACTCGGTCAAAGACCGCTTGCGACACGCCGAACTGGCGGGCGGCGGCTTGCAGCCACGCCGTGGTGCCCTCGAGCCCCAAGGGGAACGGCGCCGCCAAATGCCGCGCACCGCGGTCTTGCAACAACTTGGCGGTATCGGCCAAAAAAGGCTGCGCCAGCAAGAAAGGCATGCCCGCCCGGAGGGTGGGCATCTTTTGGCTGTTGCGGGGTGGAAAAAAGTGAACCTCGATGCCCATTTGCGACAACAGGTGCCCCAGCTGGTCTTCGACCACGTCGGCCAAAGTGCCCACCACCAAAAGTTCATGCGGCGCTTTTGTCTCGCTATTTGGTTTCGCTGGTTTCGCTGGGTTCGTCGGGTACGTTGGCAGGGTCGGGACCAAGGCCGCCAAACAGGCGTCTTCGCCTTGCGTGAAGGTGGTTTCGATGCCACTGCCCGAGTAATTCAGCACCCGAACTTGGGGGTGGTGAAGCTGGTTTTGTCTTTCAGCCGCCCGTGACAAATCGAGCTTGATGACCTCAGAAGGACATGAACCGACCAAAAACAAGAGGCGAATATCGGGGCGGCGTTGCAAGAGTTGGTTGACGACCCGGTCGAGTTCATCGTGCACATCGGCCAGACCCGCCAAATCGCGCTCATCGATGATGGCCGTGCCAAAGCGCGGTTCTGCAAAAATCATCACGCCGGCAGCCGACTGCATCAGGTGCGCGCAGGTGCGTGAGCCCACAATCAAGAAAAAAGCATCTTGTATTTTTCGATGCAACCAAATGATGCCCGTGAGGCCGCAAAACACTTCTCGTTGACCCCGCTCCACCAGGGGGACCACGTCGGTACAGCCAACCCCGGTTTCCGCCCGAATGGGAATGACGGGGCTCATAGACTCACCTGCGGCTGGGCGCTGAGGGCGTTTTCAGCCGGTTTTTGCAACCGGGCCAGGCGCAATTTGCGGATGTATTGCGCCGCATTCACGGCGTAAGTGACGTAAGCCGCCAAAGCCAAGGTGAGCTGTTCCTCAGCCGACCAAAGGCCGTCCCACCAGACCCAGATGTAAGTCGTGTGCAGCGCCAACACCACCATGCTGACGACGTCTTCCCAGAAAAAAGCGGGCGCAAACAGGTATTGGCCAAACACCACTTTCTCCCAAATGGCGCCTGTGACCATGATCCCGTACAGCACGCCCGTTTTAATCACGACCGAAATCAAGGCCCAATCGGTGTGCGCGCCCGACTTGAGGCTGTTCAAAACCAAGCCCAGACTGACCAGAAACACACCGAATTGAACCGGCGCCAACACCCCCTGAACCAAGGTCCATTTCGTGTTGTCACGCCGAACGCGTTGCTCCGGCGTGTACAAAACAGAAGAAAAGGTGGGTTGCATAAAGCCTTTGACGACCAAGTATTGAGCCCACTCTAAATAGCCCAAGCTCAAGTGTCAATATAAATTGACATTATTTTATGTATTTTAGGGTTTACACTTAATCGGCGAATTTCCAAATTGACACACACTAGCGTCGTCAATTGGGAGAGCCCGCGTGCTTCGTTTGAAATTTCTAAAAACGGAATTGAAAATCAACGCCCCTTGGAAAGAAGGGGCGCCGTTAACCACGATCAAAAAACTCATCGGGGCCAAAACCCGGTTGGTGGGCGGTACGCGCTTCGTGAAAGACTGCGTCCTGGACCCATCCCAGGTGGAATTGCTCGCCAACGCCAGCCTGAGGGGCTTGGACGAATGCAAAAAAGTGGTGGTTGGCTGGCAACGTCAAGGCCAAAGTCTGGCGGACATCTACTTGAACGGCATCGCCCCCTGCGCGCGTTTACTGGGATGCCAATGGGCCTCGGATGAGTTGAGTTTTGTCGACTGCCACTTGGCCAACGCCAAGCTACAGCAACTTTTGTATGAGTTCAGCGATGAGTTCTTGTCGGAAGGCAACGGCGCAAAAACCGAGGGGAGCGTGTTGTTGATGACCGAACCGGGCAGTCAACATGGACTCGGAGTCTTCATGCTGAGCGAGTTTTTTAAACAAGCGGGTTGGCAAGTTACTTTGGCGCACCCGCAGGACCTGCGCGCCTTCAGTGACCTTTTGACCTCAGACTGGTTTGACGCCATTGGCCTGTCGATCTCGACGGACCGGCATTTGGAACTGCTGTCTCAAACTTGGCCCCACATGAGGAGGGGCGTGGCCAACCCCGAAGCGTTGTTTTTCGTGGGTGGCCCCATGGCGGCGTTGGCGCCCGAAAAATTAAATTGGCCTGGGGCCCTTGTTTTCGATCTGGACGCGCAAAAAACGGTGGCCAGTTTGATGACCCACCTGGGCCGATTTGATTGAGCCTTTTGTTACATCTATGCCCAGCATTAATTACAATAACAAATGTATACTTTGCTTGAAATCAGACCCCTTCTTCACCAATAGCACCACGCCATCGGCCCCTTTGTGAACATCGATAGCCTTGCTTCTACCAACCTCACACAGCTGTTAGGGGCGGTTTCAGACTTGACCTTGATGATTGACCCTCAAGGCTTGGTGGAGGATGTGTCAACCGGACAAGACATGCTGGCTTCGCTGGGTTGCCTGAATTGGGTGGGCAAACCTTGGGTGGACACCGTCACCACCGAGAGCAAAAGCAAAATTCTGGATTTGCTTCAGGCCAAGCCGGATGCCCCCCAGTTGTTGTGGCGGCACGTCAACCACCCGACCCCGTCCGGCGAAGAAGCCGCTATTCAATACATCACCCTGGCCTTGCCCACCGGCAAACTGGTGGCTGTGGGCCGAAGCCTCCACCGGCTGACCGAGCTGCAAAAGCGCTTGGTCGAGACCCAACAGTCGGTGGAGCGCGATTATTTGCGCTTGCGTCACATCGAAGCGCGTTATCGAATTTTGTTTGAAACCGCGCCTGAGGCCATTTTGATGGTCGACGCCAACGCTTACCGCGTCCTTGAAAACAACGCCGGTGCCCAGGCGCTTGTCAAAGACGTGGGCAAGCGGTTTGTTGGCAAGGATTTTCGAGACCTGTTCGAGGCGGAAAGCCGCAGCGAAGTTGAGTTTCTCTTGCGCACTGCGCTGGCCACGGGGCGCATTGAGATTTGTGCCGTCAAGCTGATGGGCTCGGCGGCTTTATTGACTTTGTCGGTTTGTGTTTTCCGTCAGGAAGGCGGCGCCCAGTTCTTGGCCCGCTTGACCCCGCGCGAATCTCAACCCCTGAACGGCGCCGATTGGGCGTCGTCAACGGTTTTGGGCGAAGCCATGCGGCAGTTCCCCGACGGCTGGATTTTGACCGACACCGCAGGCGCGGTCCAAAGCGTGAATGAAGAGGGCATGGCCCTCTTGGGGCTGACCTCGTCGTCCCAAATCTTGGGGCAGTCTTTGGAGCGCTGGCTGTTGCGCGGCGCGGTGGATTGGGGGGTGTTGATCACCTCGCTCAAACAGCAAATTCCGGTTCGCAATTTTGCGACTGAGGTGCGGACCCAATCGGGCATGACCTTGCCAGTCGAGGTCTCTGCCGTCAATTTGTCGCGACCCGAGCCCCTTTATGCCTTCTTTGTGCGGGACATGGACCGCCGGCATCCTGCCCCGTCCAACACCACGCCCTCCGCCCAGCCGGGGTACAACGAATTGTCGCAACTGGTGGGCCGCAAGCCCATCAAAGACATCGTGGGCGAAACGGTCGACAACGTCGAGCGCATCTGCATTGAAACCGCGCTCGAACTGACCCACAACAACCGCGCTTCGGCCGCCGAGATGCTGGGCCTGTCTCGGCAAAGCCTGTACGTCAAACTGAGGCGCTTTGGCATCCTCTCGGACCCCGAGTCCGACCCCCCTTTGTCATAATTTTCTGACTGTTATCGCCCATTAGTGTCAATCCTAGTTGACATTCGTGCATTCCCTCTCACAATGGGGGCATGGATTCCTCCGCGCTGGCCTTCCCCAATTCGCTCCGCAGACCCCGTTTGCGGACGGTGGCGGAGCTGCTCAAGCCCATCACTTGGTTCCCGCCCGTCTGGGCCTTTGCGTGCGGCGCCGTCGCCTCGGGCCAAAGTTTGACGGCCCATTGGGGTTTGATCTTGCTGGGCCTGGTGCTGACGGGGCCTTTGGTTTGCGCCAGCAGCCAGGCCGTGAACGATTGGTTTGACCGTCATGTCGACGCCATCAACGAACCGCATCGCCCGATTCCTTCGGGCCGCATGCCGGGTCGATGGGGCCTTTATATTGCGGTGTTGTGGACCGGCTTGTCTTTGCTTTGGGCCACGCTCATGGGTCCTTGGGGGTTTGCGGCCTGTGCCTTGGCGATTGTGTTGTCCTGGGCCTACAGCATGCCCCCGATCCGCTTGAAACAAAACGGCTGGTGGGGCAACGCCGCCTGCGCCCTCAGCTACGAGGGATTGGCGTGGCTGACCGGGACCGCCGTGATGCTGGGGGGCGACTGGCCTGGACAAAACACCGTGACCTTGGCCCTGCTTTACAGCTTCGGGGCGCACGGCATCATGACCTTGAACGACTTCAAGGCCATTGAAGGCGATCGCCAAATGGGCATCGCCTCTTTGCCGGTTCAATTGGGCGCGCACCGCGCGGCCCAAGTGGCCTGTTGGATGATGTGGCTGCCTCAAGCCGGGGTCGCCGTGTTGTTGTGGGCTTGGGATTTGCCTTGGCATTCAGCCGCCGTGTTCTTGCTGGGCTTGGCGCAGTGGCCCTTGATGAGGTCCTTTATCAAACAGCCCCTTGAAAAAGCCCTCTACGTCAGTGCCTTTGATGTGCCTTTGTTCGTCAGCGGCATGATGGTCAGCGCTTGGGGCTTGCGTCAACTCAACCTGATGGGGGTCTCATGAAACGTGGGTTCTTGAGCGGGCTTCAAATTTTGCGCCTCGGCTTGATTCAGGCGTGCATGGGCGCGGTGGTGGTGGTCGCTACGTCCACCTTGAACCGCATCATGGTGGTGGAATTGGCGCTGCCGGCCCTGCTGCCGGGCTGCTTGGTGACTTGGCACTACGGCATTCAGATGCTCCGCCCGCGCATGGGTTACGGCGCCGACAAAGGTCGACGCAGCACGCCCTGGATGATGGGCGGCATGGTGGTGTTGGCGCTCGGGGGAACCCTGGCTGCTTGGTCGACGCTCTTGATGACCCATGAGGTGATCGAGGGCACCGCCATGGCGTTCATCGCCTACAGTTTGATTGGTTTGGGCGTGAGCGCTTGCGGCACCTCGCTGCTCACGCTCTTGGCCAAAGCCCTCCCCGACGAGAAACGCGCCCAAGGCGCCACGGTGGTCTGGCTCATGATGATCCTGGGTTTTGCGCTGACCGCGGGGGTGGTGGGTAAATTGATTGACCCTTACACCCCAGAGCGATTGCTTCAAGTCTCGGCTGAACTCAGCGGGGTGGTCATCGCGATCACGGCTTTGAGTCTGTGGGGTTTGGAAAAAAACCGGCCAGAAAACAGCGCCGCCGTGTCGTCCATCCCGGCCGATTTCAGCCAAACCTTTCGAGAAGTTTGGGCGGATCCCAAAGCCAAGACCTTTACGGTTTTTTTATTTCTCTCCATGCTCGCCTACAGCGCGCAAGAGTTGATCTTGGAGCCTTTCGCGGGCTCGGTTCACGGCATGCCGCCAGGCAAAACCTCGCAACTGTCCGCCTGGCAACACCTGGGGGTTTTGATGGGCATGCTGGCGGTCGCCGGCGCCAGTGCCCGCTGGGTTCGCGGTCGTTTGGGCAGCGTCCCCTCTTGGATGGTGGGCGGGTGCTTGCTTTCAGCCTTGGCCACGCTCGGACTGGCCGCCTCGGCCTGGGTCGAGACCCCCAGCGCCTGGCCGCTTCAAGCGAACATGATTTTTCTCGGCGTCGCCAACGGCGCTTTTTGCATCGCCGCGATTGCCACCATGATGCGTCTGGCCGGTGAAGGCGGCACAGGCCGAGAAGGCACGCGCATGGGGTTGTGGGGCGCCGCGCAAGCTGCCGCTTTTGGTCTGGGGGGCCTGGTCGGCACGGGCGTGAGTGATTTAGCCCATGCGCTCTTCAACGACGCGCACTTGGCCTCTGTCTTGGTTTTCACCTTTCAAGCCGGGGTTTTCTTAGCCGCCTCTCGAATTGCCCAACAAATTCGGCAAGGCGATGTCGGGCACACGTCACCCAGGGTGGGTCAAGTTGTTTTCTGGAAAGGACGGGCATCGTCATGAGTCAAACTGATTTTGATTTTGTGGTGGTCGGCGGTGGCCCCTCCGGCGCCACCGCCGCGCAAGAACTGGCCCAAGCGGGTTGGCGGGTCATGTTGTTGGACCGTCAAGGACGCCCCAAACCCTGCGGGGGCGCCATACCGCCCCGCTTGATCAAAGACTTTGACATCCCCGATCACTTGCTGGTGGCCAAGGTCACTTGCGCACGCATGATTTCCCCTTCTGACAACCGGGTGGATATGCACATCGATCAGGGATTTGTGGGCATGGTCGATCGGTGCGACTTTGATGAATTTTTACGCGCCCGTGCCGCGGCCTCCGGTGCGGAGCGACGCCAGGGAATTTTTGAAGAAATCAAGCGCGATGAAGCCGGCACGCTGTGGGTCAGTTACACCACGTCCACTGGAAAATCTCACGCCCATGGCGATTTGCCCCGGCTCATCAAGGTCAGCACGCGCATGGTGATTGGCGCTGATGGGGCCAAATCGGAGGTGGCGAGGCACCACATTCCCAAGGCCGATCAAACCAAGTATGTGTTTGCGTACCACGAGATCATTCAAGCGCCCCTGGCCGATAAACAGCATGACGCTGAACGCTGTGACGTGTATTACCAAGGCCAGGTGTCGCCTGATTTTTATGGCTGGGTTTTCCCACATGGCAACACCATGAGCGTGGGCACGGGAAGCGCGGACAAAGGCTTCTCTTTGCGAAGCGCCACGGGCCACTTGCGGCGTTTGGCGGGTTTGGATGACTCCCCCACCTTGCGCCGTGAAGGCGCACCCATTCCGCTAAAACCCCTGCCCCATTGGGACAACGGGCGGGACATTCTGGTGATTGGCGACGCCGCCGGCGTGGTCGCGCCCTCTTCGGGCGAAGGCATTTACTACGCCATGGACTGC
Source organism: uncultured Curvibacter sp. (assembly GCA_903834975.1). Taxonomy (GTDB): domain Bacteria; phylum Pseudomonadota; class Gammaproteobacteria; order Burkholderiales; family Burkholderiaceae_C; genus Curvibacter. The sequence goes on from CAILKX010000110.1 coordinate 40,495, forward strand.
GCCCGAACGATGGCCAAGGCAGCCCATCAGGCCTTGATCAGCGGTGAGCCCAAACACCTCAAAAAAGGCCGCAAACAGTTCATGAAGCAACACGGCAAGGTGTTTTGGATTTTGGGCGTCATGCAGTATTTTTGGTACCAGAACGACCAACGCCGAGAAAAATTCGTCAAGATTTGCGAAGACCGCGACGTTCAAAGGCTCACCTTTGAGTCTTACATGAACAAACAATTGGCCAAAAAAGACCCCATGGCCCATGTGCGCATCTTTTTCAAGGACATGGCGCACTTGCTCGGGCTGGCCAGAACCTGAACCTCTCTGAAAACGGGTCTGTCACACAGGACGCCTAACCTTCTAAGGGTTATGGAGGGTTGATACAAGTCAAACATTTATTTATAAATGGGGCTTTGTAGCGGATCGGCATGCCATTTTGCTGGCTTTGAAAAGCCCCGATCACCCATCCAGCTTGGCACGCTATAGCCCTCGAAGGATATTGCATGTCTCAAATCAGTGGCTCCGCCAGCTCAGCGCCCGATGGTCGCTCGGGCCAAGCCGCCAATGACGACTGCAAAGAATCGCTGTCTCAAACGATTGAAATTGGCCTCATCCACCGTTTATTGAGCGCTCAGCTCAGTCCCGGCACCTTGGTGCCGGACCTGATGGAAGGCTTGAGCGACGAGCCCCTGCCAGAAACCGCCGAGTTCACCGAATGCTGCTTAAAGGGCGATGCCCACGGCGTGAACCGCATCGTGGACCACGTCTTGGCTCAGGGTTACCAACCAGACAAAATCTTTCTGGAGCTGATCACCCCCGCTGCGCGGCATTTGGGCGTGCTGTGGGAAAAAGACCTTTGCAGCTTCAGCGACGTCACATGCGGTTTGGCCTTGATGCACCAAATTACCCACCGACTGGGTTACCGTCAGGTGGATGGTCCGATCGAAGGCGGCCAGTCACAAAGTGTGTTGCTCACTTGCGCCCCGGGATCTCAACATTTTTTAGGCTTGACCATCGTGGCCGATTTTTTCAGGCGCGAAGGCGCTTCGGTCATCCTTGAAATTTCATCCACCGAAGCCGAGTTGATGCGGGTCGTGGCGAATGAATGGTTTGATGTGTTGGGCCTGTCGATCGCGCTTGAATCGCAGTTGGCTGAGTTGCCCGCCTTGATTGAAAATTTAAGAAAAAAAGCGGGCAATCCCCAAATGAAAGTCATGCTGGGCGGGCCTGTCTTTACCCGCTTGACCTTCTCGGCCGATCAGTTAGGGGCCGATGCCATTTCAACCGACCCGGTTGAGGCGATCGCTTGGTTAAAGACCTTTGCGGCTAAAGACGGCCCAACGCCAACGCCCTGAGCAACAAAGTGGCGGTGCCAACAGGGTCTTCTTCATGGGCCAGATGGCCCAGCCCCGATTGCACCATCAGTTCGGCTTGCTGAACTCGCCGACAAAATTCGTCGGCCAACTTCGGTGGCACTGTTTTGTCGTTCGAACCGACCAACAGCGTGGTGCGGTTTTTCAAGGAACTGATCGCGTTGGCCAAGGGATTGAGGTTCCAAGCCTCCATCATTTGCAGCACGCTGTGCACGTGTCCTGAGTGGCTGAACACCTTTTTGTAAAGGGCCAAGCCCTCGGCGTCGATTTTCGATCCCGTTTGTTTGATGAGCTTTGCCATCACCTCCGGTTGCGCACTCAATTTGGCGGTGGTCCAAGCAGAAAGGGGGTTCAAGGCGGCCAGCTTGGCCAGGGGTTTAAAGACCCAAGGCGCCACACCGGGCAGCGGCAACCAAGCCGGGTTCAGCCCGATCAAATGAACCGCATGCAGTCGCTGCTTCAAAACCAAGTTGGCGGCAATCGCAGCCCCCGCAGAATGCCCAACGATGACTTGCGGCTGCCAATTCAATTGCAAAAGCAGCGCGCGCACACCCTCGGTCATGCCGTCCAAGGAGAGGGAAAGAGGTTGAGGTTGAAGTTGAGGTTGAAGTTGGGGTTGGTTTTTTGCTTTGGGTTGGGCCTGCCCTTGGCGCGACCCTCTGTCCGTGAAGGCGTGCCCAGGCAAATCGGGAGCGACCACCTGAAAATACGGGCTCAGCAAAGGCATCAACCCACGCCAACTGAAACTCCCCGAGCCGGTGCCGTGCAACAACAACAAGCCAGGCCCTTGTCCGCAAGATTGGACGTGCCACTGAATGCCCCCCGCTTTTACAAATTGGCTGTGCTGGGCCTGCGGCCAGTGCGGCTGATGCTCGCTCCAGGACATCGTGGGGTAGAAGCGGTCAAACATGTCAGGGGGTTTTTTGTCGCAAATGGTCCATCGCCATCGCCATTCGTTGCGCTTGTAGGTGCGGCATGGGCAGGTAACTGCCGCCCAGATGTTGGGCGAATTGTTGCACCTGCGGGTCGGGCTGCAGCGAGGTGTCAATCCACAAGGCGCGGTGACCTGAAAGCCGCCACTGGGTCCCCCAAGTCAGCGCATCGCTGTGGGCCTGCGCCCGTCCACCGAGCCCTTGCAACGTCACATTGGCCCGACCGTCGCTGAGCATCACCAGCATCGGCGTGACGCCTTGTCGATGCAGGCGATGGGCTTGCTCGCAGGCCATTTTCAGCGCCAACGCCAAAGGGGTTCCACCGCCACCCGGTAACCCCGTCATGGCCCGCTTGGCCCGCACCAAAGAGCGCGTCATGGGCAACAACAATTGAGCGCTGGCCCCCCTGAAGGCCACGATGCACACGCTGTCGCGGCGTGAATAGGACTGCTGCAAAAGCAGTTCGACCGCGCCCTTGGCCTCGGCCAATCTTTGCAGCGCCGCCGAACCCGATGCATCCAAGGCCAAGATCAAACAGCTGGCGCTTTGTTGCTGAAAACGCTGCACATGAAAGTCTTCCGACCGAATCGCCACTTTGCTTTGGCTTTGACCAGGGAACGCTGCACTTCGGTTTCTGAGCTTTTGTTTTGGAGCGGCCGCGCGCAGGGTGGCCAAAACGTGCAATCGGGCCTGCCCCCCGGGGCGCCCCGGCTTGGGCGGCAACGGGCGCCCGCGTTGGGTGCCCAGTCTGGCTTGGCCACTGTGACCTGATGAGCCACCCGACGCCCCACCCGAGGGGTGCCCAGGCTGCGTCATCAAGCCCTCCAGAATGTGCGGCGGCAAACTGGCCATCGCCGCGGCCACCAACCACTCTTCTAAGTTCTCTGCAGAGTTTTCTGATTGGTTTTCTTGTGCATGTTCTGGTGCATGTTCTGGCGTTGTAGGGTCCTTGGACTCTGGCGGTGATGAAGCGGCCTCATCGCGGCGGTCTTGTTCACCGGGCGCAGACGCCTCTGGCGGGGAGCTGGGGGGCTCAGTGGCCTCATTTTCCTGAGGCGGTGGTGCGGGCCATTGGGTGGCCCTGGGCGCCAAGACGCGCTTGGCTGCAAATTCCAGGTCTTCGTCGGCCACGCGCTCCCGCAGGTTCAATGCGGCGTGGCAGCTGGCCACCCGCAAGGCCAAGGTGGGGACGCGCAAAGAATCAATCCCAAAGCCTTGCGCGGTGGCGCAGATTGCCAAGGCTTGCTCGTCTGTCCAGGTCCCTTTTTTGAGGCAATCCCGCATCTGGCTCAAACGGTTCGGTGGGATTCGAACGTTCAAATCGTCCTCGCTGGGGTCGCTCTGGCGGGGCATCAAGCCATTTGAAATCAACTCGGGCACGTCTGAGGGGGACAAGTCCTGAAGGTTCAACCACAAGCCCAGCCTTTCTTGCAGGCTGGGGTTCAACAAAGGGTCGTCGTCGCCGGCTTCATCCAAGGCCACCACGCCAAAATGGCTGCTCGATGCATCGGGCAAGCGGTGTTGGTCCATGGCCTGCGTCAAAGGCGCCACCAAGGCCGCGGGAAAGCGCTCGGCCATGCTCAAACAAACAACGCCTTGATCGGCCTGCTGCAACAACCCCGCCTGCATTTGCAACGTGCCAGTTTGCAGCGTCAGCGATAAATCAATGCCCCCTAAAAGCCTTTCCAATTCGACATGTCCAGGCAATTTAATGGCTTTCAAACCGCTGTCCTGAAGGCACTTCAGCCAAAGGTCTCGAACAGGTCCAAAGGGGGCGCGCAGCCAGACGCCACCGAAGCCGTGGGGGTCGATTTGCAGGAGTTGCAACGATGTCAGGGCATCGTTCCAGGCCTCTGGGTTCATGCTTTCAAAACGTCTTGCAAAGCCCTGTTGACGCGTTCGCCGGAGTCGGTGTCGTCCAAGGGATTGCGCCGCAGCCGGTGGCGCAAAGCCAGGGGTGCGATGGTTTGCAGGTGTTCGGTTTTCACCACTTTGGCCCCTTGCAGGGCGGCCAAGGCACGCGTGGCGCGCAGCAACGTGAGTTCAGCGCGCAGGCCGTCGGTGCCCAATTGTTGGCACAAACGGGCGCACAAAATCAACAGCGCATCAGGCACTTCCACAGCGCCGAGCCCTTTTCGCGCTTTCACAATGCGCTTTTGCAACTTGTCGCTTTCGTCTTGCCACTGCGCTTTGTAAGCCACGGGGTCTTTGTCAAAGGCATCCCGACGCTTGATGACTTCGACCCGCAGCGCGATGTCTTGGGGCGTACGGACCTGCACCGACAAGCCGAAACGATCGAGCAATTGCGGGCGCAATTCGCCCTCTTCGGGGTTGCCACTGCCGACCAAAACAAAGCGGGCAGGATGGCGAATGCTGAGGCCCTCGCGCTCCACCAAGTTTTCGCCTGAAGCCGCCACGTCAATCAGCAAGTCCACCAAGTGATCGTCGAGCAAATTGACCTCGTCGATGTACAAAAACCCGCGGTGGGCTTGGGCCAACAAGCCGGGTAAAAATTCCTTCACGCCTTGGGACAAGGCTTTTTCCAAATCCAAGGCGCCAACAATGCGGTCTTCGGTGGCCCCCAAGGGCAGGTCAACCACCTTCACCGCACAGCGTTCGACCGCTGGTTTGGGTGGTTTTTTCTGGTCGCCAGCGGCTGAACGGGCGGCTAGTGGCGTGGCCGAGCGGTTGGTGGCGCAATAAGGACACGCCAAGGCCGGTTGCAGCGGGTCACACTGATAAGGACACCCTTTGACCACTTGAATCGGCGGCAGCAAATCGGCCAGCGCCCGAACCGCGGTGGATTTGCCGGTTCCCCGGTCGCCCAACACCAAAACGCCGCCCACGGAGGGGTCGACAGCGACCACTTGAATGGCCAAAGTCATTTCGTCTTGACCCACAATGGCCGCGAAGGGGAAGGTAATTGCCATGAAACTGTCCAGTGAATTGACTCAGGGGATCATCTAAAACTCAAACCCGACTGTCAAGTCAGATTTACACTTAGACCGCGCGTGCTGTTGTTCGCATCTTCCGAGAATGTTGGTGCACCGCCGACACCAAGGCGCTGACGTGTTCGGGCGGCGTCAGTTGGTGGATGCCGTGGCCCAAATTGAAGACATGGGTGGGCCCGGTTTTGAGCGGATCGGTATGAGGCGGCCCAAAACTTTCGAGCACTTTGATGACTTCTTGTTCAATCACCTGCGGGGGCGCAAAGAGCACATTCGGGTCGATGTTCCCTTGCAGCGCTTTGCCCGGCCCGCCCACCTCGCCACCGACCAGCGCACGGGCGCGCCCCAGGTTTTGCGTCCAATCCAAACCCAGCACTTCGCAGTCGAGGGTGTTCATGTCGTCCAGCCACATGCCACCGCCTTTGGTAAAAACGAGGCGCGGGATCGTCGCCCCATCGGCTGATTTTTTCAATTGGGACAAGACCCTGGCGGTGTATTGCAGGCTGAATTGTTGAAAAGCGCCATCGGCCAAAACGCCGCCCCAACTGTCAAAAATCATCACGGCCTGAGCGCCCGCGTCGATTTGGGTGTTGAGGTAAAGCGCCACCGAGTCGGCGTTGATGGCCAGGAGGCGGTGCATCAGATCGGGTCGGCTGTACATCAGGCTTTTGACCCAGCGGTAGTCGTCAGAACCAGCCCCTTCGACCATGTAGCAAGCCAGCGTCCAAGGGCTGCCTGAAAATCCGATCAGAGGCACACGGCCGTTGAGCGCCCGCCGAATCGAGGTGACGGCGTCAAAGACATAACGCAGTTTGTTCATGTCCGGCACCGCCAGCGCCGCCACCGCCGCCTCGTCGCGGACCACCTTCTCAAATTTGGGTCCCTCTCCCATGGCGAAAGACAAGCCCAGCCCCATGGCGTCGGGCACCGTGAGGATGTCTGAAAAAAGAATCGCCGCATCCAAGGGGTAGCGGTCCAGCGGTTGAAGGGTCACTTCGGTGGCGAAGTCTTTGTTGGTCGCCAAGCCCATGAAGCTGCCGGCTTTTTCCCGGGTCTGGCGGTATTCGGGCAGGTAACGGCCGGCTTGGCGCATCAGCCAAACCGGCGTGTGGTCGGTGGCTTGGCGCAGGCAAGCCCGCAGAAAGGTGTCGTTTTGCAGCGGAGGAAAGGCGGAATGAGGCATGTTTTTCGATTTCTGAAGCACAAGTGTCAACTAAATTTTCCTTAAAGTGTCAATTTAACTTGACGTTTTGTCAAATCACGCTAAATTACCGACATGGACGATTTGCTGAATTGGATGGAATCTCCATCGCATTTGAAAAAGCTTTCCCTTGAAAGCTTGCCGTCGTTGGCGGCCGATTTGCGACAGCGCTTGATTCAAACCGTTTCAAAAACGGGCGGCCACTTGAGCGCCAATTTGGGCACGGTGGAGCTGACCATCGCCTTGCACTATGTCTTCAACACCCCGGAAGACCGCTTGGTCTGGGATGTGGGCCACCAAACCTATCCCCACAAAATGCTGACCGGCCGACTCGGTGAGATGGGCAGTTTGCGGCAAAAAGGCGGCTTGAGCGGTTTTCCCAGACGCGAAGAAAGTGTTTACGACGCTTTTGGCACGGCACATTCCTCCACCAGCATTTCGGCCGCCTTTGGCATGGCCGTGGCGGCCAAACAATCGGGCAGTCAACGCAAGTCGGTGGCCATCATCGGCGACGGCGCGCTGACCGCAGGCATGGCTTTTGAGGCGATGAACAACGCGGGGCACAGCGATTGCGATTTGTTGGTGATCTTGAACGACAACGACATGTCCATCAGCCCGCCCGTGGGGGCTTTGAACCAATACTTGGCCGAGTTGATGTCGGGGCGGTTTTATGCGGAAGCCAAAAAACTGGGCCAACAAGTGCTGCGCAACGCGCCCCCTTTGTTTGCTTTGGCGCAGCGCCTGGAGCAAGAAACCCAAAACTTCATTCAGCCCGGCACCTTGTTTGAGAAACTGGGTTTCACTTACTCGGGGCCGATTGACGGACACGACGTGGTGGGCTTGGTCGGCGCCTTGCAGAAAGTGTCTGGCCGCAAAGGGCCGCAGTTTTTGCACGTGGTGACGCAAAAAGGCAAAGGGTATGCGAAGGCCGAAATGGACCCCGTGGCCTACCACGGCCCTGGCAAATTTGACCCCGCAGTCGGTTTGGTGCCCTCGGCCCAAAGCAAGCTGACCTTTACCCAGGTTTTTGGTCAATGGCTGTGCGACATGGCGGCCAAAGACCCGCGGTTGGTGGGCATCACGCCGGCCATGCGCGAAGGCTCGGGCATGGTGGAATTCAGTCAACGCTTTGCCTCACGCTACCACGACGTTGGCATTGCCGAACAGCACGCGGTCACGTTTGCAGCCGGTCTGGCCTGCGAAGGCTACAAACCCGTGGTGGCGATTTATTCGACTTTTCTACAGCGCGCTTACGACCAGCTGATTCACGATGTGGCCTTGCAGAATTTGCCCGTCGTCTTTGCCCTCGACCGAGCGGGCATTGTGGGCCCGGACGGCCCCACCCACGCCGGTCTGTTTGACATCGCGTTCACCCGCTGCATCCCGAACATGAGCGTGGCGTGCCCGGCTGACGAAAACGAGTGCCGCCAATTGCTGAGCACCGCCTATGCGCAAGACCACCCGGTCACGGTGCGCTACCCGAGGGGCTCAGGGGTTGGGGTGGCCGTGGCCACTGACTTCAGCTCCTTGCAATGCCAATTGCCTTTGGGCAAAGCAGCGGTTCGGCGAAACGGCCGAGGCGTGGCCATTTTGGCTTTTGGCCCCCTGCTCTACGAAGCACTCCAAGTGGCGGAAAGCATGGACGCCACGGTCGTGAACATGCGCTGGGCCAAACCACTGGACCTCGAAACCCTCCGACAGGTCGCCTCCGGCCATGACCGATTGGTCACCCTTGAGGACGGCACTCGAATGGGCGGCGCCGGGGCCGCTGTTTTGGAGGCCTTGCAAGACATGGGTCTCTACAAGCCCGTTTTGGTCATGGGTTTTGAAGACGAATTCACCGAGCACGGCGATCCCCAAGTGCTGATGCAGCAATACGGTTTGACCGCCGCTGGAATTCAAAACCGAATCCACCAAGCGTGGCCGGATCTTCAGACCGGTGCTGGACTCAGGAGGGTGGTCTAAATGGCGGTTTGGACTCTGGGCTTGAACCACAAAACCGCGCCCCTTGATCTGCGGGAACGGTTTGCCTTTGCCTCTGAGAAGTTGGAGCAATGCATGCATGGTTTGCGCCGCAGCTATGCCACCCACAAAGAAGTCGCCATTCTTTCGACCTGCAACCGGACTGAAATTTATTGCGCGGGCGACCAAGTTCAATGGCCGCAAACCTTGAGCTGGCTGGCGCAAGCGGGGCAAACCAAGGTCGAAGAGTTGGAAGCCCACACCTACCAAATGGAAGGAGGCGCCTCGGCCCGACATGCATTTCGAGTGGCCTGTGGGCTGGACTCCATGGTCTTGGGTGAGTCGCAAATTCTCGGGCAACTGAAGGATGCGGTGCGTTTGGCCGCCAATACCGGCGCGCTCGGAACGACCTTGAATCAAATGTTCCAACGCTCCTTCTCGGTTGCCAAGGAAGTCAGAACCCAGACCGAAATTGGGGCGCACTCCATCAGCATGGCGGCCGCCAGCGTGCGCCTGGCCACTCGGCTTTTTGAGAACCTCAAAGACACGCACATTTTGTTTGTGGGGGCCGGAGAAATGATCGAGCTGTGCGTGGCCCACTTCGCGGCCAAATCGCCTCGGTCCATGACGATTGCCAACCGATCCACCGAAAAAGCCGAGTTATTGGCCGCTGTGCACGGCGGCCAGTGCATGCCCTTGGCCGATTTGCCCGAGCGTTTGCCCGAGTTCGACATCGTCATCAGCTGCACCGCCAGCACCCTGCCCTTGATTGGCCTCGGGGTGGTGAACCGGGCCCTGAAGGCGCGTCACAACCGCCCGATGTTCATGGTCGATTTGGCTGTTCCGCGTGACATCGAGCCAGAAGTCAAAGGCCTGTCGGATGTCTACTTGTACACAGTGGATGATTTAACCGAGGTCATCAACAGCGGGCAAACGCAGCGACAAGAAGCGGTCTCAGAGGCCGAAGTCATCATCGACGAAGGGGTTCAAAAATTCATGGCCTGGCTTGAACAAAGAAGCCACGTGCCCTTGATTCAAGAGCTTAACAGCCAAGCCGATGCGTGGCGTCAAACCGAATTGGCGCGCGCCCGCAAATTGATCGAAAAAGGGCAATCCATTGACCACGCTTTGGAAGCGCTGTCGATGGGGATGATGAAAAAAATGCTCAACGGGCCCTTGCGGGAATTGCACCGCGCAGAAGGCGCTCAGCGAGATTTGACGCTCGATGCCATCAAACAGATGTTTTTGAACACCTGATCGGGCGTCCCTAAGCCTGGCCACTTTTAAATTTTTAGCATGTCCAGCAGGTCCTTCATGCTAAGTAGCCCGCCGCGACGCCGCCAGCGCGTCCTTTTGTTGGGTGCCACGGGCACCATCGGCTTGGCCACAGCCGCTGCCCTGATGGTGCGGGGCCATGAGGTGGTTTGCTTTTTAAGACCCCGCCCAAATGGTGATTTGTTGCCCCACCAAAGGGCCGTTTTGAAGGACGCCACCCTGCGCTGGGGCGACCCTGGCGACCCCATTTCACTGCGCCAACAAGGGATTGCGGGGGAAACTTTTGACGCGGTCGTGTCTTGCATGGCGTCACGAACCGGTCTGCCCGAGGACGCTTGGCGCATCGATCACGACGCCCACCTGACCTTGCTCGAGGCCTCCAAGGAAGCGGGGATTACGCACTTTGTTTTGCTGTCCGCTTTGTGTGTGCAAAAGCCCCGTTTGGCGTTTCAACACGCCAAGCTGGCGTTTGAAAAAAAGTTGATTGAATCGGGCCTCGGCTATTCCATTGTGCGACCCACCGCATTTTTTAAATCCCTTTCGGGGCAGTGGGCGCGGGTGAAAAAGGGCAAACCGTTTTTGATTTTTGGCGATGGCCGACTGACCGCCTGCAAACCCATCAGCGATGCAGACTTGGGTCACTTCATGGCCAGTTGCTTAGAGGATCCTGACCGTCAAAACGGCCTCTTTCCGATTGGCGGCCCTGGCCCCGCCATCACGCCCTTGGAACAAGGCCAAGCCCTGTTCAATGCCCTGGGTCTTCAGCCTCGCTTCAAAAAAGTGCCGGTGGGCCTAATGGACTTCCTCATTGGCGTACTCAGCGGCGTTGGCAAGGTGTGGCCGGCCGCGGCGGCGAAAGCCGAGCTGGCCCGAATCGGCCGCTACTATGCAACCGAATCGATGCTGGTCTGGGACGCCCATAGGCACCGCTACGATGCACAGGCAACGCCTTCGTATGGCACCCAAACCCTGTTTGACGCCTATACAAAATGGGGACAAGGGGATGGGCCGCCGGCCTTGGGCGATCACGCTGTTTTTTAATCCCATTTGTTTTTGAGTTTTGTGAAAAATCTAAAAAGTGTTGTGGGGTTGCTGGGCCTGTTGCTCGGCGTCGCCCTGCTCTTTCTTTGGACACCCGATTTAGACCGCCAAGTGCTGAGTCGGCGCTACGACTCCCCCCTGGCCCAGACGCTGGAAGTCGATGGCCTCGCCATTCATTATGTGGATTCTGGCCCGCGCGACGCACCGGTTTTGTTGCTGCTCCATGGCTTTGGCTCGAGCCTTCAAACCTGGGATGTGTGGGCCCAGGCGCTGGAGAAAAAATACCGCGTCATCCGGCTCGATTTACCCGGCTTTGGGCTGACAGGGGCCAGCCCGGTTCGCGATTATTCGGAGCAAAAAGACCTGCAGACCTTGACCCATTTTGTTGAAAAATTACAACTGCGCGCCTTCGGCTTGGTGGGCCACTCCATGGGCGGAAAAATGGCTTGGGCTTTGGCCGCCGCAGAACCTTCGCGGGTGAAGGCGCTGGTGCTCATGGCGCCCGATGGTTTTCCCACGCCCGATCAACTGGGCACCCGCCCTTATGCGATGCCTGGGGTCATGGGTTTCATCAAGTTTGTGTTGCCAACCTTTTTAGTGCGTCAATCGATTGAACCCGCCTTCGAAAACCCCAAGGCCTTGAGCGAGGCCTTGGTCAGTCGATACGCCGATATGCTGCGAGCGCCGGGGGTCAGGCAGGCCATTTTGGACCGCGGTCAGCAAACGGTTTACACCGATCCGGTACCCCGTCTGAAATCCATCCAAGCGCCGACCTTGCTGCTTTGGGGGGCCCACGACCAGATGATTCCAAGCCGCAATGCCCAGAGTTACGCGGCCGTGTTGCCCAACGCTCAAACGGTGGTGCTGCCCCAAGGGGGGCATTTGTTGCAAGAAGAAAAGCCCGAAATCGCTTTAAAGGTGGTCGAGGACTTTTTAGCCACCCAGGGATTGCGGTGATGCGGTCCTTACTGGCCCAACATCGCTTTGCGTTGTTTGATCTTGGCACCTTCTAAACAGGTGCGCTTGCGGTCAAAACTCTTGACGAGTTCACAGTTATAAGAATTGCCTGAGGCCACGCCCATGCAAAAGTTGTAGTTGTCTTTGGCCTTGGCGTCCTTGCAAAAGTCAGTGTCGCCGGTGGATTTGGCATTGCAAATGGCTTGCGCATCACCGTCGCCCGCTTTTTCGCATTTGGGGTCGGGGGCGGAACTGCCGGCGTGGGCCAGGTGAGCCCCCATCAAGGCGTTAGCGAGTAAGAAAGCAAAGACAGGGATTCCGATTTTAATCAGGACATTTATTTTTTTAATCATCATCTTGGTAACGAGTTACAGGATGATTATGCAGGCATTTTGGGGACCGCCGCCAACAAAGTTTGGGTGTATTCGTGCTTGGGTGAATGCATCACTTCTTGCACCGAACCCGATTCGATGATCACCCCTTTTTGCATCACCGCCACGCGGTCGGCCAAGTAACCCACCACGGGCAGGTTGTGGCTGATGAGGAGGTACGACAGGCCGTATTCTTGTTGCAAGTCTTTCAGCAAATTCAAAATTTGCGCTTGCACCGAGATGTCCAAGGCGCTGGTGGGCTCGTCACAAATCAAAACCCGAGGCCGCACCGCCAAGGCCCGCGCAATGGCGATGCGTTGGCGCTGACCGCCTGAAAAAGCGTGTGGGTAACGCTGCAAGGCTTGCGGGTCGAGCCCGACTTGCTGAATCAATTGTTTGACCCGTTCTTGTCGTTCTGTGGCGCCCACTTCAGGACACAAACTGATGAGGCCTTCTTCTAAAATTTCGCCGACGCTGCGCCGCGGATTCAGCGAGGCATAAGGGTCTTGAAACACAATTTGCACGCTTTGACGCAGGCGTTGCAAATCGGCGGCGCGGCTGCCATCTACGACTTGCCCGTCCAACACCACTTCACCCGAGGTTTGGCGCTGCAACTGCAGCAAGGTGCGGGCGACGGTCGTTTTGCCACAGCCGGATTCCCCCACCAACGCCAAGGTTTCGCCCGCTGCGATCTGAAGCGAGACTTGGTTAACGGTCACCGTTTGGCCCACCGTGCGACGCAACAATCCTTTTCGAATGGGGTAACCGATCAAGAGGTTTTTTGCCTCCAGCACGGGTTTGGGTTGGGTGGCTTGAGCGCTTGTGGAAGGGCTCTGGGTCGAGGAATTCAAGCGGGTCTGGGCGTGCAAAGCACTGGCCCCCACCGGGAAGAAACAACGCACCGAACCCGAGACGGCTTCCGTCGGCTGCAAAGCCGGCGCAGCTTCACGACAAGCCGCTTGCACGTTGTCGCAACGCGGGGCGAAACGGCAGGCACCCGGGCCGGGTTGAGGCGGTGCGGCCATGGGCACACTGCCTGCAATCGCCACCAAGCGTTGGCCGCGTTGCTCCAAGCCTTCTTGCACCCCCAGCAGGGCGCGCGTGTAGGGATGGCGAGGGTGTTGCAAAATTTCAGCCGCAGGGCCGGATTCCACCACCTGACCGGCGTAGGCGACCGCCAAGTCGTCGGCCATTTCAGCAGCGACCGCAATGTCGTGGGTAATCAGCAGCAAGCCCATGCCGCGCTCGCGCTGAATGCGCGAAATCAGTTTCAAAATTTGCGCTTGCACGACCACATCCAAGGCGGTGGTTGGCTCATCCGCGATCAAGAAACGGGGGTTGCCGGCCAGCATCATGGCGATCAATGCGCGCTGCCGCTGGCCACCCGACATCTGGAAGGGATAGGCGTCGGTGCGCTCGGGGGGCAAACCCACCTCGACCAAAAGGCTTTTAATTTTCTCGGGTTCGGCCGTCAAATGAGCGGCCCGCAAGGCTTCCGCGATTTGCTCGCCCACACTCATGATGGGGTTCAAACTCGTCATGGGCTCTTGGAAAATCATGCCCAGTTTTTGACCCCGCACCTGCTGCATCTCACTCTCGGGCAAGGCCAAGAGGTTCACCCCGTCGAGCAAGGCCGAGCCACTCAGCACACGGGCGTTGTCGGGCAACAAACGCATCAAGGCCAAGGCGGTCAGCGATTTCCCACTGCCCGACTCCCCCAACAAGGCCAAGCAACGGCCTGGCGACAACGTCAGAGAAACCCCATCCAGCGCCACCGGCAGGCTTTCAGCCGCGGCAGTGCTCTTGCCAAAGGCGATGCGCAGATCGCTCAAAATAAGCTGGGCATTTTTCATGTTCGTCTCACTCATGAGCTGGCCCTCGGGTCAAACGCATCGCGCACTTGGTCGGCGAATAAATTGGCCGACATCACCAAGCCAAACATGAAGACAAAGGCCGTCACGAGTTGCCACCACACCAAGGGTTCGCGGGCCAATTCCAAGCGCGCGCCGTTGATCATGCTGCCCCAACTCGGCGTGCTGGGGTCAACACCGGCGCCCACATAAGACAACACGGCCTCGGCAAGCACGAGGCCGGAGAAGTCCAACACCACCGTAATCAGAATCAAATGCCCCACGTTCGGCAACACATGGCGCATCAAGATGCGCGCCACGTTGACCTGAAACGCCTTGGCCGCTTGAATGTATTCCAGCTCGCGGAGCTTCAAGGTTTCTGCCCGCAGCAAACGTGCCAAACCGGTCCACTGGGTCAAGCCCAAAATGGCACACAGCGCCAGCAAACGGTAATCGGCCCGCTCCGCTGCGCTGCCAATTTTGTCTGCATAGCGCTCAATTTGCACATCGACCACCAGCACCGTGGCCGCGATCAACAAGACGCTGGGAATTGAGTTGAGGGTGGTGTAGATGTATTGAATCGCGTCGTCAATGCGGCCGCCAAAATAGCCGGCCGAGAGGCCCAAGCCAATCGCAAACGGCAAGGTGATGAGCGTCGTCAGCATGCCAATCATCAGGCCGGTTCGAATGCCTTTGATGGCCAGGTAAAAAACATCTTGCCCCACTTTGTTGGTGCCCATCAAATGGCGGTGCTTTAAGGACGGTGCCTCGCGCTTCACGGTGCCGTCGGGCTGCACCACGTTTTCTTTGACGTACAAGGTGTCGGCCAAGGGCGCTGAGTAGGTTTTTTCTTTGGCCAATCGCAGCGGACTGAGCAAGGTGTCCAGTGCCGACAAAACCTCGGGGTCTTTGTTGACTTGGTAGTGCAGTGAATCGACCGTCCCGATCAAGACAAAAAACACCAACAGAATGCTCGACCACTTGCCCACGCTGCTCGAGAACACGCGCCCCCAAGCGGCGCGGTCAGAAGGCTTGTGGCGCAAGCTCAAGGCATACACCGCCAAGGCGGCAATCAGGGCAAAAAACAGCAAATCGCTGATCAAGAAAACGGGCCTCATGACAACTTCACCCTGGGGTCGGCCACCGCATAAGAAAGATCGGTCAGGATCAAACCCACGATGTACAAGAACGAACCTAAAAACACCATCGACCGAACGACGGCAAAGTCTTGCGACTGAATGGCATCAATCGTGTAGCTGCCCAAACCGGGAATGCCAAAGAAAGATTCAATGATCAAGCTGCCCAAAAACAAGCGCGGCAAGACCACCACCACGCCCGTCAAAATCGGAATGGCACTGTTGCGCAAGATGTGTTTGAACAAGACGCGGCCCGCCGACAAGCCCTTGGCCCGGGCGGTGCGCACGTAGTCGCGGCCCGATTCTTCTAAAAACAAAGTGCGGTAAAAGCGCACCGACTCGCCCACGCTGGCCAACACGCCGACCAACACCGGCACCAAGATGAACTTCAAGGCCGAGACCCCGTCGCCCCAACCAGAAATGGGCGCCCAGTGCCACAACTTGCCGACAAAGAACTGGCCGCCAATCACAAAGAACAAGCTAGAAATCGACATCATCGCAATCAGCGCCACCAGCCCCCACAACTCAGCCGCGCCGCCGCGGATCAACATGAAGGCCAACGCCATCGACACATAAACCAAGAGCCCCACAAAAAACGTCGGGATGGCCACCGCCATGCTCGGCCCCATGCGGTGGCTGATTTCGCGGCCAATGTCGCGGCCATCGTCGCCCGCCTCAAAGTCAAAGGTGAACAGCTTCAAAGACTTTTGCACAAACAAGGTGTCGGTCACTTGGCCAAGGCCTTGGGCATCCGCATTCACAAACAGGGGTTTGTCGTAGCCGTGTTGGACCTTCCAGCGCTCAATCGCTTCGGCCGTGACGCGCTTGTTGCCCAGGTTCAAACGCGCCATGTCGTCGGGCGTGTTGACCATAAAAAAAAGCGCAAACGTGATGAGGTTGACGCCAATCAAAATCGGCACGGCGTACAAAATACGACGCAATAAATAATTAAACATGGGGCACCTCAACGGCGGTTTGGTTTTGACGGCCGCGCCAAACTTTTCGCACCAAAAGGGCCAAGCCCAGCACCAGGGCAGCGACCAAGGCCAAAGGCCACAACAAGGGTCGGTTCCACTGGGCTTGGTAGGCCAAACGGCCGGCGGGCTCCAAACTGGTGTACTTCAGCAAATCGTGCGTCATCGGGTTGGGCCGCATCGGGTCCACCCAACCCATGCGCAAGCCGAAGCGCTTGTCATGGTAGGCAAAGGCCCAAGGCGCGTCTTCACGTATCAGGCTGACCATGCGGTCCATCACGGCTTGGCGCTCGGGGCCATTGGGCATGGATTTCATCTGAACAAACAAGCGGTCGACCTCGGGGTTTTTGTAGTTCACGGTGTTTTCGCCGCCGAATTCTTTGCGGCTGTTGGGGCCGTAGAGCAAGAACAAAAAGTTTTCAGGGTCGGGGTAATCGGCGTTCCAGCCCCACTCGAAAATTTGAGCACTGCCTTTTTGAACCTTGTCTTGGAAACGGTTGTAGTCGTTGACCCGAATCACCAACTCGATGCCGAGTTTGGCGAACTGCGCACGGTACCAATCGAAGCGAGATTTGTACTCGGG
>CAILKX010000111.1 GCA_903834975.1 uncultured Curvibacter sp.
CCCCCGAGTACTACACCGAGGTGGTCGACACCCGCAGCTACCAAGACCGTCTGGACACTTTGAAGAACGTTCGTGCAGCGGGCATCAGCGTGTGTTGTGGTGGCATTGTGGGCATGGGCGAAGCACCTGTGCACCGTGCCGGTTTATTGGCGCAATTGGCCAACCTGAGTCCCTATCCCGAATCGGTGCCCATCAACAGCTTGGTGCGAGTGCCCGGCACCCCCTTGGCGGATTCAGATCCGATCGACCCCATGGACTTTGTGCGTGTGATCGCCGTCGCCCGCATCCTGATGCCCAAAGCCCGCGTGCGCTTGTCGGCAGGTCGCCAACAATTGGGTGACGCCGTACAAGCCCTGTGCTTCATGGCGGGCGCGAACTCGATTTTTTATGGCGACAAACTTTTGGTCACGGGCAACCCGGATGTTCAGGCCGATATTGAGCTGTTGGCCAAGTTGGGGTTGAAGGGCAAGCAGGTGGTGGCCACAGCGGAGGAGCACGCTCATGCCTGACACCCCCTCAACCCAGGCTTCGGCGTCGCGGCCATTCAAGGTGCTGGGCATTCAGCAAATAGCCATTGGCGCTTTGAACAAACACAAACTCCAAACCCTGTGGGTGGCTATTTTGGGTTTGGAAAAAACGGGCACCTTTGTCAGCGAGCGGGAGAACGTGGACGAAGACATTTGCGCCATCGGCGCCGGCCCTTTCAAGGTCGAAGTCGATTTGATGCAACCCTTGGACCCTGAAAAAAAACCAGCCGTTCACGCCACGCCCTTGAACCACATCGGCTTGTGGATTGACAACTTGCCCCAGGCGGTCGAGTGGATGACGGCACAAGGCGTTCGATTTGCACCCGGCGGCATCCGGCGTGGTGCGGCGGGTTTTGACATTTGCTTTGTCCACCCCAAAGGCAACGAAGAGTCGCCCATTTCAGGGGAGGGCGTCTTGATCGAACTGGTGCAAGCCCCGCCCGAAGTGACTCAGGCTTTTGAGGCCTTGGCCCGCGCCAGCACCGCCTGAAGCACCGACCCTTTGGCCTTTTGGGCCAAGTCTTCGGCCATTTTGGTGGCTTGTGCTGCAGCAGCCCGATCGATTTTTTCGAGTCGGGTTTTTTTCTGCTCATATCGATGTAGGGCTTGCTGCGCCTGCGTTGTTGACCAAGCCGCCCAGCCGGTCAAGTCGGGCGCCACGGTTTCAAGTTCAATGCAATCGACCGGACAAACCGGCAAACACAGCTCGCAGCCCGTGCAATGGGCTTCCATGACGGTGTGCATTTGTTTGTTGGCGCCCACAATGGCATCGGTGGGGCAGGCGTCGAGACACAAGGTGCAGCCAATGCACCAAGCCTCGTCAATGAAAGCCACCGTGCGTGGGCCTTCCAAACCGTTGTCTGGATTTAATGGCAGCGCCGGTTGGCCGGTCAGCTCGCTCAAACGAGCCACGCCTTCAGCACCGCCTGGCGGGCATTGGTTGATGGCCGCAGTGCCTTCAGCAATGGCTTGGGCGTAGCCTTCGCAATCGGGGTAGCCGCAGCGCGTGCACTGGGTTTGTGGCAGTGCTTGGTGAAGGCGCCGGGGCAGCGAGGTCACGCTAACGAGGTCACGCGAAATTACTGAGGCTTGATTTTGCGTGAACCCGTGGGCACGCGCTTTTTGGCAGCCGCTGAAGTGGCCAAGGACTTGGCCACCGTTTTAACGGGAGCGGCCTTGGGCTGGTGGGCCAAAATGAAGGCCTTGACTTCTGGGTACACCACATCGCGCCAGCGACGGCCGCTGAAAATGCCGTAATGACCAGCCCCCTTGGCTTCCAAATGGCGTTTCTGGTTGGCCGGGATCCCGCTGCACAAGCCATGGGCCGATTGGGTCTGGCCTGAACCCGAAATGTCATCCAACTCGCCTTCGACGGTCAACAAGCCGGTGTTTTGGATGTCTTGGGGTTTCACGCGTTCGGGCTTGCCGGCCGGGTTTTTCACATCCCAGGTGCCACGCACCAACTTGAAGTCTTGGAACACGGTTTGAATCGTTTCCAAATAATAGTCAGCGTCCATGTCGAGCACGGCGTTGTACTCGTCATAAAACTTGCGGTGGGCTTCCACATGGGCGTCGTCGCCTTTGATCAAGTCCTGGAAATACTCGTAGTGGCTCTTGGCATGTCGGTCGGGGTTCATGGCCACGAAACCGGTGTGCTGCAAGAAGCCAGGATAAACGCGGCGACCGGCACCAGGGAAGTTGGCGGGCACGCGGTAAATCACGTTGTTCTCAAACCACTCAAAGCTCTTGTTGGTGGCCAAGTTGTTCACCGAGGTGGGTGACTTGCTGGCGTCAATGGGGCCACCCATCATGGTCATGGACAGGGGCGTTTTTTCGCCGCGTGAGGCCATTAAAGAAACGGCCGCCAACACAGGAACCGTCGGCTGGCAAACGCTCATGACGTGGCAGTTGCCATAAATGCCTTGCAGGTGGCGAATGAAGGATTCCACGTAATTGACGTAGTCGTCGAGGTGGAATTCGCCTTCGCTCAAGGGCACGTTGCGGGCGTTTTTCCAGTCCGTGATGTAGACCTTGTGGTCCTTCAGCATGGTTTGAACGGTGTCACGCAGCAAGGTGGCGTAGTGGCCGGACAAGGGGGCCACGATCAAAACCACGGGCTGTCCCTTCAAAGATTGCAGGGTGGCTGGATCGTCCGAAAAACGCTTGAAGCGGCGCAGTTCGCAAAAAGGCATGTCCACTTCCACGCGCTCATGAATCGCGACCGAAACGCCGTTGACGTCGACGGTTTTAATTTCAAACTGAGGGCGTTCGTAGTCTTTGGCCAAGCGGTACATCAAGTCCAAGCCCGCCGAGACGCGTTGAGCGAACGGGGCTTGTTTGAAAGGGGGCTGGCTGTACATCTTCGCCGCCGCCTGCGCAAAGTCAGAAAAAGGCTCCATCAGGGAGCGTTGCGTTTCATAAAGCTGATAGAGCATGGGTGTTTCCTGATGGGCTGGGGAGTGGGGTCGGGTTTAGGAGGCCGAAATTGCAATGTTGCAGTGCAGCAATACTATCAGAGGAATGTTAATTGAGGCTGACAAATTTAACATCCCTGACAAAAAAGCGGGCACGTGCAACCAAGTTAACAAAACAACCAAGTTAACAAAACAACCTAGGCGGAATGAAAAATCAAACGACTTTGGCGATGGCTTGGCAAACGTAGTCGATGTTTTGGCTGTTCAAAGCCGCCACACACATACGACCGGTGTCCGTGCCGTAAACGCCAAATTCACTGCGCAAACGCACCATTTGGTCCTTGCTCAGGCCCGAATAGCTGAACATGCCGATTTGGGTGGTGATGAAGCCCATGTCTTGTTGAACGCCAGCGGCCTTCAACCCATCCACCAATTTCTGACGCATGGCTTTGATGCGCACGCGCATTTCGCCCAGTTCTTTTTCCCACAAAGTGCGCAGTTCGGGATTGTTCAAGACCGCTGCCACCACCGCGCCGCCGTGAATGGGCGGGTTGGAGTAGTTGGTGCGAATCACAATTTTGAGTTGTGACAAAACCCGACCGGCTTCTTCTTGGTCAGCGCACAGCACCGACAAAGCACCGACGCGCTCGCCGTAGAGGCTGAAGCTCTTGGAGAAGGAGGTCGATACAAAAAACGAGAGGCCAGCGGCGACGAATTTGCCAATGACCGCGCCATCTTCGGCAATGCCGTGGCCAAAACCTTGGTAGGCCATGTCCAAGAAGGGCGTCAGGCTCTTGGCCTTTACGGCCGCAATCACTTGGTCCCATTGAGCGGCGGTAATGTCGTAGCCGGTTGGGTTGTGGCAGCACGCGTGCAGCACCACAATGGTGCCTGGCGCCGCAGCGTTCAAGGACGCCAACATGCCTTCAAAGTTCACGCCGCGTTTGGCGGCGTCGTAATAGGCATAG
>CAILKX010000112.1 GCA_903834975.1 uncultured Curvibacter sp.
GCCTGCGGTGCCGAAGCCCCCAATCATGACGGTGTCGCCGTCTTTGACGCTTTGCAATGATTCAGCGATTGAGTTGGCAATTTTGTTGATCATTCAAAAAGCCCCCTTATTTTCAGGTGGACGAACCCGCCACCTTCATCCGATTCACCAAGACCGAACCCACGGTCTTGGCGCCGTAGTTGTAGGCGTCGGCGCCAACCGCTTCGATGCCTTTGAGCATGTCTTTCAAATTGCCGGCAATGGTGATTTCCTGGACCGGATAGGCGATTTGACCCTTTTCTACCCAGAAGCCACTGGCACCGCGTGAGTAGTCACCGGTGACGCCGTTGACGCCCTGCCCCATCAACTCGGTGACGAACAAACCGGTGCCCAGTTTTTGCAACATGGCGGCCAAATCGTCGCTGGCTTGGGTCAAGCGCGAGGTCAAGGTCAGGTTGTGTGAACCCCCTGCGTTGCCGGTGGTTTTCATGCCCAGTTTGCGCGCTGAGTACGTGCTCAAAAAATAGCCCTTGACGCGACCGGCGTCGATCACTTTGCGGGCATGCACTTGCACGCCTTCGTCGTCAAAGGGGGAGCTGCCTTTGCCGCGTTTGACAAAGGGGTCTTCGAACACATCGATGTGTTTGGGCAAGACTTGTTTGCCCAAGGAATCCAGCAAAAAGCTGCTGCGTCGGTAAAGAGACCCGCCACTCAGGGCTTGAACCAAGCTGCCCAGCAGGCCGCTGGCCAAGGTGGATTCAAACAAAACCGGGCATTGGGTGGTGGCGATTTTCCGAGCCCCCAAGCGACTTAAGGCGCGCTCGGCGGCGTAGCGTCCAACGGCTTCTGCGCTCGCCATGTCGTCGGCGCAGCGCATCGAGGTGTACCAAGCATCGCGCTGCATTTCGGCATTTTTGCCGGGCAACGAGGCGATCGGCGAGACCGACAAGCTGTGCCGGCTGCTGGCATAACCGCCGCGAAATCCATGGGTGTGGGCACTGAAAAAATGCGATTGCTGTGCCGAGACCCCCGCCCCTTCGCTGTTGGTGATGCGCTTGCTGGTTTTTAAGGCGGCGGCCTCGCAGCGCTTGGCCAACTCGGCGGCGGCTTGTCCGTCTATCGCCCAAGGGTGAAACAAGTCGAGGTCGTGGTATTGAGCCGCTTGACGCTGGAAGGCCGGTGTGGCGATGTCGGCCTCATCGGGCAAACCCGCCATCGGGTCTTCGGCGGTGAAGCGCGCAATGTCGTAGGCCGCTTGCACGGTTTGTTGGATGGCTTTTTCTGAAAAATCCGAGGTGCTGGCATTGCCCCGGCGATGCCCCAAATAAACCGTCACGCCCAGCGATTTGTCGCGGTTGCGTTCCACGTTTTCGAGTTCGCCCTTGCGCACGCTGACGCTCAAACCACACCCTTCAGAGGCTTCGGCGCCGGCATCGCTCGCACCGATTTTTTTGGCATGGGCCAAGGCCGAGTCAACCAAGTTTTCAAAAAACGCGGGGCTGTAACTGAACCCCTGGTGCGCAGGGTTGACTTGGGAAGGGCTGGCGGAGGGAGGGGCAGTTTTCTTCATAGCGAAGGATATGATACCGGGGTCATGTCCAGAAAACCCAAAAAAGGCTATTACGTCAAAGGCCAATTTGTTGCTGAAGGCAGCGAGTTGGATTTGCAGCTCAAAGCCGAGCTCAAAGGCACCGATGAAGCCAGCCGAACCGACCTCAAAAAAGAAAGCGATGCCCTGCAAAAGTTGGGTGAATCGCTGTTAACACTCCGCGCCGATTTGTTGAAGGGCTTGCAACTGCCCGACAAGCTCGTCGATGCAGTGGCCGAGGCCAAGCGCATCACCAACTTTGAAGGCAAACGTCGCCAACTCCAATTTGTCGGCAAGCTCATGCGCAAGCTGGATGAGCAGACGGTGGAAGCCATCAAAGCCGCTCTAGAGGCCCAACAAAAAGGATCGGCCTCAGAAAAAGAGCTTCTGCATGTGATCGAAACCTGGCGCGACCGATTGATCGGCACCGAGGAAGCCCTGGCCGTCTGGATGGCCACCTTTCCAGAGACCGACAGCCAGCAACTGCGCGCCCTCATTCGCCAAGCCCGCAAAGATGGTCCTGCCATTTCCAAAGCCCAGGTCAGCGAAGGCCTTGCGCCGCGCCAGAGCCGCGCTTACCGCGAACTCTTTCAACTCATCAAAGCCCAGTTGAGCGAGCCTGCTTCGAATGAAGCAGACACCGACCTGGAAGACGGGGAAGACGAGGAAGAAGCCAATGACTGAAGCCAGCAACTCGCCACTCGATCCGGTTCGCATTGGCATTGTGTCCGTCAGCGACCGCGCTTCCTCGGGCGTTTACGAAGACAAAGGCCTGCCTGCCCTGCAAGACTGGTTGACCCAAGCCTTGCAAAACCCGATTCAATTTGTCCCGCGCCTGATCCCCGATGAAATTGACCGCATCAGCGCCGCCTTGACCGAACTGTGTGACGATGAAAACTGCGCCTTGGTGCTGACCACCGGCGGTACCGGCCCCGCCCTGCGCGACGTTACGCCAGAAGCCACGCTCGCCGTGGGCCACAAAGAAATGCCTGGCTTTGGCGAGCAGATGCGCCAAATCAGTTTGAAATTCGTGCCCACCGCGATTTTGTCGCGCCAAGTTGCGGTGATTCGGGGCCAGACACTCATCATCAATTTGCCCGGCCAACCGAAGTCGATCCAAGAAACCTTGGGCGGCTTAAAAGGCGCAGACGGCAGCCCCGTCGTGCCTGGCATTTTTGCCGCTGTGCCCTATTGCATCGACCTGATCGGCGGCCCTTACCTCGAGACGCGCAACGACTTTTGTGCCGCCTTTCGACCCAAAAGCGCGCTGCGACCTCCAAAGTAAACGGCACGACCAACGCCGCACTTTCAAAGGTTTGATGCCAAGTGCTGTCGACGTTTTTTATTTTTCTCAAATTGGGCCTCACCTCCTTCGGGGGGCCGGTCGCCCACATTGGCTATTTTCGTCAAGAGTTTGTTGAAAAACGCCAGTGGTTAAGCGATGCAAGTTACGCCGAATTGGTCGCTTTGTGCCAATTTTTGCCCGGCCCTGCCAGCAGTCAAGTGGGCATCGCCTTGGGCTATTTTCGGCAGGGGCTGGCGGGGTCTTTGTTGGCTTGGGCGGGGTTCACCTTGCCATCAGCGCTGGCCCTCATGGCCGCTGCCCTCAGCCTTCAACAATTCAGCGCCGTCATTCCATCTTCTGTTTTGGTGGCCCTCAAAGCGGTGGCCTTGGTGGTGGTGGCGCAAGCGCTGATTGCCATGGCCAGAACGCTGTGCCAAGGCCGACCCAAAACGGCGATTGCTTTGGCGGCGGCAGCCTTGTCTTGGTGGCAGCCCGATTTAATGGGTCAACTGCTGGCCATGGGGTTGGCGGGTGTTTTGGGCTACTCGTTTTTAAAACCACCCACCGAACCCAAGCCCCTTGGCCCTCTGAGGGTGCCCAGTCGTCAGTTGGGAGTCATGGCATTCGCCGGCTTGGTTTTGTGCCTCTTCGGCTTGCCTTTGCTTGAACGTGCGCTTTCTCTTGCTGGAACCCACAACGGCTTCTGGGCCACTGAAATCAACCTCTTTTTCAGAACCGGTAGCTTGGTGTTTGGCGGCGGCCATGTGGTGCTCCCCTTGCTGCAAAGCGCCGTGGTCGGCCCGGGTTATGTTTCCAATGAGGTTTTCTTAAGCGGCTATGGCCTGGCCCAAGCAGTGCCGGGGCCTTTGTTTAGCTTCGCGGCTTTTTTAGGGGCCTCCATGAACCCATCTCCCACGGGATGGGCGGGGGGCATGATTTGTCTGGGGGCCGTTTTCGCACCCTCGTTTTTTTTGGTGATGGGCGCACTGCCCTTTTGGGAAAAGTTACGGCGTTATCCCGCTGCTCAAACCGCCCTCGCAGGCATCAACGCAGGCGTGGTGGGACTCTTGGGCGCTGTCTTGGTCAAGCAGACCCATGCTGCGCTGAGCACACACCTGGGCGTGTTGCCTTGGCTGGCCCTTTTGGCCGTGCTGTTGTTCAAATTCAAATGGCCAGCCTGGTTGTTGGTGCTCGGGGCCATCGTGGGTGGACTGATTCAGGCACAAGTTCAATCACAAGGACTTTTGTCATAAGTTGTCATTAGACTGACTCTTTCTTAACCTCAACGGATCACACCTTGGCCACTCAACCGACCTCACCCGCCAAAAAAGGCCTGCGCCGCTTGGACCCCTTTTTAAGGGCCAACGCCACGCAGATCCTGCTGCCCATCTCTGTTGTCATGGCCACCACCGGTGTCATGATGTTTTTCCGTTGGTTCAATCAAGACGTTCATCGGATGCACGAGTGGTTGGGTTTGAGCCTGGTGGTCGCGATTGTGTTGCATTTGTTGCTAAACCGCCTGCCGCTGATTTACACAATCAAGCAAAAACGCGTTGGCGTCTTTGTGGCCGTCGTGGCTTTGGTGGTGGTTGGTTTTTTGGTTTTTCAACCGCCGCCAAAACCCAACGTCGGTAAACTTGCAGCGCAAGCGCTGGGCCGCGCTCCCCTGAAGGCCTTGCCCTTGACATTGAACCGCAGCGAGGCCGATTTGAACGCCCAACTGCAGGCCTTGGGCATCACCCCATCGGACCCCAACTCAAGCGTGAGTGACTTGGCCCAGCAAGTTCATCAACCGGCCAACTGGTTGTTGATGGAACTGCTGAGCAAGCACCAAACCTCGGGTCAGAACTAGCGCAGTTCGACCCAAATCTCGCACTCCATGTCCACGCCCTTCAACTCCGCAGGCGGGCTTGGGTAGGCGGCATTTTGAACGGCTTCTAGCGCAGCCCGGTCGCCCATCCCCAAGCCACTGCGCACCACAATTCGCGCATTCGAAGCTTGGCCATCCAACAGCTTGAAGGCGACGCGGGCGCGCCCCCTGAACTCCATGGCTCTGGCTGCAGGCGGATAAACAAACGCGGTTTGCACCGCATTGCGAACCTTGTCGATGTATTCGTTCGAAGGCTTGGCTGGCCCTGAAGGCGCCGGCGGCGGGGGCGGTGGCGTTTTCACAGCGGGCGCCACCACCGCGGGTGTGGGGCTGGGTGCAGGCACTGGGTTTTCACTCGGCGCTGCCGTCACTGGCAAAGGTGCGGGGGCTGGCAAGGGAACTGGCGGGGGGGCGCCACTGTTTTCTTCGCCGGCTCCACCACCGGTTTTGGCAACGGTTTGGGGGGCTCAGGCTTGGGTTTAGGAGGCTCGGGCACCGGGGGCAGCGGCGTGGCCGGAGGCGCTTCAATTTGCAAGGCGACCGGCGCTGAAAAGTGCTCGTGCGGATGGAACACCACCCAAGTCAAAGCCCCCACCAGTGCAGCAGACTCCAGCGCCAAGGCCCAACTGAAAGCCTGCCTCATGCGGGCGGCTTCTAGCTGGCGGTGCTCAGGCCAAGAAATCGTCAATGAATCGGACATGAAATGAAGGGGTCCGATCAATTGGTGGTTTTGGCCGCCAAGCCAATTTGGGTCGCCCCGCCCAAACGGACCGCGTCAATGGCACCCATCAGTTGTTGCATCGTCACGTTTTGACCGCCTGCGATGGTGACCGCCAGGTCCTTGGCATTGCGACTTTGAATCAAGGCGGTCAATTGGGCAGCATTCAAGGCCTGGCCTTCGACCGTCATGGTGCCACTTTCAGACACTTCCACCAACAGTTTGGGGGGGGGCATTTTGGTCGCGGTGCTGCTGGTGGGCAGCTTGCTCACATGGCCCGTGGTGGGAATCATGCGCAGGGTCATCATGGCGAAAAACACCAACAAGAACAGCATGATGTCGATCATCGGGATGATCTCAATGCGAGCGCTTCGGGTTTGAAAATAACGCATGATTCGCTCAACCCTCGCGCCGGTTCAGCAACATCACTTTGATGGTTTCAAGTTGGTGCACGATCAAACGAACTCGGGTGTTGAGCCAATTGAAGAACACCAAACCCATCATCGCGATGAACAGGCCGCAAGCGGTGGCAATCAAAGCCTCTGCAATCCCGCCGGTGATGGCACCGGGGTTGTTTTGCACGTCGTCCAACACCGAAAAAGCGTGAAACATGCCAATGATGGTGCCAAACAATCCCAACAAGGGCGCCAAGGTGATGACGGTGTCAAGCATCCACAATGAACGGTCGAGCATCGGCACTTCGTGCATCAGCGCCTCTTCCAAATGCCCTGCCACCACCTCATTCGAGCTGCTGGCGGGTTCGTTTTCCAAAGCCTGAATGACACGGGCTTGGGGCAAATGGGCCTTGGCTTGCAACTCTGCCTGGGCATGGGCACTTTGCAAATTGGATTCTGTGCGCAAAAGGTCCATCAATTGCTCGCCGCCTTGTTGCATATTCAATAAGTGACGGGTGCGTTCAATGATGACGGTCAAGGCGATCAACAACAACAACGCCATGAGGTACAGCGTACCACCAGAATGGTTGGCGAGTTCTAAAATTTTGGTCAGAGACATGGATGAACGGTCAAGTTTTTTTAAAGATAAAAGCC
>CAILKX010000113.1 GCA_903834975.1 uncultured Curvibacter sp.
ACAAGTAGCCGCACTAACTACGGTGCAATTGGCTAGCTTGGCCTCTGCCAGCTTGGTCGGACTGAACACGGCTGACGTTCAAGCCTTATCCACAGCCCAATTGAACGCACTGAGCACATCCCAAATCAATGCGCTTGGAACCTCTAACCTAGGGGCGCTCACAACCACCCTGGCCTCAAGCCTGACTACCAATCAGATTGCGGCGCTGAGCACAGTTAACTTGGGCGATTTGGGCACCACAGATTTGCTGGCACTCACAGCCAAGCAAGTGACTGCCCTCACCACCAGTCAATTGAACAGTCTGAGTTCAACCAACTTGCAAACCCTGAACTCCACTCAGTTGCAAGCCTTGTCGAACACTCAACTGACCAACTTGAGCACCAGCCAGCTGAACACTTTGACCACCAGTCAAATCAGGGCGCTCAAGGTAAGTGAATTGCAAGTGCTGAGTTCAACCCAACTCAATGCTCTGAGCTCCACGAACCTGCAAGCCCTGACCTCCACCCAGTTGGATGGTTTCTTGAATGCTCAGATCAGCAGTTTGTCGACAACCCAGCTCAATGCGTTGACGACCGCTGAAATCTCTGTCTTGACGAACCCGCAAGTGATGGTGTTGACGACTGCCCAGTTGTCTGGACTTTCAAGTACCAATGCCGCTGCATTCACGAACAGCCAGTTCAACGTCATGACGGCCGCCCAACAGACCCAAGTCGTTACACGCCAAAACAGCACACCGCTGGTCTTGGATTTGAACGGCACCGGTCCGTTGACCGAAAGCATCACGGCGGGCGTTCAGTTCAACTTGACTGGCACCACGGTCAGCACGGGCTGGGTCGCGACTGGCAATGGTTTGCTGGTGATGTTGCCGAGCGACGGTCAAATTACCAGCGGCGCTCAACTGTTCGGTAATGACACCTCGCTGCCGAATGGCACGACGGCGCTCAACGGCTTCCAAGCTTTGGCGCAGTACGACACAAATGGTTCGGGCATCATTGATGCGGCCGACCCCATCTTCTCGAAGTTGGGTGTTTGGGTCCAGACCAATGCCGACGGAACTGGCACTTTGAAGAGCCTGAGTGACTTGGGCATCGTGAGCTTGAACCTGAACGCCCAAGCCTCGAGCACCCTGGACAACGGCAACGTGATCGGTTTGACTTCCACCTTCACCACGGCAGACGGTCAAACCCATGCCTTGGACGACGTGTGGTTCCGAACCGCCGCAGCATCTGCCACGGGCATCACGCCGACGACAACGGGGACCCCGGCCACACCGGTTGCTCCGGCCACGTCGGTCGCGAATGTCACCACAACCGCGGATGCCAGCGCCGCCTCGTTGACGGCAATCAGCACAAGTGCCTTGACTGCCTTGAGCGCCAGCGAACCGAAGGCCTTGCGCCCAGCGGCTGGCTTGCAATCGGCGGTGAGCAACTTGGTTCAAGCCATGAACAGCTCGATCCAAGGCGACTTGTCGGACCATGGTTTGCTGGGTGATCAGCACACCACGACCACCAATCCTGTTGATTTGTCCAGCGATGGACCGAACACGGCCATGGTGTCGAGTTTGGTGAGTGTGATGAGCCAGTTTGACGCGAATGGTCAGCTGACCTCCGCCGCAGCGCCTTCCAGCGCCGCGACTCAGGCGCCCACACAAACGGCTGTCGCCAAACTCAAGGCCTTGGATGACCCAAGTGCCATGGGCTTCTTGACCGCTGGCAAGTCGGTGAAATAAAACAAAGCCCCGGAACTGATGGTTCCGGGGCCTTGTTGAAAGAAGAAAGAATTGACTCGAAAGAGTCGGTTCTTTTTTTGTTTTAGAAGAGTGCTTTCAGCGCATGCTCAAACTCTTGGGTGAATCGTTCAGTATTGAACAAGTCACCGGCGTCTTTGACTTCTTGCAAGCGACTGCGAATCGCTGCCAATTCTGAGGGCTGTTGCGACATTCGAACAGCAATGTTCTCATAGTCGGCCAAGTCTTTGGCAATCAGCTCATGCAGCCCAGCGCTGTTCAATAAGCTGCCGGCCATTCTGGAGACATAGGTCTTGCCAGGGCATGTTAACAACGGCAATCCTGCCCACAAAGCATCATTGGCGGTGGTGCCGGCGTTGTAGGGACTGGTGTCCAGGAACAAATCAGCGGCTCTGAAGCGGGCCAAATAGTCTTGCGGCAAAACGCGGCCGGCAAAATACAAACGCTCTGGCGCGACGCCGTGGGCCAGCGCGTAGGTTTTTAAATTCTCTTTGCTCCAAACGTTGTCTTCCAACAACCACAAAATGCTTTTGGGCGAGCGACGCAAAATGCGCATCCAACTCTCAAACATCTCGGGGGTGATTTTGTAGTTGTTGTTGAAGGCACAAAGCACAAAAGCATCTTGCGGCAAGCCCAAAGCTTCCCGTGTGGGTGTGGGGCCAAAGCTACGTTGTGAGTCGCTCACCTGATAAAGCGTGGGCAAGTACAAAGGCGCTTCGGTGAAATGTTGCTTCAGTTCCTCGGGGAAAATAAAGGCATCTGCCACCACGTAGTCCACATAGGGCAAAGCCGAACTGCCAACAAAGCCCAAGTAAGCCACTTGAACCGGCGCCGGACCTCGGGCCACGATGTTCGGCCGTGCGCCTGAGGTAATGCCCTGCAGATCGACCAACACATCAATTTCATGAGCCACAATGAGTTCGGCGACCTCTTCGTCGCTCAGGCCGCCCACTTTGTGAAAATGGTCAAAGGCGGAACGAACCCGTTCGCGGAAAGCCGTACCGTCTTCCTTGCTCCAGCAAAAGGCATGAACTTCAAATTCATCGCGGTGGTGGGTTTCAAATAACTCAACGGTCAGCAAAGAAACCGCGTGAGTGGACAAGTCTGAAGACAAATAACCAATGCGTAACTTGTCATGGCCATAGCGGTGCTTGAAAGGCACCATGCGTTCAAACTGGCCGACTTTCTCAGAGACAAAGCGTTGCGCGGCCTTCAATTGAATGGCTGGCTCGTCGTTCAAACTCAGCATGGCCAAAGAAGAAGCGCCTTGCATGAGCTCGGTTTCGGTTTTGTTAAAGCCATAAAGGACCGGCCAACGGCATTGTTTTTGTCTTAAATGAATCCAATGCTGCAAAGCGGGGGGTTGATCGGTGTTGAGCTTTAAACTGAGCGACAAATAGTGTTCAGCCAGGTCGTATTCCTTCAGAATCTCATGCACACGACCCAAGTTGTTATAAAGCTGGGTGGCTTCAGCCACGTTGGATTCCCAGCCTTCGGGCTGACTTTCCACGGCTGATTTCCAATGAGCCAACGCTTTTTCTGGGTTGCCCATGCGCTCGAGCACGGTGCCCAAACTGATGTGGCCCAGCAAAAAATCAGGCTTCAAGGTGACCGCTTGCCTAAAGCAGGCCTCGGCTTCTGCGTCTCTGCCTGCACCCGTCAAGGCCACGCCCATGTTGAAGAAGCAAGCGTAAAACTGACCATCGTCGGCGCCGGCAAGGTATTGCCGGTAGACAGCCAATGAGCCCTCAACGTCGCCTTTGGCAGACAGTGCAGAGGCCAACGCAATCGTTTCAGACAAATTCTTAGCAGGTGCTGCAACGCCCTCTTTGACTTGTTGCACTTGCTGCGCCAGGGCCAAATCGGCTTTGGCTTTTTCGAGTTCCCCCAAGCCCTGCAACACCGTGGCTCTGGCCACATAGGTTTGAGCGAATCGGGGATGCACTTTGGCAGCGCGGTCTAAGTACGCCAAGGCTTCTTGGGGTTGATTTTTCGCATGAGAAATCACCCCCATCGAATAGAGGGATTCGAATTGACGTGGCTGCTGCTTGAGCACTTCCAAGAACTGGGCGGCAGCCTTGTCCAAATTGCCCGCCCGGTGATCGGCCAGCGCCGCTTGGGTCAGTTCAGCGACGTTGGTGTTTTTTTTGGAAACGCGGAGAGAAGAATTGGCCATGACTGAAAAATTATGGTGAGGCTAATGAAACGGAAGTGGCCGGCTCGACGCCGCCCCCAAGCGCTTTGTACAAAAGCGTGGCCGCTTCTAGCTGCGCATGCCGGACTTGGGCCGTATTTTGCAACGCTTGCAAGTTTTCGCGCTCGACTTCCAAGTATTCGGGGAAAGCAATCAAACCGGCTTTGTACCGGCCTTGCGTGACCCGCAAGCGGCGCCTTTGCGCCGCCTCATTTTGCACGGCAGCATGCAACTGTCTCTCCAACGAGCTGCGGGCTGAGAGTTGGTCGGACACTTCGCGGAAGGCTTGTTGAATGGTTTTTTCATAATCGGCCACCACCCCATTTTTACGGGCTTCAGCAATGTCCAAGTTGGCTTGCAAGCGGCCTCGGTCGAAAATCGGCAATGTCATGGCAGGTGCAAACGACCACGCTCTGCCACTGAACAAGCCTGCCAAACCGGGGCTGGCCAGACCCAAGGCCCCGGTGAGTGAAACCTTCGGAAAGAAGGCGGCTCTAGCGGCTTGAATGTCCGCATGCGCAGCAACCAGGCGGTGTTCGGCTGCCATGACATCGGGGCGCATCAACAAAACTTCACTGGGAACGCCGGGGCTCAAAAGAACACCGGACAACGCCTGGCTCAAGGGAATGCCGGAGGGCAAATTTTGGGTGGCATCGCCCACCAAGAAGTTCAATAAATTCTGGGCCATTTTGACTTGGTGGTCCAAACTGGCCAACTGGCCTTTGGCGGTTTCCATCAAGCCGCGTTGTTGCTCAACTTCAAAGTCGTAACTGCCACCCAATTTTTGGGCTTGTAAAACCAGCTCGTAGCTGACCTCACGAGACGCCGTGATGGTGGCGGTAAAGTCCTGCATTTCTTCCAATTGGCGCAGGTTGAAATAGGCATTAGCCACTTCCGCAATCAAGGCCAATTCCGTGTTGCGACGCGCTTCGTCAGTGGCCAAATAACTGGATTTAGCCGATTCAGACAAACTCGCAATGCGCCCCCAAAAGTCCACCTCATAAGACAGTGCGGCCAAATTAACGGCCAAGCTTTTGCTGGGCACACCACCTGAGACATTGGCAGGGGTGCTGTTGATCGCGTAATTGGTATTGGCCGTTAGGGTGGGCCATTCGTCAGCCAAAGCCACTTGATACTGAGCTCGGGCTTCCTGAACGCGGGCGACCGCCATGCGCAAATCGCGGTTGTTCTTCAAAGAAGATTCAATCAAGGCCTGCAAACGCGGGTCAATGAAATAAGAGCGCCAATGGACTTGGGCTGCTAATTTCGAGGAGGCTTCAGGACTCGCCAAGTTCAAATTCGCAGGCCACGCTTGGGTGACCGGCATGGGCGGATTGGGTGGTGGTTGAACCGAGGCGCACGAGACCAAACACCCCAGGCTGATGGCCAGGGGCAAGCACTTTCCGATCCATCGGAAGTAGGGGCGAATCGACTCAATAAAAACCATCTTTGACCTCAAGGCCTTGTTGCTCTCGCCACTCCATGGAGCTCCAAATGGCGAACGATTGGGTCTGGCGCCAGCCGGTGGAGCACATCAGGTGGACATACACATCGGGGTATTCAACGGAAATCGAATCAATCAATCCCTTCCACCACAAGGGAGGGCGAACGGTAATGTGCGCGTTTTCTCCATTTGGCAACAACGCTGCGGCCGAATAACAGGCCACATTGATCACCAACAATCGACCAGCGTTGTTGAACAAATCTCGGATGACTTTACCCAGATCCAAGATGTGAATGTGTTCCAGCACATCGAAGCAAATGACGGCTTCCACGGGTGAGCGCTCATCCAAACCCCTTGCGGGGTCGTATTTTTTGACCGTTTCGAGTTCGAAAAATTCTTTGGCACTTTGACCGTCGTCATGAAAACCGGCCAATTCCCAGTTAGAACCGCCAGAACCATAGTCGAGCACGGATTTGATTTCAAAAAACGAAATCATGCTTTTCAACTGGGCCCGGTAATGACGCAACTCAAAGTCAGAAAAAGCATTTTCAACGTGATCACCGTCGCTTCGTTCATAACCCTTTTCAGCCATTTGTTTGTAGAGCTCGATCAGCTCCAGGCCCTTATTGGAAAATTCAATCGACATTTTGGATCCTCGACATTTTTTAAATTTAAATTAATGGGCAGCTGCCAAAGAACCCAAGCAGTCCTCACAGCCATGGATGATTAACTCGTACAAACTCAGGGCCACCATGTTGTGACTTTCTGTTGAATGAAGGGCGTCCGTTCTGATGAGTTGCGAGTTCAAGTGCGCTTGCATCAAATATGAAATGAAGGGGATTTCTTGAACAGCCTTGATGAGCTTTTTTTCTAATTTATCTAACTTGCTGGGTCCGCTCTTTTGCAATTCAGCCCGGCATTCTCGGGCCAACCGATTGGCCTCTCGGAGTTGGGTTTTAAGCAATTGAACGCGGGCATGAAGCCTTTTGTCGCGCTTTTCCCAATCGATGTCTGCAAAAGATTGAGCCAACAGGCTCTTAATTGAAACGTCCACGCCAGACTCAATCCGCTCGCCCCAGTTCTTCAAAGTCAGGTGTTCAAAGCCCTCGATAAAGGCGCCCCCTTCGGTGCAATTGAATAATTCAACGCCGCAGTCAAGTGCCTGAATTTCTTTGGCGATGCTCACGAATTCATGGTGAAAGATAAAAAAATCTGGTCGCGTATTGACCTCGCCGCCAAAATAGCCCGGCAATTTGTACATTTTTGAGCGGCCATTTTGTCGGTCCTCGCCCTGCTCTTGCCCTGTTTTCAAAAAATCATCGGTGCAATTTTTATAGACAAAGGAGCCGGTTTTTTCATCGACCTCGACGTCCACGCCACCCAAAACAGAGTTCGAGGAATACACCTTGCCATTCGTCAGGGCCAAATCTTGTCCGACCAGGGCAATCGGGTTCGCACCCGTGAACAAAGCCAACCGAAGGGCGCTAACAGAAACCGAACCCCCGCCGCCATAAATGGCGGTATCGCCAAAAATGTCCGTGACCCAAGCATCCAACTCGTTGTTGGTGTTGCAGAAAATGACCTGCTTGAACGGCTGTTTCACAAACCGTTCATTGCAGGTGACGCCCGCAATCAAGGCTTCGACGCCATTGATGTCAGCACCTTCCAGCACATAGGAAAAATCTTTGGGATCGATGACCATCATCAAATCGGCAGTGATACCGTGGTCAGACAAGGCCTTGGCCGATTGAACTGCTGCCAAGATGATGGCTTTGCCTTTGAGGGCTTTGAGTTGATCGATGTTTTTGTCCAAAGACGGGCCCGGCGAGACGATCACCAAAGGTTTGTCTTTGAAGGCATTTTTCAGACGAGCCAAGCTCGGACTTCTTGCCATTTGTGGCAGATTCTGCAAGCCCTGTCGCAACCATTGCGAGGCCAAACTTTTGACCGTTACCAGACCCGTGAAGGCTAAATTGACCTGCTCTGAAAAGCTTTGTTCAAGGGCGTCTTTTTCTTCTTGAGTCAGCGGCTGTTCGAGCAAAGGTGATTCCCAGGAGAGCTTGCGTTGACTCAAGGGCCTGAGTTGCTCTAGGTAAGTACCCGCTTCGCTGATTTTTTGAATGCAAGCCATGCCAGAGGGCCAAGTGTCTTCGGTTTTGGCCTCGCGGATCGCATCCAACACCAACACCCGTTTTTGGCCACGTTCCTGCAAAGCTTGCAACATGGGCGCGTTCAATTCCCCATGAACAAAAAGCAAGTCGGTCGACCAATCCCAAGCCAAGGGTATTGCCCCATCAATGAGGTTGTGACACCCCTCGACGGACTGATAGAGGAAAGACTTTTCTTGAACGCCCTCATAACGACGGCACCACAGTGGGATGAAGGCGTCGGCCTGGTCGATTCGTTTCAGCTTGTCTGCCAAGTCTTGGCGTTGTTCCGGCATAACGGCGCTGCTATCCACCAATGAACGGGCGTCTGGTGTGACCTCGGCCAGCTGAGACTTGAGTTGTCGCAGAGCATCCACCGCATTGCGTGTTTTTTGCTCGTTGAACTCCATGGCCCCTTGCAAAGCCAAGTCCGATTGCGCTGCCATCTGACCCAAGGTGTAGATCAAGATGGGCAGTTGAATCTGCGCGAGGTTGCTCATGCAGCCACCTCTAAAACAACCAGTTCAGGCATGAAGTCCTGCAAAGCCATGTGCTCAAACCCCGGAATATAAGCACCACCCTCCGTGCAATTCAATAACTGAACGTCCGGTAAAGCTTTTTCCACTTGAGTGGCAATGGCCGCCAAGTCTTGTTGGCACAAATAAAAATCGGGGCGGGTCAGCACCTCACCGCCATAAAAGCCAGGCAGCTTGAGCGCCTGAATGGCTTGCTGGGTGCGGTCTTCGCCCTCTTCTTGGCCGGTTCTTAAATAATCGGCTGTGCAGTTTTGGTAAGTGAACGATTGGCCATCGGCGCCCAAGCGAACCTTGACACCCGACAAAACGGAGCCGTTCGAATACACCTGCCCGTCGGTCAAGGCCAGGTCTTGGCCGACCAAAATGACCGGACTTGCGCCGAGGTAGAGGGCCAAGTTCAAAGCCGTGACCGCCACAGAACCGCCTCGTCCCGTCACGGCGTTGGCGCCAAAGGTTTGGCGTAACCAGTCGTCGAGTTCGTTGTGGGCGTTGCAGAAAATGACTTTGTCAAAACGCTTCAAAAAATTCTCGTGGCAGGTCACCCCCGCAATCAAGGCCTTGACACCTTGGAGATCCGCGCCGTCCAACACATAGCTGAAGTCTTTTGGGTCCACCAAGACCAAGTAGTCGGGGACGATGCCTGCCGCACTCAGGGCTTTGGCGGCTTGAACCGCTGCCAAGATGACCACGTCACCCGCCAGGGCCTTGAGTTGCTGAATGTTTTTGTCCAGCGAGGGGCCTGGGGCCACAAAGACCAAAGGTCGGCCTTTGAAAGCGTCTTTCAAAACAGAAATGTTCTCTGAGCGCTGAATCAGGGGCAGATTTTGGAGGTATTGCTGCAACCAAACGCTGTCGTGCAAGCGCTGCGGTGGGGTTGACCCTGAAGTGGTCTTGGCCTTGAAGTGCGTTGCCACGGCCTTTAATTCTTCTGGCATTTGTGGCAGCGTCAAGCTAGCGAATCGACGCGCCGGTTGGCCATTCACTTTGCTCAAATCAGTCGCTTTTTCAAGCACCACACAGCGTTGTTGCCCTCGTTGCTTTAAGGCTTCCCAATGCGATGAGGAGGGCTTGCCCAAAATCACCAAAAGGTCTTTTTCCCAATGCCAAGTCAAAGGCAGTTGCTGATCCAATAAAACATGGGCAGCTTCTTCGTCTGACAACGTGCTCATTAAGCCCGGGGCCATTTGGTAGCGCTGGCTCCACAAAGGAACAAAGGTGTCGGCCTTGCCAATTTGCTCTAAACAGTGGCTGATTTCTTGGCGCAGGCTCGGTGCCAGATTGGGGCTGTCTGCCAGGCTGAGCAAGGCTGGCGGCAAGTCGGCCAGCTCGGCTTTGAGTTGTCGCATGGCGTCAACCGCCTGCCTGGTGGCTGTGTCGTTTTGGCTCAAAGCGCCTGCCAACACCGCCTGGGCTTGTTGCGCCAAGGAGCGAAGCGTCGTTAACAACGGGGTGAGCGCCAACATGTTTTAACCCTGCACCACACGGCCGTTGAGTTTTTGCACCGGACGCACATTGCCCTCAAAGGGGAATTGCTTCAACTGGTCTTTCGAAACCGTCAAAGGCGTTTTGAGCACGTAATATTTCACGCCTTCTGAACAAGGGGGCGTGGTCAAGGTGCCTTCGTATTGGTAGTAATCCAAAGCGCTGGGCAACAGCGATTTGAAATTGATTTTGTTTTCTTCCAACTCAACGCGCTCACCTTCTTTGGCCGGGAGTTTTTCCCAGAGGTTTTTGAGCGTCGCGTTTTCTTCGCCTTCTTTAAACAACACGACCAAGGTGACCCACTCGCCTTTCTCATTGCGGTGCATGAGCTTCATGTCCATGGCGCTGGCTTGGCCGTCAATCTTGTCTTCGCTGGGGCGGTGAAATTGCACTTTGGTTAATTCAAAGGGCGCGCTGTCCACGCGGATCTTGCCGCCCTCTTCCACCTTGATATCGATGTTGCGGCCATCGTTGGTGAGAACCGTCTTGGCCTCTTGGTAGGCTGGCACCAAACTCAATTTGGCTTTGACAAAGGGGCCGACGATGTTGATGGGCGATTGCCACTTGGCTTTGGCGCAGGTTTTGTATTTCTCGCCCCAGCTGTCGGGCCCCGTTTCACCGCTGTAAGACCAGCTCACCTTCTTTTTGCCGTCTTTTTCATGCTCTTTGCCGCCGGCCTTTGACTCGCCCTCAGACGGTCCGTTCAAACCTGGGATTTTGCATTCCGACAACACGTCTTCTTTTTGGCCCATGGCCGCCAGCGCGTTTTGGGCCGCACAAATGACCTTTTGCTTGCTGCCCCAGTCGGCCAGGTCCAATACTTTCTTAAATTCAACCGCGGCCTCTTCGTCCTCAGGTCCTTTGGTCAACAAACGAACGGCGCTCAAGCCCAGCTGTCGTTCTACCGACAGTTTCTTGGGGTTCTTGTCTTTCTTGTTGGGCTTGTACAACTCTTCCAAATCGTGCAGGGTCTCACCGCTGGCGAAGGACGCTTTAATGGCCTCCAGCTGCTGAGCGCTCGTGGCCAAAGGCTCCAGCTTCTTTTTGGCCTCATTTGCAGCTTCTAGCTCTGTCTTGGCGGCTTCAGCGGCCTTCGTCGCCGCCTCCAGTTGGGTGGTTTGCTCGGTTAATTTGGCCTCATTGGCCTTGCCCGATTGCTGGCCTTTCCATGCAAAAAAGCCGGCGCCGGCGAGGGCCACCACCAAAATAAGTTCAATGAGCAGTCGGATCATGTTGGGTTTGAAATGTCGATTTTTAAAATATTAAGCAAAAATCAAGCCACCCCAGTGTCAAGACTCAAGGTCGGACTTCACCCGCCTGCAACCAATGCCAATAAGTCGGCAGGAACGGCCAAGCCATGTCCTTCACTGGTGTTCCTGGCGGAAACACCTGGGCCGTCAGGTGGTCCAACCACTCGCCCTTGGCGCCCAAAATGTTCAGCCAAGCGCGGTCTGAACGCAACTGCTGGCGCTCCTCGTGCATGACTTGGCTGTTTCGGGCCGACAACACCGCCCGTTGAGCGACGGTTTCATCGACAGGGCCAGAGAGCCGATCGTGGATGCTGGCCCAATGCCGACCTTGCAGTTGGGCAACCAGGGTTTTCAACAAACGTTCAGAGCGCAGCACCTTTTCATCGGGGTCATCGATTCGGTGCATGAAGCGGAGTTGACCCAAGACGTTGTCAAAAAAGACAAAGGCATCGGGGTTTTGTGCCAACAATTCGGGCAACCGACCCAAGGCGTCACCGGTTTTGTAATGCCAATCCACCCGGGCTTTTTTGAGGGCTTGGCCGTGGCGGCGACTGAAAAACCAAGGCGCCAAGGGATCTAAGTCCCAAATTTCAATGTGCTTAAAGCGTTTCAACCACACGTTGGGCAGCATCCAGCCTGCACTGGCCCCGATCAACAACAATCGATCGGAAGTGGGTTGCAAGGTCAAAAGCCACTGCGCCATGTGGTCTTGAGTGGGGCGCCAACGCGCTTGGTGACGCCAACCTCGCCAATGCCACAAGAGGCCACCGGAAGGGTTGAGGGGTTTCAAGCATTGGCCCCTAAATTGAATTGTATCAAGCCGGTGGCGTCCAGGATGGCTTGCTCTTTTTTGCGGTGGTAAGCGGCAACAGATTGCCGGTCTTGCTCCATCAAAGCTTCCATTTTCAGGCGCTCTTGATCGGCCTTGATGCGCCTGGCCTGGGTGTTCTCCAGCACTTGCTTTGACTTGACGATGTCGTTTTGAATGCGGTTCATCAACTCGGTCATTTGAGTGGCAAATTGTCGGGCGTCGTGCATTTCTTGCATGCCCATCATGACTTGCTGACCTTTGGCAGGGTTCAGGTAGTCGTTGACCATGTCGCGAACGCGCGCATGACTGGCCTCCAGACTCAAAATGTGCTCGCGAATTTGGTTGATCTCAGATTGAATGCGCGTCACCTTCTCTTGGGCCTGATTGGCCAAGACGCTCCAGCATTCACGAACTTGGGGTTGATCCGAACTCATGGTCTTTTACTGCCCATCAGCCCATCATCAATTGGCGCACATCGGTGCGGGTCTGGGGTTCGGAAAAGCCCATTTGCCAGTCTTGACGCAAAAAGTTTTCCATCAAGGGACGCAGGCGAATGGCATCGTCCAACTCGGGGTTGGTGCCTTTGACATAGGCGCCGACCTGAATGAGGTCGACGTTTTGTTGGTAAAGCGACCACAAGCGCCGGAAACGGTTGGCGGTTTGCAAGTCCTCCGCGTTCAAGAGGTTCTGCGCCAAGCGAGAAATAGAGCCCGTTAAGTCAATCGCGGGGTAATGCGCCGCATCGGCCAATTTGCGCGACAACATGACTTGGCCATCCAAGGAGGCGCGGGCAATGTCGACGATGGGGTCATTGCCATCATCGCCCTCGGCCAGCACGGTGTAAATGGCCGTGATGGAGCCGCGGCCGTTGCGCCCGACGCCAGCGCGTTCAATGAGGTTTGGCAGCAAAGCGAACACCGAAGGGGGGTACCCCTTGGCGGTGGGGGGCTCGCCGACGGCCAGCCCAATTTCTCGCTGCGCATGGGCAACGCGGGTCAGGCTGTCGCAGAGCATCAACACGTCTTTGCCTTGATCGCGGAAATACTCCGCAATCAAGTGCGTCATGTTGGCGGCCTTGAGCCGAAGCACCGGCGACACATTGGCGGGCGCGGCGACCACGACCGACTTGGCCAAACCTTCCTTGCCCAAAGTTTCAGCGATGAAGGCCTGCACTTCGCGGCCACGTTCACCGACCAAGCCAATCACCACCAAATCGGCCTGGGTGAAGCGGGTCAGCATGCCGAGCAGCACGCTTTTGCCGACGCCAGAACCGGCGACCAAACCAATGCGCTGGCCCTTGCCCATGGTGAGCAGGCCGTTCATGGCTTTGACGCCGACGTCCAAAATTTGGTTGATGGGTCCCCGCTCCATGGGGTTGACGGGCAGCCCCACGGTCAAGCTCAACTTGGCCACACCGCGCGGCTTGGGCAAATTGTCCAAAGGCTCGCCGCGGCCATCGATCACACGGCCCAATAAATCCGGGCCCAAGGACACCAAACTGCTGTCCGGGACGACCCGCACCGTGGCGCCGGGGCCGATGCCCAAGGGTTCGGTGAAAGGCATGAGGTAAAGGGTTTTGTCGGAAAAGCCGACCACCTCGGCTTCCACCCGGGCGCCGTCTTGTCCCACAATTTCGCAAACCGAGCCGATGGGTGCCAAGACGCCTCGGGCTTCCAAACGCAAGCCCACCAGCCGCACCAAAGTGCCCAGGCGCTCAGGCCCTGCTCCTTTGACGGATGCCATACTTCGGTCGACTTCGCCTGAAAAATCAAGCATCTTCGCTTTCCACGGCAGGCTGAGGTTCACAAAGCAATTGCGCTGAAAGGGCCGCCAAACGGTGCTCGATCAAATCGCACACCACGCTGTCGTCGGCGCTGGCACGCACACTGCCCGACTTCAAACGCTCGTTGGGGACGATGCGCCACAACTCATTTTGAATGCCACTGTCGGCCAACATTTGGGCGTCTTGTGGGTTCAGTTCAACCTTGACCGAAGCCCCTTCGCTCACGCTCAACTCGCCGATGCAGGCATGCACCAAACGGTCAATGGCCGCACTGGAAACGGTTAATTCGGTTTTGACCAACTCTTGAGCCAAGTGCAAAGACAAGCGCTTTAAAGGCTCAAACCAGCGCGTGGGGTCTTGCATCAAGCCGCGCAATTCGGTGTCGAGCTGATTCACCACATCTTCGGCACGGGCCTCAGAAATGGCTTGTTGGTTTTCAATTTCTTCGCGCATCAGGCGACGGCCTTCAGCAACGCCTTTGGCATGGGCCTCATCGCGAATTCTTTTGAGTTCAGCTTCGCTGATTTGAGGCGCTGCTGAACCGGGGTCGCCCAAAACAGGCGATTCTTTGTTTTGAATGTCTTCAATTTCAGCGCTCAGCCGAGCCGCTTGGGCTTTGACTTGAGCCAAAGCCGCCTTTTTACTGGACAGCTCTTGCTGAACCGACTGCTCCCATTTGTTCAAATCGAAGGCTTCGAATGAGGGCAACTGATTGGGCGCCCAGGGGTCTTTTTGAAACGACCCCTCTGCCGAGGTGGCCCCCAAAAAGTCGGCCGGCTGCCAGACGCGTGCGGTGGTATCGCGGTCTGATTTGTCGCGAACCAAAACATCAAAGTTAGACAAAATCGGCTCCTCCGCCCAAGATCAAATCGCCGGCGTCGGACAATTTACGGGCCATGCGCATGATTTGTTTTTGCGCGTCTTCCACTTGAGAAATGCGCAAGGGACCTTTGGCGTCCATGTCGTCTTTGAACATGCCACGGGCACGTTCGGACATGTTGCTCAAGAAACGATCCAACACCGCTTCGCTGGCGCCCTTCAAGGCCGTCATCAGCTGATCGGGTTCGACGTTGCGCATCAGCACTTGGATGCCCTTGTTGTCGACGGCCGTCAGGTTCTCGAAGGTGAACATATTGTCCTGAATCTTCAACATCAAGTCGGGGTCCAGGTCTTCCAGGCCCTTCATGACGGTCGATTCCAGCTCGGTTTTGGTGAAGTTCATGATCTTCGCCGCCGCCTTCACACCGCCGAAACTCGACGACTTGGCGGTCGAATTGTTGGCGAATTGTTTTTTCATGATGGCTTCCAACTCTTCCATGGCGGAAGGTTGAACCACATCCAAGGCGGCCACACGCTGAATGATTTCTGGGCGCAGTTCACCGGGCAAGAAGGCCAACACGTCGGCCGCCACACTGTGCTCAAGGACCGACAAAATGATGGCAGTGACCTGGGGGTGTTCACCGCGAATCATGTCGGCAATGGCTCGGGCGTCCATCCAGCTCAAAATATCCAAGCCTTTAGAACCCTGTCCCGGCATGATGCGGTTCAGCACCGAGGCGGCCTTGTCGTCGCCGAGGGCTCGCTTCATGACCTTTTCAACGTAATCGCTGGTGCCCAGACCCAAGCTGGTTTGCTTTTTGAGGGTGGCAATGAATTCGTCGAGCACAAAATTGACGGCCTCTTGAGACAAGTCGGCCACTTGCACCATGGCAGCGCCCAATTCTTGGACTTCTTTGGGGCTCATGAAACGAATGATTTCAGAGGCCTGTTGCTCGCCGACCAAGAGCATCAAAACCGCCGCCCGTTGAACTCGGGTCATTTCGGCCAGTTCTTTTTCCAGCTCGGGGGTCATTTCGACGGAATCTGCCATGCTGCTTCCTCTTGCTACTTCTTATTGCCTGTTAAGCGGCTTTGATCATGTTCTTCAAGACGCTGGCGACGCGACCCGAATCTTCAGCCACCAGCAAGCGTACCAGAGCCACCTTGTCGTCATAAGAATTGGCTGTATCCAACATTTCCATCGAGATGCTCGATTTCTTGGGTTTCAACTTGGCCTTCATTTGCTCCAAGGTCTCGCCGTCGCCCAATTGGATGGCGTTCATGTCGTCTGCGGACAACTCACCATCTGCGGGTTGAGTGGCTGGCATCGCGGCGGCCACGGCTTCGGCAATTTCTTTGTCACGGTTCAAGACATGGCCCACAGCCGGTTTCACAACCAAGAGCAAGAAGGCGATGAACACGAGTCCCAAAAAGCCACTCTTGATCAAGTTCATCACGGCGTCGTCTTTGTACCAAGGCAAACGCATGTCGACCACTTGTTCAGGCTCAAACTTGGCCGGAATCACCGTCACCACGTCGCCGCGGGCTTCGTTGAAGCCGACCACGCTGCGCACCAGGCTTTGCAGGTGCTCAATCTCTTCAGGCGTGTAGGGGTTGGGTTTGGGGTCTTGGGCCTCGCCCTTGTCATTTTTGGGTTGAGGAATTGGGGCCCGCTCGTTGATGACCACGGCCACGCTCAAGCGTTGCACCGTGCCCGTCGCGCCCTTGACGTGTTTGACCAAACGGTCCAACTCGTAGTTGCGGGTGGTGTGTGAGTTGTTGACGGTCTTTTCGTCTTGGGTCGGATTTGCGGCCGTGGTGTTGGTGCTGGCACTCGGTGCAGGCGGCGGTGTATTCGACAAAGTGCCCGGGATGCCCCCCGCTTCTTTGGCCGTGTTGCGCTCTTCACTCAACACTTCGGAACGGGTTTTGGCGCCCTTTTCAGAAGGATCAAAGTTCTCGGTGGTCATTTCGGTTTCGGTGAAATCGAGCGTCATGTTGACCTGAGCCCGCACATTGGCGTCGCCCGTGATGGGGGTCAAGATTTCGTCA
Organism: uncultured Curvibacter sp.; assembly: GCA_903834975.1. GTDB lineage: Bacteria > Pseudomonadota > Gammaproteobacteria > Burkholderiales > Burkholderiaceae_C > Curvibacter. The sequence continues at coordinate 16,266 of CAILKX010000113.1, forward strand.
ATGCGTTGACGCAAAGACTCTTCCATTTTTTCTTTGTGCTGGGTTTGTGCTGCCGTCATGCCCAAATTGCTTTGGGTTTGGTTGTCGGTCAGCAACTTGCCGTGGTTGTCCACCACCGACACATTGTCGGCGCTCAGCATGGGAATGCTGGAGGCCACCAAATTCACCACCGCTTGAACCTGGGTTTGGCTCAAAACACGGCCTGGAAATGGCGTTAAAACCACCGAGGCTTTGGGGGGCGTGCGGTCGCGCACAAAGGCGGACTGCTTGGGCATGGCGAGGTGAACACGTGCCGATTGAATCGAGTCAATTTGCAAAATGCTGCGGGCCAACTCTTGTTCCATGGCCTGGTTGTAACGCGCTTGCTCCATGAACTGGCTGGTGGTCATGGCCGATTGGTCTTTGAGTGCGTCCATGCCGCTGGGGGCCGTTTTGGGCAACCCCTTGGCCGCCAGAAAAATACGGGCTTCGTGGTATCGGGTGGTCGGTACGGTGACTTGGCCCGTGGACGAATCCAAGACGGGTTTGAAGTCGGCTGTTTTAAGGGCGTCGAAGGCGGCCTGCTGGTCGGCTTCGGTGATGCCGACGGCAATTTGACGGTAGGTCGGTGCGTTGATCCAGGTGTAAGCCAGACCAAAAATCAGCAACATGATGGCCAACAACAAGGCGGGCATGGCCTTTTTAACGGCGGGCTGATCCAACAGTTGTTTGACTTGACCCAACTGGCTGGCCGCCGTGCTGGCCAAGCTGTTGGGGTTGGCGCTGCCGTTTCCGGGGCTCAGGGCCACTGCGTCGGAAACGTTCGAATTGCCACCGGCGTTGGCCAGCGACATGTTGGCCATGTTGGATGAGAGTGCTTCTGTAGCCATGATTTCTTAACTTTCTTACACAGGCATGTTCATGATTTCGTCGTACGCTTTGAGGACTTTGTTGCGCACCTGCAAGGTGGCTTCAAAGGCCAAAGACGACTTTTGC
>CAILKX010000114.1 GCA_903834975.1 uncultured Curvibacter sp.
ACACCGCCAATTGGTTCAACAACCGCTCTTCGGTCGCGTCCATGGCGACAAAGCTGGGCAAGCCGCGCAGGGCATGAACCAGGTTAAGAAACCGCGTGTAAGCACCCGCTTTTTTTTCCATTTTGGGTATTTCAGTCTGAGAGGTTAAGGCAATCAAAAAGTAGTCTAAATTTGAATCATCATCAAAAGGATTATATTCAAACCTGCTTTATTTTACGTCTGCTTACCTTGATGGGACGGATTCGAAGCGGGGGAAACTACGCATACGCATACGCATACGCCTACGCATACGCATGCCCTCAATGGGCCAGGGCTTGTGCCAAGCGCTGGTGCAAATCCACCGACCAAGCCCGTCGGTCGCGCCCCTGCTGGGTTTCGGGCGGTAAGAAACGCACCTTCACCCCCAATCGGGGCAGTTGCATGCAGCGCCAAAGCGAAGTCACCAAGGTGTCATCGCCGACGTAGGCAGGCGCCAAAGACCGCTTTTGGTGCTCCAAATCCCAATACGTGATGGCGACCGGTTGCACCGGCACTTGGGCATGAATGGCCGACTGCAACAAATTGGCATGAAAAGGCAACAACGCTTCGCCATTGCTGGTGGTGCCTTCCGGGAACACCGCCAAAACCTGCCCGTCGGTCAAGGCCGCCGCCATGTCGTGCACGACCCGCATGGCGTCTCGTCGCTGCCGGCGCTCAATAAACAAAGTGCCGGCAGAATCGGCCAGGTGGCCAATGACCGGCCAAGCCTTCACGTCGGATTTAGACACCAAGCGGCAAGGCGCCGCGGCCAACAAAACCAGGATATCGAGCCAAGAAATGTGGTTCGCCACCCACAGGGTTGGGGCCGCATGGGGCAGCCCCTCGACCTGAAGTTCCAAGTGCAAGCGCTTAAAGAACCGCTGGGCCCACAGGTGGGCGCGGTGCATGCGTTGGTTGGGGTCGAGCGGCCCAAAGTCGCGCCAGACTTCCCAAGCCCCCATCAGCACATGCCAAACCGCCAACACCACCCGCACCGCGGCAAGGCTTTTACGCTTGAGGCGTTCGCTCATAAGCAAGCGCCCCGCCGACCACGGTCGCCATCACGCGGCCAGGTAACCAAGTGCCGGTCAAATCAAAATCGAAAGGCGTGTGGCGGCCTTGGCTGACCCACTCGGTGGCGTTGACCGACCACTGCGCCGCCGGGTCAAACAAACAAAGGTCGGCCACGCCGCCCACGCTCAAACGCCCAAGCGACGCTTGCAAGTCAGGCCCCACGGAGAGTCCCAACACCTGGGCGGGGCCCTGAGTGACGGTGGCCAGCGTCGCGGCCAGTCCCAGCCCTTGGTCTTGCCCCCATTTCAGGGCCAGGCTGAGCAACAGCTCCAGGCCGGTGGCACCGGGCTCGCTTTCGGCAAAAGGCAGGTCTTTGGCGTCGGCATCGACCGGGTTGTGGTCAGACACCAAGGCGTCGAGCGTGCCGTCTTGCAAACCTGCACGCAAAGCGTCGCGGTCACGCTGTTGTCTCAAGGGCGGGTTCAAGCGCGCGCGGCTGTCAAAGAAGCCAATGTCGGCATCGGTCAAATGCAAGGAGTTGATGCTCACATCGGCCGTCACCGCCAAGCCTTCGGCCTTGGCCTGTCGTACCAAAGCCACGCCCTGTGCGCTGCTGATGCGACACAGATGCACACGGGCTTGGGTGGCGCGCTGCAATTCAAAAATCGTGTGCAAGGCAATCGTTTCGGCCGCCACCGGCACGCCACTGAGGCCCATGCGGGTCGCCAGCGGGCCACTGGCGGCGACGCCCTTGCCCAAGTTCAGTTCTTGTGGGCGCAACCACAGCGTGTAACCAAAGGTGCTGGCGTACTGCATGGCACGCTGCAACACTTGGGTGCTGGAAATGGGCACTTCGGCCTGCGTGAAACCCACGCAACCGGCGTCGGTCAAAGCGGCCATTTCGGTCAACACCTCGCCGGCCAATTGACGCGTCAATGCCCCGAGCGGCAGGATGCGCGATTGGTGGAGTTTTTCAGCGCGAAACTTCAACATCTCCACCAAACCAGGCTCGTCCAGTACCGGGTCGGTGTCGGGCAAGCAAACCAAGCTGGTCACGCCACCGGCGACGGCAGCCGCCAGCTCAGAGGCCAGCATGCCTTCGTGTTCTTGGCCTGGCTCCCGCAGGCGCACCGCCAAATCGACCAAACCAGGGGCGACAATCAGACCCGTGGCGTCGAGGATTCGATCCGCGACAAAGCCTTTGGGCACCTCGCCCGCAGGGACGATGGCGAGGATTTCCCCGTCGGCAATCGCCACATCGGCCACTTGGTCCAGGGCCGTCGCGGGGCAAACGACACGGCCATTTTTGATCAGCAAATTCATGGTTTTCCTTGCTTTCACCAAACTCAATTGGCCTCGTTGCCAGCCACGATGCTCATCGCCGCCATGCGAACAGCGATGCCAAAGGTCACTTGCGGCAAGATCACCGATTGAGCGCCGTCGACCACGGCGGAGTCAATTTCAACCCCGCGGTTAATGGGCCCGGGGTGCATGACAATGGCGTCGGGTTTGGCCAGCTGCAACTTTTCCGGCGTCAAGCCAAAGCTCTTGAAAAACTCTTGGCTGGAGGGCAACATGGCCCCGCTCATGCGCTCGTTTTGCAGGCGCAGCATGATGACCACATCACAGCCTTTGAGGCCTTCTTCCAAGCTGTGGCAAACCCGCACGCCCATTTGCGCCATGTCCGAAGGCACCAGGGTTTTGGGGCCGACCACGCGCACCTCGGCACAACCCAGCGTCGTCAAACCGTGAATGTCCGAACGCGCCACCCGCGAATGCAAGACGTCACCGACGATGGCCACCGTGAGGTTGGCAAAGTCTTTCTTGTAGTGACGGATGGTGTACATGTCCAGCAAGCCCTGGGTCGGGTGGGCATGGCGGCCGTCGCCGGCGTTGATGACGTGCACATGGGGGGCCACATGCTGCGCGATCAGGTAGGGCGCGCCCGACTCGCTGTGGCGCACCACAAACAAATCAGCGGCCATCGCCGACAGGTTGGCGATGGTGTCCAACAAGGACTCCCCTTTGGCTGCCGACGACTTGGCGATGTCCAAATTGATGACGTCCGCCGACAAGCGCTTGGCTGCAATTTCAAAGGTGGTGCGGGTGCGGGTGGAGTTTTCAAAAAACAAATTGAAGACACTTTTGCCGCGCAACAAGGGCACTTTTTTGACCTCGCGGTCGTTCACGCTGACAAAGTTAGCGGCCGTGTCCAAGAGGTGGGTCAGGGTGTCTTTGGGCAGCCCTTCGATCGACAACAAGTGAACCAATTCGCCGTGGCTGTTCAATTGGGGATTGCGTTTGTAGCGCATGGTCATTGAACTCCGGAATTAAAACTGAAACTGAAGCGGCCTGCTTCGTCACGCAAAAACCGCAAAGACAGTTCGGCATGTAAGTTGAGACTGGCCGCTACCACATCGGCTTGAATGGGCAATTGACGCCCGCCGCGGTCGACCAGCACGGCCAAGCGAACCCGACGGGGTCGGCCGTAATCAAACAACTCGTTGAGAACGGCCCGCAAGGTGCGGCCGGTGTAGAGCACATCGTCGACCAAAATGAGGTCGGCGCCGTCCACATCAAAAGGCAAGGTGGTTTGGGCGTTCGAAGACAGGCCGCGTTGCGCAAAGTCGTCGCGGTGCATCGTCGAAGAAATCACGCCCTGGCCACCGAGTTGGCCAGCGGCCACGAGGTCTTTCAAATCGGCTTGCAATCGATCGGCCAACCAAACCCCGCCGCTGGCAATGCCCACCAAATGGGGGCGTGTTTTTGATTCGGTGTTGAGGCTGGAAGCCGTCAACAGGGCCCGAACACCTTGCAGCAAGGCAGGGTACAAGGCTTCTGCATCCAAGGCGGCTGGTGACGGTGGTGAAGAAGAAGGGGAAGAAGGTGCAGATGAAAGCGCTGAATCTTGGGGGGTGCTCATGGCAAGCTCCTTAAAAATTGCTCCAAGATGATGCAAGCCGACGCTGCATCGGCATCTTGAGCACCTTGAGAATGGGCCTCGGTGGTGCTGTAACGCTCGTCCACCTCAAACACCGACAGGCCAAAGCGGCCATTCAATTGACGCGCAAATTTGCGGGCCCGCAAGGTGTTTTCATGTGCTGCCCCATCGGGGTGAAAAGGCACCCCGACGACCAGGGCATCGGGGCCCCACTCTTGGATGCGCTGCTGAACCAAGGCAAAGCGTTTGTCGCCCTCGGCCACCAACGTGGCTTGCGGCGTGGCCGTTTTAGTGAGCCGATTGCCCACCGCCACGCCGGTGCGCTTCTGACCATAATCAAACGCCAAAAAGGTTTGGAAATGAGCCGGCACGGCCGCCAAGGGAGGGGGGGTCATCGTGCGGGTGATGAGGCCTGCGCTCGAGATGAGGCTCATGAATGCCCCACATCGGGCGATAACATCCAGCTTTGCAGGCCGAGCAAGGCCAAGGCCTGATCCCATCGATCGGCGACAGGCGTGTCGAAGATCAAGCGCTTGTCGGCGCTGACCGTGAGCCAAGCGTTTTCCGCAATCTCAGATTCGAGTTGCCCGCCGCCCCAAGAGGCGTAGCCCAAGGTCACGATGACACGCTGTGGGCCACCGCCGTGCGACAAGGCTTCCAACACATCACGCGAGGTGGTCATTTCGAGGCCCCCAGGGATGGTCATGGTCGAGGCATAGACCGCGTCGCTGGCTTCTTGCCCCTCGCTGGACTGGCCCTTGACCGCCTCGTGCAGCACAAAGCCGCGCTCGGTTTGCACCGGACCGCCGTGGAACACCGGGGCGTCGACCAGGTCGCCTCGACCCAAGTTCAAGTCGACTTTTTGGAACAGGGATTTGAGGTTGATGTCGCTGGGCCGATTGATGATGAGCCCCAAAGCACCTCGCTCGCTGTGGTCGCACAAGTAGACCACGCTGCGGGAAAATTGCTCATCCTCCAAACGGGGCATGGCGATCAAAAAATGATTGGTGAGGTTGATCGGGGCAGAATCGGCAGCCATGCACTTATTTTAACGCCCCGCTTGCAGCCCGCTGATTCCCTTTCAAGACCCCATTCCGACCCCATTACGCCCCCATTACGCCCCCATTACGCAACATGAACTCCCCTTTGCCACCAGCACCTCAGTCTGAATTTTCCAGCGGCCTGTTTTGGTTCCGCCGTGACTTGCGCCTTGACGACAACACCGGCTTGGCCCAGGCCTTGTCGCGTTGCCAGCAAGTGCATTTGGTATTTGTGTTTGACACCGCCATCTTGGCGCAACTGCCACGTCGAGACCGGCGCGTCGAATTCATCTGGCAAAGCCTCCAAGAACTGGACGAGCAAATTCGGGCGCGAAGCCAAAACCCCAACACGGGCTTGTGGGTGTTGCACGGTGTGGCGACCGAGGAGATCCCCAAGTTGTCCCAGCAATTGGGCGTCCAAGCGGTGTTTACCAACCACGACGACGAGCCCGCCGCCTTGGCGCGTGACGCCCAAGTGCGCACCCAGCTGTCTCAGCAAGGTCAAGATTTTTTCACCTTCAAAGACCATGTGGTGTTTGAACGACGCGAAATTTTGACCCAAAGCGGCGGCGTTTACGGTGTCTTCACGCCTTACAAAAACGCCTGGCTTAAAAAACTGGACGAATCCGCTGTGGCCGATCGGGGGGGGGTGACGCCCGCCAACAGCGGGCGCTTGGCGCCTAAAGCCCAGCCAATATTAGCAACGCAAGCGACCCAACCCTCCGAAATACCCCAAATTCCTGATGGCCCTCATCAAACCCAATGGCCCAGTTTGGCCGACCTGGGCTTTGAGCCCACCGAACTCAATGCACTGGGCATCCACGGCGGCGCCCTGGCTGCGCAACGCTTGCTGCAAGACTTTCTGCCGCGGCTCAACGCCTACGAGGAAGCGCGTAATTTTCCGGCGATCAAAGGACCCAGTTATTTGAGCGTCCATTTGCGGTTTGGGACGATCAGCATTCGCGCCTTGGCCCGTGCGGCCTTGGATAACCAACCCGCTCGTGCCAGCCAACTGGCCACGACGAATCCCGGCGCGGCCACTTGGCTCAGTGAACTCATTTGGCGCGATTTTTATGCACAGATATTGGCCAACCATCCGCAAGTGGTCGGTCACAGTTACAAGCGCGAATACGACGCCATTGAATGGGCGCAAGGCCCCCTGGCTGAGCAACATTTCACACGTTGGTGCGAAGGACGCACCGGCTATCCCTTGGTGGACGCGGCCATGAACCAACTCAACCACAGTGGCTACATGCACAACCGCCTGCGCATGGTGGTGGCCAGCTTTTTGGTGAAAGACTTGGGAATTGATTGGCGTTGGGGTGAGGCCTATTTTGCCCGCCAACTGAATGACTTTGATTTGAGCGCCAACAATGGCGGCTGGCAGTGGGCCTCCTCGAGCGGCTGCGATGCACAGCCCTACTTTCGCATCTTCAACCCGATCAGCCAAAGTGAAAAGTTCGACCCCAAGGGGCAATTCATCCGGCGCTACGTCCCCGTATTGGCGGGCCTCTCAGACAAGGCCATCCATGCGCCCTGGCTGGCGGCGCCGTTGGAACTGCAGGCGGCGGGGGTGGTGTTCGGTCAAGGGGAAGGTCAATACCCATTGCCCCTGGTGGACCACGCAGAAGCCCGCGAGCGCACACTGGCCCGCTACGCGGTGGTCAAAACCTCAAAAAGCGAGCGACTTTAAATTTCAACCATTTCAAAGTCTTCTTTGCGCGCGCCGCATTCTGGGCAAACCCAGTTCATAGGCACATCGGCCCACAAAGTGCCGGGGGCAATACCGTCTTCAGGACAGCCGAGGGCCTCGTCGTACATCCAACCGCAAATCAGACACATCCAGGTTTTATAGTCAGTCACTTGTCGTCAGGCGCCAACAGCGCCAATTAGAATAAAAAAAGATTGTAATAGCCCATGACCACCCCCTCGCCTCTCGAAGACCCTGAAGATTCCAGCCCGGCCTGTGTCATGGCTTTCAACGCCAACGACCCCAGCGGCGCGGGCGGTTTGTCCGCGGACATTGCGACCATCTCCTCCGTCGGTGGGCACGCTTTATCGATCATGACCGGCACCTATGTGCGCGACACCTCCCAAGTGTTTGAGCATTTTTCGCTCGACGAAGAGGCCGTCACCGAACAAGCCCGCATGGCCTTGGAAGATGTGCCGGTGCAGATTTTTAAAGTGGGGTTTGTGGGCAACCCAGAAAACATAGCGGCCGTGGCCGAAATCAGCTCCGATTACCCCGACATTCCGGTCGTTGCCTACATGCCCAACCTGTCTTGGTGGAACGACGACGCGATCGAAAACTACCTGGACGCCTTTGAGGAACTGCTCTTGCCGCAGACCTCGGTGCTGGTGGGCAATCACAGCACCCTCGCCCGCTGGCTTTTGCCGGACTGGTCTCAACAGCGAGCGCCGAGCGCGCGTGACATCGCTGCAGCCGCCGCTGAAAAAGGCGCACCCTACACCTTGGTGACCGGCATGGCCCTGCCCGACCAACACGTGGACAACGTGCTGGCCAGCCCAGAAACCATTTTGGCGCATGTGCCGTTTGAGCTGTTTGACGCGGTCTTCACCGGCGCGGGCGACACGCTATCGGCCGCCCTCGCCGCCTTGCTGGCGACCGGCATGGACTTGACCGAAGCCAGCACCGAAGCCCTGAGTTACTTGGACCGTTGCCTGCACGACGGTTTTCGGCCAGGCATGGGCCACGTCATCCCCGACCGTTTTTTCTGGGCCGAACCCGACGATGACGCTGAAGCCACCGAAGAAACCGAGGCTTCAGGCGAGGATCCTTTGGCCGGTTTCGTTTTGCCACCGCATGACATTCAACATTGAAACCCATTGACTTCACCTGGAATGGAGCCCGTTTTGACCGACCTGAATCTTCCCCTTTTCGAACGTGCCAAGCGCGTGATACCCGGTGGCGTGAACTCGCCCGTTCGAGCTTTCCGCGCCGTCGGCGGCACGCCTCGATTTGTGCAACGCGCCCAAGGGGCGCACTTCTGGGACGCCAACGGCCAGCGCTTCATTGATTACATCGGCTCATGGGGCCCCATGATTTTGGGCCACGGCCACCCTGCGGTGCTGGAAGCGGTGCAAAAAGCGGCCCTCGATGGGTTTTCTTTTGGCGCCCCGACCGAGCGAGAAATTGAGCTCGCTGAAGAAATTTTGAGCCTCGTGCCCTCCATGGACATGGTGCGTTTGGTCAGCTCCGGCACCGAAGCCGGCATGACGGCCATTCGCCTGGCACGCGGCGCCACCGGCCGCACCAAATTCATCAAATTTGAAGGCTGTTACCACGGCCACGCCGATGCCTTGTTGGTGAAAGCCGGATCGGGGTTGGCCACCTTTGGCAACCCCACCAGCGCCGGCGTGCCCGCCGAAGTGGTGCGCGACACTTTGGTGCTGGAATACAACAACATCGCCCAACTGGAAGAAGCCTTCGCCCTGCATGGCCGCGAACTGGCGTGCGTGATGATCGAGCCGATTGCAGGGAATATGAATTTGGTGCGCACCAGCGTGGCCTTCATGAAGCGCGCGCGCGAGTTGTGCACCGAGTACGGCGCGCTGTTGGTGTTCGATGAAGTCATGACTGGTTTCCGCGTGGCGCTGGGCAGTGCACAAAGCCTTTATGCACAAGCACTTCCTGGTTTCAAACCCGACGTCACCGTGCTGGGCAAGGTGATTGGTGGCGGCATGCCACTGGCGGCATTTGGGGGCTCGCGCGCGGTGATGGAGCAACTGGCGCCACTCGGACCGGTTTACCAAGCGGGCACGCTGTCAGGCAACCCCGTGGCCACGGCCTGCGGATTGGCCACCCTGCGTGAAATCAAAAAACCGGGTTTCTTTGACGCTTTGTCGGCGCGCACCCAAAGCCTGGTCGACGGCCTGAAGGCCGCTGCCGACGCTGCGGGCGTGCCCTTCAGCGTTGATTGCCAAGGCGGCATGTTTGGCTTTTTCTTGCTCAATCAGCTGCCCACCAATTACGGCGAAGTAATGAAAAGCGACGGCGCGAAGTTCAACGCCCTGTTCCATGGCCTGCTCGAGCGGGGGGTCTACATTGCCCCCGCTTTGTACGAAGCCGGGTTCGTCAGCAGCGCCCACAGCGCCGCCGACATCGAAGAAACCATCGCGGCCGCCAAGGTCGTGTTTGAGCAAATGGCCTAAAAAGGACCGCCTTGGTATGCCGACTTGGCCTTAATGTCGGAAGTGGCGAACGCCACTGAAGACCATCGCCACGCCGCGCTCATTGGCGGCATCAATGACTTCTGGGTCCCGCAGAGAGCCGCCCGGTTGAATGACGCAGGTGGCCCCCGCGTCGACCACCACATCCAGGCCATCTCGGAATGGGAAGAAAGCGTCGCTGGCCACCACCGTGCCTTGCAAACTCAGGTTGGCATGGCCGGCCTTGATGCTGGCAATGCGGGCCGAATCCAAGCGGCTCATTTGGCCTGCGCCGACGCCCATGGTCATGCCGCCTTTGCAAAACACAATGGCGTTGCTCTTGACGAACTTGGCCACTTTCCATGCGAACAGCAAATCCTGCAATTGCTCGGGACTGGGCTGAAGCTGGGTCACGACCTTCAAGTCGCCCAAAGACAACTCGTGGTTATCGGCGGTTTGGATCAACAGCCCTGAACCGATGCGTTTAATATCGGTCGCGTTCTGACCGCGGTCCCAAGGCGTGGCACCCGACTTGAGCGATGCCGGCAATTCAATTTTGAGCAAGCGCACATTGGCCTTGCTTTTGAAGACTTCCAAGGCCTCGATCGTGAAATCGGGGGCCATCAACACTTCGACAAACTGTTTTGCCACTTGTTGCGCAGCGAGGCCGTCCACCACCCGGTTGAAAGCGATGATGCCACCAAAGGCAGAAGTCGGGTCGGTTTGAAAGGCCTTGCTGTAGGCCTCCAAGGGGTTGGCCCCCACAGCGACGCCGCAAGGGTTGGCGTGTTTCACGATGACGCAGGCGGGCACGTCAAAACTCTTCACGCACTCCCAGGCCGCGTCGGCATCGGCGATGTTGTTGTAGCTCAGTTCTTTTCCTTGCACTTGCTGGCCGGTCACCAACGAGCCGGGCGCAGGGTGCAGGTCGCGGTAATAAGCGGCGGCTTGGTGCGGGTTTTCGCCGTAGCGAAGGTCTTGCAATTTGATGAAGCGGCCGTTGCTTTGACCCGGAAAGGCCAATCGCTCGGGGGCTTTTTCAGATTCAAGGGCGCCGCCGTTCAGCACCTCCGCGTTCAATTGAATCGACGACAAATAGTCGCTGATGGCACCGTCGTATTGGCTGATGCGGTTGAATGCAGCCACCGACAAAGCGAAGCGGGTGGCGTCGCTTATTTTTTGTCCCTGCTGCAACTCGGCGATGACGCCGGCGTATTGCGAAGCGTCGGTCAAGACCGCCACGTCTTGCCAATTTTTAGCGGCGCTGCGAACCATCGCGGGGCCGCCAATGTCGATGTTTTCAATCGCATCGGCCAGGGTGCAGCCGGGCTTGGCAACCGTCGCTTCAAACGGATACAGGTTGACCACCAAGATGTCGATGGTGTCAATGCCGTGCGCCGCCAAAGCCGCCATGTGCTCAGGCAAATCGCGGCGTGCCAACAAGCCGCCGTGCACCTTGGGGTGCAGGGTTTTGACACGGCCGTCGAGCATTTCGGGAAAGCCCGTGACTTCGGCCACTTCCGTCACCGGCAAGCCCTGTTCAGCCAGTAATTTGGCGGTGCCGCCCGTGGACAGCAAGCGAATCCCAAGGGCATTCAGGCGCTTGGCCAGTTCAACAATGCCGGTTTTGTCAGAGACGGAAAGAAGTGCGTTCATGGTGATCAATGAAAAATAAATTTAGGCAATCAGTCCGTGTTCGACCAACTTTTTGCGCAAGGTATTGCGGTTCAGGCCCAACCATTCGGCAGCGCGCGACTGGTTGTTGTCGGCCTTTTGCATGACCAATTCAAGCACGGGTTTTTCGACCAGGCGAATCACCATGTCATGCAGGTGATGGGGGGTTTCCCCCTCCAGATCACGAAAGTAGTTTTCTAATTTTTCGCGGATGCAAGTTTCAATGTTTTGGGGGGTCATGAAAGGGTCGCCGAAGGGGTTTGTCTCGTTGTGTTTTTGTGTAGGTTATCGCTTGGGTCGGGCTTGGGCAATCGGTCCATGCACTGACTCAATTCATCAAAATAGCCGGCCACTGCTGCCCATTGCGTCGCCGTGCTGTCAAGGGCATTCATGCGCGTTTTGAAGGCTTGGCCTCCTGGCAGGTCGTGGACATACCAGCCAATGTGTTTGCGCGCGCTGCGCACGCCCACCGATTCACCATAGAGACTGTAGTGGTCTTGCAAATGTTCCAACAGCAATCGACGCACCTCCGCCACCAAGGGTGGCGCCATGACGGTACCGTGCTGCAAAAAGTGGCCGATTTCCCGAAAAATCCAAGGGCGCCCTTGCGCCGCCCGGCCCACCATGATGGCGTCGGCGCCGGTCAGGGCCAGTACCTGCTGGGCTTTTTGCGGAGAATCGATGTCGCCATTGGCGACCACGGGAATACGAACGGCCGCTTTCACCGCCGCGATGGTCTTGTATTCGGCTTGGCCACTGTAGCCCTGCTCTCGGGTGCGGCCATGCACGGTCAGCATTTGCACCCCCACCTGCTCAAAGGCCAAAGCCAAGGTCAAGGCGTTTTGATGCGCTTGACACCAACCCGTGCGCATTTTCAAGGTGACTGGCACGCCGTGCGGCGCGCAGGCTTCCACCACGGCGGCGACGATGGAAACCGCCAACGCTTCGTCTTGCATCAAGGCCGACCCGGCCCATTTATTGCAAACCTTTTTGGCGGGACAACCCATGTTGATGTCGATGATCTGGGCCCCGTTGTCAATGTTGTGACGCGCCGCATCGGCCATCATCTGCGCCTCGGTACCGGCAATTTGCACCGCGATCGGCGCGGATTCGCCCGCATGATTGGCGCGACGTGAGGTCTTGAGGCTGTGCCACAAATCGGGGCGCGAAGTCACCATTTCGCTGACCGCATAACCCGCACCCAAGCGCTTGCAAAGCATGCGAAAAGGCCGGTCGGTCACGCCCGCCATGGGCGCGACAAACAGGTTATTGGGGAGGGTGTGCTGACCGATTTGCATAAAAAAGAGGCACGATTGTATCGCTCGAAGCGCGCGTCACCATGACGCGGCTTACAGCGCAATGACCGCTTAAACGTTGAATAAGAAATTCAGCACATCGCCGTCTTTGACGACGTATTCCTTGCCTTCGGCGCGCATCTTGCCAGCGTCTTTGGCGGCTTGTTCACCCCCGAGCGCAATGAAGTCTTCAAACGCAATGGTTTGAGCGCGAATGAAACCACGCTCAAAATCACCGTGAATCACGCCGGCGGCTTGCGGGGCGGTGTCTCCGACGCGGATGGTCCAGGCGCGCACTTCTTTCACACCGGCCGTGAAGTAGGTTTGCAAGCCCAGCAAGCGGAAGGCGGCGCGAATCAAACGGTTCAGGCCAGGCTCGTCTTGACCGAGCTCGGCCAAGAACAGGGCCTTGTCTTCGTCTTCCATGTCGGCCATGTCGGCTTCCATCTTGGCGCAGATGGCCACCACCGGCGCGTTTTGGCCTGCGGCATATTCTTTCAGGCGATCCAGCAAAGGGTTGTTCTCAAACCCGTCTTCGCTCACATTCCCGACGAACATGGCGGGCTTGGCCGTGATCAGGCACAAGGGCTTGAGCAACACTTGCTCTTCTTTACTGAACGCCAAACTGCGCGCGGGTTTGCCTTGGTCCAACACCGCTTGCAAACGGGTCAGCAGGGCCACCAGCTTGGCGGCTTCTTTGTCGTTGCCCGAACGAGCCGCTTTGTTGTAACGGTGCAGGCTTTTTTCAACGGTGGTCATATCGGCCAAACACAACTCGGTTTGAATGACCTCGATGTCGGCAATCGGATCGACCTTGCCCGCCACGTGAATCACGTTGTCGTCTTCAAAGCAACGCACCACGTTGACGATGGCATCGGTCTCGCGAATATGGGCTAAAAACTGGTTTCCCAACCCTTCACCTTGGCTGGCACCGGCCACCAAACCGGCGATGTCGACAAACTCCACAATGGCCGGAACAATGCGCTCGGGCGTGATGATTTTGGCCAGTTGATCCAAGCGCGGATCGGGCACTTCCACTGTCCCCACATTGGGTTCGATGGTGCAAAACGGGTAGTTCTCAGCGGCAATACCCGCCTTGGTCAGCGCGTTGAACAGGGTGGATTTGCCGACGTTGGGCAAGCCCACGATGCCACATTGGAGGCTCATAAAAATTCCTAGTAAATCAAGCCCACAGGTGCACGTGCCCCGCGTCGGCAAAGACTTGCCATTGTACTAATCAAGCCAACTCAAAATGGGCACACGTCCCGCCCTGAAGCCAGGGCATTGGGGATGCCGCCAACAAAGTCAACGCCTATCAAGGCCTGTCAATGCGTGTGGCGATGGTGAATGTCGGGGTAATGCGGGTGCTGATGGGTTACTTCCTCATGCGCATGGGGGTGCACGTGGGGCTCACTTCCGTCCCAAGGAAAATCGTGGTCGTGTTGGTGGTGTTCATCGTGGCGATGGCCATGTAAATGGGTCAAGGCTTCATGGTGGTGAGGGTGTTCATGGCGTTCCGACAAATGCAGCCACACGCCCAAGGCCATTAACAAGGCGGCCCCCCAAAACACCCCGCTGGTCGAGTCCCCCATCCACAACACCGAAATCAAAGCGCCTAAAAAAGGCGCCGTCGAAAAGTAGGCGCCGGTTCGAGCCGTGCCCAGGCCACGCAAAGCCAAGACGAAAAAGACCAAGCTGAGGCCGTAGCCCAAGAGACCCAGCAGCAGGGTCGACACGACGACAGGCCAGGCCGGCCATTCAAGCCCGAGCGACAAGGCCAACAGACTGTTCACCGATCCAGCCACCCAGCCCTTGACCCCCGCGATGAACAAAGCGTCCGATGAAGAAACTTTTCGGGTGAGGTTGTTGTCAATGGCCCAGCAAAGACAGGCCAAGCCAATCAGGACTGGGCCCAACCCAAAATGCAAGCCCAAATCCACGCCTTGGGCCGTGGCCTCGGGCTGAGCAGGCCAGGACAACGTCAAACTGCCCATGACAATCACGGCCATGCCGAGCACCAAGCGCTTGTCCGCGCTTTCTTTAAAAATCAGCCAGGCAATCAAGGCCGTCAGCACCGCTTCTAAATTCAACAGCAAGGAGGCCGTGGCGCCAGTGGTTTGCTGCAAACCCATCAACAAGGCAATGGGGCCTAAAACCCCGCCAAACAAAACAGCGCCTAAAAGCCAAGGCCATTCGCCAGCGGGGAGTTGGGGGCTTTTCCAACCCCGATCTCGAATGAGGCGAATCAGCCCAAGGCCGAGGCCGCTGCCCATATAAAGCAATCCCGCCAACAGGACAGGGGCTTCCTTGCCCAACAAGATTTTGGCAATTGGGGTGCTGGCCCCAAACAAAGCGGCAGCCAGCAGGGCATAGACCCCATCGTGTTTCACAAGCGCCTAGGGTCTTAGACTTGGAACAACCCTTTGTATTGATCGCGCAGCAAGTTCTTTTGCACCTTGCCCATGGCGTTGCGGGGCAACTCGTTGAGGACGAAGCATTTTTTAGGCACTTTGAAGTTTGCCACTTGCGATTTAAGGGCGCTTATGAGCGCATCGGCTTGCAAGTCAGCGCCGGGTTTGGCGATCACCACGGCCACGCCGACTTCACCGAAATCAGGGTGCGGCACGCCTACCAAGGCGCTTTCAGCCACACCGGGCAGGTCGTTCATGAAACTTTCAATTTCAGCGGGGTAAACGTTGTAGCCCCCACTGATGATCAGGTCTTTGGCTCGGCCGACAATTTGCACATAGCCACGGGCGTCGACCTTGCCCACGTCACCGGTTTTGAAATAGCCGTCCGAGGTGAATTCTTCGGCGGTTTTTTCGGGCATGCGCCAATAACCTTGGAACACATTCGGGCCTTTGACCTGAATGCCCCCAATCTCATCGACGCCCAAGGTGGCGCCCTCGTCGTCTTGAACGCGCAAAGTCACGCCGGGCAACGGAAAGCCCACCGTGCCACCACGGCGCTCGGACTCGGCGTAACGGTCGTCCAAGGCATAGGGGTTGGAGGTCAGCATGCCCGTTTCACTCATGCCGTAGCGCTCCAGAATGGTGTGGCCGGTCCGGTCTTGCCATTCTTTGAACGTTTCGGTCAACAACGGGGCCGAGCCCGCCACAAACAAGCGCATGTTTTGGGTGGCTTCGCGGGTCAAACCGGCTTCACCAAGCAAGCGGACATAGAGCGTGGGGACGCCCATGAACACGGTCGCTTTGGGCAGGTGCGCGAGGACGACCTTCGGGTCAAACTTCGACAACCAAATCATTTTGCTGCCGTTCAACAAAGCGCCATGGATGGCCACAAACAAGCCATGCACGTGGAAAATGGGCAGCGCATGAATCAGCACATCGCCGTGTTGCCAGCCCCAATAATTCTTCAAAGTTTGTGCGTTGCTGAGCAAGTTGCCATGGCTGAGCATCGCGCCTTTGCTGCGGCCTGTCGTGCCACTGGTGTAAAGGATGGCGGCCAGCTCTTCTGAGGCGCTGACCACCGGGGTATGAACGGGGCTTTGCGCTTTGGCCAATTCCAGCAAAGTGCCGGTTTGGTTGTCGTCCAAGGTCCAAACGTGTTGCGTACCGGCCGCTTTCGCCAATTCGTTGACCCAAGGTAAATTCTTCGTTGTGCAAACCAGCACACCGGGCTCAGCGTTGCCAATGAAATAAGCCATTTCAGCGCTTTGATAGGCGGTGTTGAGCGGCAAAAAAACCAAGCCGGCGCGCAAAGTGGCCAAGTACAACATCATGGCCTCGACGGATTTTTCAACCTGCACCGCGACCCGAGAGCCCGCCGGCAGGTTCAAAGAAGCCAGTAAATTGGCCATTTGCGCGGACTGTTCGTCCAAGTCGGCCCAGCTGTAGGTTTTGCCGTTGTCAGCCTCCACCGCCACGGCGCTGAGGTCATCGGGAAAGGCAGCACGGATGGCGTTGAACAGATTGGAATTTTGAGTGGGGGTTGTCATTTCTTTCCTTTTTTACTTCAGCATCAAATCTTCAACGTCACCGGAAACCGGCACAGTCCCGTCGGCCAACAGCGCTCGATTTTTATCCAAGCGCTTGAGGTCGTACAAATAATTCACCATCAAACCGTAAGACTGCTTAAGGCCTTTGGGCGAGGGGTCACCCGCCCAATTCAACCGGTCGACGCGCGCGCCATTGCCCAAATGGAAACGGGCAACGGGGTCATTTGGCTGCCCTTTGGCGTTCAAGCGGCCCAAATACTCGGCGGCGAAGCGCATGAGGTATTGACGCACCAGTGATTTTTCAGGCAGCTGCAAGGGCGACGCCAAGGCCGCCAAAAAGTGAGTGGCCGCCGGGGGCTCAAAGCCCACGGCCCGACCCAAAGCCCGGAGTTCCTTGGCGTCGAGTTTTTCAAGCAAGCCGGCGATGTTTTTCTCCAACCAAGCGCGGTAACCTGGGATGGGCGACAGCGTGGCAAAGACCTTGAGCCGCGGAAATTCTTGTTTTAATTTTTCAACCACGGCTTTGATGAGCGAGTCGCCAAAGCTCACCCCCCGCAAGCCCACTTGGGTGTTGCTGATGGAATAAAAAATAGCGGTGGTGGCCTTTTGTAAATCGGCCTCGGCGCCCAATTCGTCAAGCAAAGGCACGATGTCACTGGCGATTTCATCGACCAAGGCCACTTCCACAAAGATCAAGGGAATGTCGGGCAAACGCGGGTGGAAGAAGCCGTAGCAACGGCGGTCACTGTCGAGCCGGTTTTTGACATCGGCCCAGCTTTTGATGTCGTGTACGGCTTCGTATTGAATGAGCTTTTCGATCAAAGAGGCGGGCGAGTTCCAGCTCATTCGACGCAACTCCAAGAAGCCCACATCGAACCAAGTGGAGAACATGTACTCCATCTCAACGTCGAGGGCTTCGAGGCGCTTGTCGGATTTCAAGGCACTTTGCAACTCAGCCCGCAAATCCACCAAAAATTGAACCCCTTCGGGGTAGACGCTGAAGCGTTGCAACAAACGACGACGCGGCGACACCGTGGCGCGGCGGTAATGCACTTCAGCGACCGCCTCATCGGACGTGCCAATGGCCGCGGCAAATTTGTCTTGGGCTTCTTTGACTTTCTTCTGGTCAGCCACAAACATTTCGCTCATCAAGAGCCAAACGTCTTTGCGCCGTTCGATCGTCCCGGCTTTGTAAAGCGCGGCAAAGGCTTCCGCACGTCGACCGCCTTCCACTTCACTGACACGCGGATCGATGATGCCCCGAAGCAACTCGTAGGTCCTGCGGAGCATGCGCGGCGACATGGCCTCTTGGCCTTGGCGCAAGGTGGCTTCCATGCGCTCGGCGCAAGAACGCTGACCCTCTTTGGCGGACAGCAATTTGCTGACACCACGGCTTAACCAGGTGGGTGTATTCATTTGACAGCTCCCTTTTTCTCAAGCAGTTGAATGGCAGGATTCAGCACCGAACTTTGAAGTTGCTTTAAGGCCTCACGCTGGGACTCAATGTGATGGCGCATGGTTTGCTCCGCGGCCAATGGGTCTCGGGCTTTCATGGCCTTAAACAAGGCCAAGTGCTCTTGCAGACTGCTTTCCAAACGGCCAGGAACACGGAGTTGCTGTTGTCTGGACAACTTCAAGACTTTTCTCAAGTCGCCAATCATTTGGCTGATCCAGCGGTTCCCAGCCAGGGCGATGAACACCTCATGAATCTGAAAATTCAAGGTGTAGTACTCATTGAGTTGGCCCGACTTGCCAAAAGCCTCTAAGGCTTGGTGCATGCCCTCGAGCGCCGAGAGGTCTGCCTCGGTGGCGCGGTTCGTCGCCTCAAATGCACAACGGCCTTCAAGCAAAGCCAAGACCGGAAAGATGTCGTCCAAATCTTGTTCGGTCACTTGGTTCACAAAACACCCGCGCCTCGGCTCGTGCCGCAACAGGCCTTCGGCGGTCAACACTTTCAGCGCCTCACGAAGGGGGGTGCGGGAGATGGAAAGCGCTTCGCAGAGCTGGCTTTCATCTAGAAAATCACCGGGTAACAACTGCCCACAAAAAATTTGCTCTCGCAAACGGTCCGCGACTTCTTGGTGCAAAGACTGGAACTTGGGGTCTGAGGACATTGGTAATTACCCTTAATTACACATAATTACGAATAATTATAATCCCGCAAAATCAAAAAGGAAACAACATGATCATTTACGGAACTGCGCTCTTGGCCGCCTGTCACCTGCTGGGCGCCTACATTGGCGATCTACTGGGCATCGCGATTGGCGTCAAAGCCAACGTCGGGGGGGTGGGTATTGCGATGATCCTGCTGATTTCAGTTCGGCATTGGATGCGTCAGCATGGCTTGATGACCCAAATGACCGAAGACGGTGTGGCGTTTTGGTCCCTCATGTACATCCCCGTCGTGGTGGCCATGGCCGCTCAGCAAAACGTCATGGCGGCGTTGCGTGGCGGCCCTGTGGCGGTCATCGCCGCCTTGGGCTCGGTGCTGTTGTGCGCAGGCACGGTTGCCTTGATCAACCGCTTAGGCCCCCAAGACCCAGATGAATCTTGGAAAGAGTCCACCGCTAAGGAATCACACGCTTAATCACCCAGCGTCTGAATCAACCCCATTGCGCCTCTAAAGCCCCACCCTTTCAGACAAAGTTCCGGTCCAATTTCCGGTCAAAGAACACCATGCACGAATTACAAAACGCCCTCACCAGCAACAGCCTCATATTCGCCTTTGCCTTCATTGGCCTGATTGTTTATATCTCCGGCAAACTGTCGCGCTACCTGACAATGGGCCGCGTTCACGGCTCGGCCATCGCGATCCTGATCGGGCTCGGCTTGGCCTATTGGGGCGGCCTTGAAACAGGGGGCACCAAAGGTTTGTCCGATGTGAAAATTTTTGGCGGCATTGGGTTGATGGGTGGCGCCATGATGCGCGACTTTGCCATTGTGGCCACCGCCTTTGAGGTGAACGTCATCGAAGCCCGCAAAGCCGGTCTGATTGGCGTCGTTTCATTGTTCTTAGGAACCCTCATTCCCTTTGTCTTCGGCGCCAGCGTGGCCTACAGCATGGGCTACACCAGCGCGATTGACATGACCACCATCGGCGCCGGCGCGGTGACCTACATCGTCGGCCCCGTGACCGGCGCTGCCATTGGCGCCAGCTCCGACATCATGGCGCTGTCGATTGCCACCGGCGTTGTCAAAGCCATCATGGTGATGGTGTTCACGCCCATGTTGGCGCGCTTCATGGGGCTCAATTCACCCCGCTCGGCCATGGTGTTTGGCGGTCTGGCGGGCACCGTGAGCGGCGTCTCCGCCGGGCTGGCCGCCACCGACCGCCGTTTGGTGCCTTACGGTGCATTGGTCGCCACTTTCCACACAGGCTTGGGCTGCCTGATGGGCCCGTCTGTGCTTTATTTGGCCGTCAAAGCCCTGGTCGGTTAAGTTGAAGGCTCAACGCCAGCCCCCCGTCAGCAACCACTGACTGGTGCCCATGACCCCAACCAAGACGGCGTAGGTGGCCATCATGCCGTCGTGGCCGAAGACAACCCACCCCCCCACCAACACGGCCGCACCGGCCAGAAAGTTCAGCAAACAGCGCCACCCGGCTGAGCGAATCAAGGGCCGAGTTGGTTTTTTTAGGGTGCTGATCAAACCCAGCAAGACAGCCAACACAGCGGCGGGGGTCAAACCGTTGAGTGCCTGCCAAGCCACATCCAAAAAAAGAGACACGCTGTCCATGGTCGGGATTTTATAATTCGAGGATGGCAGTCTGGGCTTTAGGCATCAATCACAACACCGCGTCGCTGGATTTGCGCGGGCGTCTGGCCTTTGCGATTGACCAAATCGCACCCACTTTGCAAGGCTTGCGTCAATCATTTGGCGCTGGCCAAGCGGCCAGGCACCCCGATGTGGAGGCCGCCATATTGTCCACTTGCAACCGCACCGAGATTTATTGTGCTGGCGAGCACAGTGCGTTGGAACACACCTTGCAATGGCTGGCCAAAACCGGTGGTGTTGATCCGCAAGAGCTGCGTTCACACGCCTACACCTTTGAAAATGAAGCCGTGGCCCGCCATGCTTTCCGGGTCGCCAGTGGCCTCGATTCCATGGTCTTGGGCGAGGTGCAAATTTTGGGACAGATGAAAGACGCGGTGCGCGCCGCCGAAAATGCCGGTGCCCTCGGCACCACGCTGAATCAATTGTTCCAGCGCAGCTTTTCTGTGGCCAAGGACGTGCGCACCCACACGGAGATTGGTCAACATTCCATCAGCATGGCCGCCGCGTCGGTTCGCTTGGCGGCTCAACTTTTTGAAGACCTCAGCAAGATCAAAGTCTTGTTTGTGGGTGCAGGAGAAATGATTGAGTTGGCCAGCGCCCACTTTGCTGCGCAGCAGCCTCAAAAAATGGCGGTCGCTAACCGAACAACGGCCCGTGGCGAGGCATTGGCGCAAAAAATCAAGGCCGAGGTCATGCCCCTGGCGCAAATGCCGAGTCGCCTGCACGAGTTCGACGCCATCATCAGCTGCACCGCTTCCACCCTGCCCTTGATTGGCCTGGGCGCCGTCGAACGTGCGCTGAAGGCGCGTCGCCATCGCCCGCTGTTCATGGTTGATTTGGCGGTACCCCGGGACATCGAAGCCGAGGTCAAAGACCTTCGCGATGTGTACCTTTACACCGTCGACGATTTGGCCCAAGTGGTGCAAACCGGTCAGGCCCAACGCCAAGCCGCGGTGGCCGATGCCGAGCAAATTGTGGATGCGGGTGTGCAAAGTTTTGTTCAATGGCAGCATCAACGCGCCAGCGTGCCCGTGATTCGCGAACTGAATGCCCAAGCGGAGCAATGGCGTGAAGCCGAGTTGGCGAGGGCCCGCAAGAATTTAGCCAAAGGTGACGACATTGAACACGTGCTGCAAGGCTTGGCCAAAGGCTTGTCGCAAAAAATGCTGCACGGGGCTTTGATGGAATTGAACACCGCTCAAGCCCAAGACCGAGAGCAAGCGGCCTTGGCCGTGCAAAAGTTTTTCTTGCGACCCGAGCGTTGAAATAAAAACGTTGAAAACCTTTCTGCGTCAACAGCTCGACCGCTACGCGGTGCGACTCCAAGAAATCGACTTTTTACTGTCGCGTGAAGACATCATGTCGGACATGGCCCAGTACCGCGTGCTGTCACGCGAGCACGCGGAAGTGACTCAAATTGCTGGGCGCTATGCCCGCTACCAACAACGCGAAGCCGATCTGAGCAACGCCCAAGCCATGCTCGACGACCCCGGTCTATCGGACATGGCGGAAATGGCAGAAATGGCGTCAGAAGAAATGGCCGATGCACAAAGCGAGTTGAGTCAACTGGAAGCCGAATTACAGCGACTGCTGTTGCCCAAAGACCCCGACGATGTCCGCAACGCCTTTTTGGAAATTCGGGCCGGCACCGGTGGCGATGAGTCGGCCTTGTTCGCGGCCGACCTGGCCCGCATGTACACCCGCTACGCCGAAAAAGTGGGATGGCGCTGCGAAATCGTCAGCGCGAATGAGAGTGAATTGGGCGGCTACAAAGAAGTGGTGCTCCGGTTGGCGGGCGATCACGTTTACGGCGCCTTGAAGTTTGAGTCGGGCGGCCACCGCGTACAGCGGGTGCCCGCCACCGAAACGCAGGGGCGCATTCACACCAGCGCCTGCACGGTCGCCGTGCTGCCCGAACCCGACGAGGCCCAAGCGGTGCAGATCAACCCCGCTGACCTGCGCATCGACACCTACCGTGCCAGCGGTGCGGGCGGCCAGCACATCAATAAAACCGACTCGGCGGTGCGCATCACCCACCTGCCCACCGGCATCGTGGCCGAGTGCCAAGACGACCGCAGCCAACACCGCAACAAGGCCAAGGCGTTGCAAGTGTTGTCGGCCCGCATTCAAGAAAAAGAACGCAGCGAGCGCGCGGCCAAAGACGCGGCAACCCGCAAGGGCTTGATTGGCAGCGGCGACCGCAGCGACCGCATTCGCACCTACAACTTCCCTCAAGGACGCTGGACCGACCACCGCATCAACCTGACGCTCTACAAGCTCAACTTCATTATCGAAGGCGATCTGGACGAACCCCTCACCGCCCTGCGCCACGCCCAAGAGGCCGAGCAATTGGCCGAGCTTGAATTGGGGGCCTTGCCTTGAAAAACGCATGACCTTAAAGCAAGCTTTAGAGCAGGCTTTTCAACACGGTCTTGACCGCCTTGAAGCCTCGCTTTTGATGCTGCATGTGCTGGGCGTCAAACAAGGTCGTGCTTGGCTTTTGAGCCACGACCAAGACCCGCTTTCAAATGAGGCGCTGGCGGCTTTTCAGGGTTTGGTGCAGCGCCGTTTGGCCGGCGAGCCCGTCGCCTATCTGACGGGTGAGCGCGGGTTTTTTGGTTTGTCGCTACAAGTCGATGCACGGGTGCTGGACCCCAGGCCCGATACCGAAACCTTGGTGGAGTGGGCCTTGGAATGCTTGGAATCCTCGGCCTTTGAAGTTTCCAAGCAGGAAGCCCCTGCTGAAACGCAAGCGCACGAGCAAACGACGTCATCGAAGCGGTCGCCCCAAGTGCTTGACCTGGGCACGGGCAGTGGGGCCATCGCCCTGGCGATTCAACACCAATGCCTGCTCGCACAAGTCAGCGCCGTCGACGCCAGTCCCGAGGCGTTGACGGTAGCCAAACACAACGAGGCGCGTTTACGGGCTGCTGCATCCACCCCTGCTGCGCCTGTTTTGCCCATCCACTTTTACCAAGGCTCCTGGTTTGAGCCTTTGGCCGGTCTGCAGTTTGACCTCATCGTCTCCAACCCCCCCGACCTCGCTGAGGGGGATGCGCATTTGCCGGCTTTGAATTTCGAGCCGCTCAACGCCTTGGTGAGCGGCCCCGAGGGCCTGGACGATTTACGCCATCTGATCCGCCATGCGCCAAATTATTTGAAACCCGGCGCTTGGCTCTTGCTCGAACACGGTTGGGACCAAGCGCAAAAGGTACGCGAACTGCTCTCCTCGGCGGGCTTTTTAGACGTGAAAAGCCGCAAAGACTTGGCAGGTATTGAACGCTGCAGCGGCGGCTTTTGGCCGAATTCGAGATAATGGTGGGTATTGATTAAAGGACCCGAATCCATGGACGCTACCCAACAACGCATCGACGACCTCGTGAAGCAAAACGACGTGCTGCTTTTCATGAAAGGCACCGCCAGCTTTCCCCAATGTGGTTTTTCTGGCCGCGCCATTCAAATTTTGAAGGCCTGCGGCGTTGAACCCAAAGCCATCAAAACGGTGAACGTGCTGGAAGACCCCGAAATTCGCGCTGGCATCAAGGATTACAGCCAGTGGCCCACCATTCCCCAGTTGTACGTCAAAGGCGAGTTCATCGGCGGCTCTGACATCATGATGGACTTGTACGAATCTGGCGAACTGCAACAAGTCATCGGCGGCAACGCAGCCTGAGGGCTGGTAGCTCATTGAGAGCCCATTGACAGCTATTGCCAGCGCGATTGGGCGGCCAGCACGGCTCGGGGGTAGGCCAACTGCCCTCGACTGCCGTTGTACCGTCCCAGCGCCATTTCCAACTGACCGCCTTCCAACGCCAAATAGTGGCGCAAGATGACGCAGCCGAAGCGCAAATTCGTTTGCTCATGGAACAAGTTGGCTTGTTCCACCCCAGCGTTTACCTCCGCACCGGTTAGCAAGCGGGCCCAAAAAGGCATCACCTGCATATAGCCTCGCGCGCTGCTGCTGGACACGGCAAATTTACGGAATCCGCTCTCCACTTCAATTAAACCCATCACCAAAGACGGCGACAGGCTGGCGCGTTTGCTCTCGTACCAAACGGTTTGCAAAAATTCCAACCGCTGCGCTTCAGTCCAGTCGGCGGTTTTTGACTTCAAGGCCACGCGTGTGCGCGCTACCCACGCTGCGTGGCGTTGACGCGCCGCATCGTCAACAAAAACCAAACTCGGGGGCGCCGGTGCCTTGAGGGCCGCCGTCAATGCGGTGCGAACCGAATCCGACAGGGCTTCTTCCGCTTGCTGCCCGGCGTTGGCCTGGCCAATCATCCCAGCGAGACCAACGACACCAACGACACCCGCAAAGCCCGTGTAAACAATGGCCAAGACACGGTTGACGAAAACGCGCGAGTCCATTGAGTTCATAAGCGTCATTCGGGTCAAATTCGGGTCAAATTCGGGGTGATAAGGCCTAGAAGTTCCCAAGGACATCAAAAAGGTCGCCCGAAACTCAACTCAATGAGACCCCTTGGCAGGGCTCAGATGCGCCAGCTGCTGTTGCAGATAACCCACCACCTCGCCCAAGGCCATTTTGCTGGCCTCGGTCGCACGGCGGTGTTGGTATTCGACCTGACCTTCTTTTAGACCGCGCTCGGACAAAACAACCCGG
The DNA here is from genome assembly GCA_903834975.1 of uncultured Curvibacter sp. Taxonomy (GTDB): domain Bacteria; phylum Pseudomonadota; class Gammaproteobacteria; order Burkholderiales; family Burkholderiaceae_C; genus Curvibacter. Next base: position 24,506 of record CAILKX010000114.1, read on the forward strand.
TGCGGCACACCAATCAACTCCCAATCAGCGAACATGGCTCCCGGGCGCTCGCCTCGATCGTCCAGCAGCACGTCGATGCCCAAGGCCAAGAGTTCGGTGTGCAGCTGCTCGGCAGCCGCCTTGACTTCAGGGCTGCGGTCCATCCCGATGGGGCACAGCACGACGGTAAAGGGGGCAATGGCGTCGGGCCAAATGATGCCGCGTTCATCGTGGTTTTGCTCAATCGCGGCGGCGGGCAATCGGGTCACACCAATCCCGTAGCAGCCCATTTCAAAGTGACTGGGCTTGCCGTCTTCATTCAGGAAAGTAGCGCTCATGGCCTTGGAGTACTTGGTGCCCAAATAAAACACGTGACCGACCTCAATGCCACGCTCGATGGCCAGCACGCCTTGGCCATCGGGCGAGGCGTCGCCGGCGACGACATTGCGCAGGTCAGCGACCCGATCGGGTTCGGCCAGATCGCGGCCCCAGTTCACGCCGGTCAAGTGAAAGTCAACCGCATTGGCGCCGCAAATCCAATCGGCCATGACGGCCACTTCGCGGTCGGCGATGACCGTCACGGCACTGGGGGTGCCGTCCGGACGGGACGGGCTTTGCAAACCGATGGGGCCGAGATAACCCGGCACACAGCCAAAGTGGGCTTCAATTTCGGGGGGGGTGGCGAAGCGGAAGCCGCCTTCAAAACCGGGCAATTTACCCACCTTGACTTCGTTCATCTCATGGTCGCCACGCAACAAAAGCAAATAAATTTGGCTTTGAACCACTTCGCCGTGTTCGTTCAAACGGTCGGTGGCCAACACCAGTGACTTGACGGTTCGGCTCAAGGGCAATTTCAACAAGTCAGCCACGCCGGCGCAGGTGCTGACGCCGGGTGTGGGCAGTCGGTTCAAGGTTTCGGTCGCGGCGCCTCGGGCTTGGGCGGGGGCCAGACTTTCTGCCTTTTCCAGGTTGGCCGCGTAGTCGCTGGTGGGGCAATAAACGATGGCGTCTTCCCCGGTGGCGGCAATCACCTGAAACTCTTCGCTCAAGTCACCCCCAATGGCCCCGCTGTCGGCGGCAACGGCGCGGTAGCGCAAGCCAAATCGGTCAAAAATCGCACGGTAAGCGCTGGCCATGCCCTGGTAGCTGGCTTTGGCGCTGACCCTGTCGCGGTCAAAGCTGTAGGCATCTTTCATGATGAACTCGCGCCCACGCATCAGGCCAAATCGAGGGCGGCGCTCGTCGCGGAATTTGGTCTGAATTTGATAAAAGTTTTTGGGCAGCTGTTTGTAGCTGCGAATTTCTTGACGCACCAGGTCGGTCACCACTTCTTCGGAGGTGGGCTGGATAACGAAGTCACGGTCGTGGCGGTCTTTGATGCGCAAGAGTTCAGGGCCCATCTTCTCGAAGCGGCCGGTTTCTTGCCACAACTCGGCAGGTTGCACCACAGGCATGGTGAGCTCAATCGCGCCGGCGCGGTTCATCTCCTCGCGCACAATGGCCTCTACCTTGCGGATGACGCGCAGGCCCAAGGGCATGTAGTTGTAAACACCGGCGCCCAGCTTTTTGATCATGCCGGCACGGGTCATCAATCGGTGGCTAACGACCTCGGCGTCGGCGGGGGCCTCTTTGAGGGTAGAGATAAAAAATTGAGAGGCTTTCATCGGGAAAATTTCGCTATCACAAAGTGCAAAACCACTTGTTGCAAAGTGTTAGCCGTGCATAATGGTTTCAATTTAAAAATTGGGGTTTGATTATGCTTGACCGCGAAGGCTTTAGGCCCAACGTCGGCATCGTCTTGCTCAACCAGAAAAATCAGGTTTTTTGGGGCAAACGGATCCGCACGCACAGTTGGCAGTTTCCACAAGGCGGCATTGACCGGGGTGAAAGCCCGGAGCAGGCGATGTACCGCGAACTGCACGAAGAAGTGGGTTTGTTTCCAGAACATGTGCGCATCGTTGCACGGACCCGAGACTGGTTGCGCTACGAGGTGCCAGATCGATTTATACGACGCGAAGCGCGTGGCCATTACCGAGGCCAAAAACAAATTTGGTATCTATTGCAACTGGTTGGTAACGACTGGGATCTGAATCTGCGTGCCACCGATCACCCAGAGTTTGACGCTTGGCGTTGGAACGATTACTGGGTGCCGCTGGATGTGGTGGTGGAATTCAAACGGGGCGTTTACGAAATGGCGTTGACCGAGTTGTCTCGGTACTTGCCCAGAAACGAGGGGTTTCAGCGCCATTCCAATCCAACGCGGCAGCGCTCGTTCGATGCCCGCATCGAAGTTTCTGGCACGTCAGGCACTTCAGGTTCCTCTGGTGTATTCGGCTTCAATATGTCCGCGCACTTTGAGCTGCCACCGGGGGGCAGTTTTGACCCCAACCCGTCCTCTGCCAACGGCAATGAGTCTTAAGTCATCTTAAGCAATTAAGAAATTAGACTTAACGCTGCAAGACCAAGTTGTCGCGGTGCACCATTTCAGGCTCGGCCACAAACCCCAACAGGGCTTCGAAGTCGGCGGAAGGCTTGCGGCAAATTAACCGCGCCTCGGCGCTGGCGTAATTGGCCAACCCGCGGCCCAGCACCTCGCCTTGAGGGCCTTTGATGGCGATCACGTCGCCGCGTTTGAAGTCGCCCTCCACAGCAGTCATGCCGATCGGCAACAGGCTCTTGCCCTCGCTTTGCAACTTGACCAAGGCACCAGCGTCAACGCACACCGCCCCGCGCAGTTGCAAATGGTCAGCCATCCACTGTTTGCGCGCCTGCATTTTGGCGGTTTGCGCCACCAACAAAGTACCAATGGCTTCACCTTGGCTCAAGCGCACCAACACATCAGGCTCTCGACCCCAGGCAATGACCGTGGAGGCCCCGGAGCCGGCGGCGCGTTTGGCCGCCAAAATTTTAGTGATCATGCCGCCGCTGCCTATGCTGGAGCCCGCGCCACCTGCCATGGCCTCTAAGGCCGGGTCGCCCGCTTGGGCTTGGTGCACAAATTCAGCCCTTGGGTCGCGTCGGGGATCGGCGCTGAACAGCCCTTTTTGATCGGTCAAGATCACCAAGGCATCGGCTTCGACCAAGTTGGCCACCAAAGCACCCAAGGTGTCGTTGTCGCCGAACTTGATTTCATCATTGACCACCGTATCGTTCTCATTGATGACCGGCACAACTTGATGAGCCAAAAGGGTCAGCAAGGTGGAGCGGGCATTCAAATAGCGCTCGCGATCGGCCAAATCGGCGTGCGTGAGGAGCACTTGGGCACTGCCGAGCTGGTTCTCACGGAGCTTGGTTTCGTACATTTGGGCCAAGCCCATTTGACCGACGGCGGCGGCGGCCTGGAGTTCATTGATTTCTTTGGGGCGGATAGACCAGCCGAGGCGCTTCATGCCTTCGGCGATGGCCCCACTGCTGACCATAATGACCTCGCGCCCCCCGTGCACCAAGGCGGCCAATTGGCGGCACCACTCGCTGATGGCGGCCTCATCCAGACCTTTGCCTTCGTTGGTCACCAGGCTGGAGCCCACCTTGACCACAATGCGACGCGCATGGGCCAACACCTCACTCATCCGCGCCTTCCGCTGATCCCTCATCTAAGGGGAGAGAGACAAAACGAGGATCAACGTCCAAAACAGGCTGCTCTGCTTTTTGTTGGGCCTTGACGTATTGGAAGACGTCCTTGATCAAGGTGTCGCAACCTTGGTGAGTCAAAGCCGAAATTTCATAGACCGGGCCTTTGAACTTGTAGCGCTTCACAAAGTCTTTGACCTTGGCCACACGCTCGTCTTCGGGCACCATGTCCAGCTTGTTCAAAACCACCCAACGCGGCTTGTCGAACAAAGCTTGGTCGTATTTCTTCAACTCTGCCACGATGCCTTTGGCTTGTTTAACCGGATCGGCACCGTCTTCAAAGGGGGCGATGTCAATCACATGCAACAACAAACGGGTGCGCTGCAAATGGCGCAAAAACTGATGCCCCAAGCCAGCGCCTTCTGAAGCCCCTTCGATCAAGCCAGGAATGTCAGCGACCACGAAGCTCTGTTCAGGACCGACGCGCACCACCCCCAAGTTCGGATGCAAGGTGGTGAAGGGGTAGTCTGCAATCTTGGGGCGCGCATTGGAAATGGCGGAAATCAAGGTGGATTTGCCGGCATTGGGCAAACCCAACAAGCCCACATCGGCCAACACCTTCAATTCAAGTTTGAGTTCTTTTTTCTCACCCGGCCAGCCGGGCGTTTTTTGGCGTGGGGCGCGGTTCATGGCGCTTTTAAAACGCAAGTTGCCAAAGCCACCGTCTCCGCCTTTGGCAATGGTGATCACCTCGCCGGGCACCAACAACTCATAAAGCAACTCGCCGGTTTCAGCGTCGGTGATCAGGGTGCCCACAGGCATTTTCAGGGTGATGTCATCGCCCGCTGCGCCGAACATGTCAGAGCCCATGCCATGCTCGCCGCGTTTGGCCTCGTGCCGACGCGAAAAACGAAAGTCGACGAGGGTATTCAAATTGGGGTCGGCCACCGCGTATACGTGGCCGCCACGGCCACCGTCTCCCCCATTCGGGCCGCCAAATTCTTTGTATTTTTCGTGCCGGAAGGAGACGCAGCCATTGCCCCCATCACCGGCGGCAATGTCGATATAGGCTTCGTCAACGAACTTCATGGTGTTCCCAGTTTAAATAAAAAAGCCCCGAGGGTTCGGGGCTTTTGCGCACTTGGCTTGAACTCAAGCCACCGGTGTCACATTGACCGTGTGCTTGCTCAAAGCGCCTTTGGTGGTGAAACCAACGTGGCCATCAACCAAGGCAAACAAAGTGTGGTCTTTGCCGATGCCGACATTGTTGCCGGGGTGCATGCGGGTGCCGCGTTGGCGAACAATGATCGAACCGGCCGAAACCAATTCGCCACCGAAAGCTTTCACACCGAGCATTTTGGGCTTCGAATCGCGCCCATTTCGCGTAGAGCCGCCGCCTTTTTTCTGTGCCATGAGATGTGCTCCTTGACTGTTTCAGATTGAGTTTAAGTTCAACCCAAGATGGCGCTGATCTGCAGTTCAGTGAACTGCTGACGGTGCCCTTGGCGCTTTTGATAATGCTTACGACGGCGCATTTTGAAAATGCGCACTTTGTCGTGCTTACCGTGGGCCACAACCGTGGCTTTCACAGTGGCGCCGGACACCAGGGGCGTACCAACCTTGATTTCAGCGCCGTTACCGACGGCCAAAACTTGGTCAATCACAATTTCCTGGCCAACGTCCGCAGCAATCTGTTCTACTTTAATTTTTTCGCCAGCAGCAACACGATACTGTTTGCCGCCGGTTTTTATGACCGCGTACATATAAACCTCTTCATTGAGAAAATAGAAGTCTCAGGGCGAATTCACGGATGAAAATGCCGCAGAGCCCGCTATCATAACACGCTGGCTTTTCTCCTACAAGCCCACTACCCCTTTACACCTCTACCCCTTTACACCTCTCGCCGTTACCCCCTTCGATCCACCGCATCCCCTTGCCGTGCTTGCGGCCTTACCAGGAACCCAAAAGGAAACCATGCGCGCTCGCCCTCAAGCCCCCAACGAGTTGTCCGCTGAAAGCCTGGAGAAAATCAACCAGCTGTCCTTGTTATTGGATCAATATGCCAAAAACAACCGCCTGCCCTCAATTCACCCCATCGGTCGCGAGGCCGCGGCGCACTTCGCTCTGACACTCAGACTGGCTCTGATCGAAAATCTGATCGACGAAACGCCCTTTTTGCTGGCCCAAACCAATACGGCCATTGCCGAATTAGAGCGCTGCATCGAGGCAGATCAAAGGCTGTTGCACCTAGGAACCCGTCTTCCCGAAGCCTTAAAAATTTACCAAAGCAAGATCATGCACACGCTGGCGGCAGCCGCTCAAGACCTGCTCGACCTGACTCAGCCAGCCCAGCGGCGCACCCAGCGCATGCGCCGCTTGGTGCGCCAAGAACTGCTGGGCGCGCTCCGAATGGAAGTCAACGACGTCAACGCTTGCTTGGTCATGGGTGCGCTACAGGACCACAGCTTGATGGACGGCTTCGAAAAAATGACCTTGGAAGGCATGGTCGCGCCCCGCCAAGAACTCAGTGCTGTTTGGCAATTTGGCGGCAGTGAAGGGGAACGCGCCTTGTGCCTGCGTCAGTTGAATTCATTTTCAAACGATGTCCGGGGCTTTTTGGACAAACTGACCCAAACGGCGCAAATTCGAAAAATTGCCCAAGAACGCAAAACGAGCACGTCCTTTTTTAGCCAACGGGCCTTGCAATTCGGTTTTTATGCTTTGTTTTTGATGATTGAGTGGTTAATTGTTCGCTGGGGCTTCACCAACGAACACCCCAGTTTGGTGGTGTTGTTGGGCAGCACCATGGCGATGGTGGCCTTGTGGGTGCTGCGCAACAACACGCTTTGCCCCCAATGCGGTCAGGCCTTTGTTCGCATCAAGGTTGCCGATCAACTGGTTCGCCCGCCACCGCCTGACAAACCGCCAGAAACGTCGACCCGCATCACCGATACCGAAGGCCGTCACATTGGCAATTTGGTCAACCCGAACACACCGAATACCCCAAACACCGCACAGGCCAAATCCGTGGCAGAAGCGGCGGTTGTTCACAGTTGCTGCGAAAAATGCAACTTTGTCTGGTCGAGCCGGCCGGCTTGATGGGCTTATTCAAGCTGAATCGGATGGGGTTCGAATCGCTGCGTGTACCGCGTTGCTGATTTGATCCAATCGAATCGAATGCCAGGGGTCGGGCACGCGCGAATTGCTGATGTAGGCGAATGAAATGCCCGTGTTCGGATCGGCCCAAACATAAGACGTCCCAACCCCGCCATGGCCGTATACGTTCGCTGGCGCCAAACTGCCCAATCCACGAATGGCGATGGACTCCCCCCGAAAATGCGGTCCCAACCCCCGGTGCATGGGCAGGCCCATGAATTCATCCACCCGTTCTTCGGTGTAATTGCGAAGGGCGTAAGCCAAGGTGCGGGGTGACAACAACCTCACGCCGTTCAGCGTGCCGCCTTGCAACATCATTTGATACAACGCCACCATGCCACGTGCCGTGCCGTAAGC
>CAILKX010000115.1 GCA_903834975.1 uncultured Curvibacter sp.
CGTAAAAGTGCCTTAAGCGCGCCTTGAGCACCTACCTGCCCTTTTGCCTACCTGCCCTTTTCTTAGGGCATGGCGTCGTCGTTGGTTTCCAGCAGCAGGGCTTCGATGACGTCGCCGTCTTCTTTGAGGTTGCGCTGGTACCACTTCCAAATCAGCCACATGATGCCCGCCACCAAAATACCGAAGGCGGCGATCGCCCCAAAGGCCGACATTCCCCACTGAGTCGCTTGGCTGTAGGCGAGGCCCAGGGCCAAAATGCAAAGTTGCTCGTTGAAGTTTTGCACCGCGATCGAGCGGCCTGCGCCCATCAGTGCGTGGCCCCGGTGTTGCAGCAAAGCGTTCATGGGCACGACCATGAAGCCGCCCAAGCCCCCCAGCAAAATCAAAAAGGGCACCGCCACCTGAACGTGGGTGATGGTGTTCATGAAAATCACCAACACGCCCATCGCAATGCCCAAGGGAATCACCTTGGGGGCTTGCGTCAGGTTCACTTTGACCGAGGCCACGATGGCGCCCACCGCGGTGCCAATGGCGACGACCCCGACCAAGGCCGAGGCTTGGCTGATGGAGTAACCCAGGGCCACCGAACTCCAGGCCAGCACGATGTAGCGAAGGTTGCCCGAAACACCCCAAAACAACGAGGTGGTCGCCAAAGAAATTTGACCCAAAGGGTCGTTCCAAAGGGCTTTGTTGCAGCGCTTGAAATCCAGCACCAGAAGCCAAATGCTGCGCCCATAACCCGCGCGTTGACCGGCATGCTTGCCAGTGTGCTCCAACACACGCCAAGGCTGCAGGGGTTCGCCGGTGCGCGGGATGCGGGTGTTAAAAATCGCGGCCAAGGCGTAGACAAAAACCAACAAAGACACCGCCGCTTTGGGGGCCGTGTCGATGCCCAGCGCCACCCAGGGTTGATCGGGTTGCAACAACCAGCCCGACACCACGGGGCCGATCAGTTGGCCACCCAATAAAACCCCCAAAATGATCGAAGAAATCGTCAAACCCTCAATCCAGCCGTTGGCACGCACCAATTGCGAGGTGGGGAGAAGTTCCGTCAAGATGCCGTATTTGGCGGGCGAGTAGGCCGCTGCGCCGAGCCCAATGACCGCGTAAGCCAGCAGGGGGTGCACGCTGGTGATCATCAACAAGCAGCCCACCACCTTGATGGCGTTGCTGATGAACATGACCTGGCCTTTCGGCCGAGCATCGGCAAAAGCGCCTACAAAAGGCGCTAAAACGACGTAAAAAAGGGCAAACATCGGGACCAGCGCCGCGGGCTGCCAGGCCGGGGCGCCTTGGCTTTTGAGCAATTGCACGGCCACGACAAACACCGCGTTGTCCGCCAGCGAGCTGAAGAACTGCGCCAGCATGATGGTGTAAAAACCGCGCTTCATGGAGGGTGGGAGAGGCTGTACTGGCGTCGAATCGTTGTCAGGGGCTCGGTTATATCACGCTCAGGTCTGGTAGAGTTTTGGCATGCCCCGCCCGATACACGCCACCGTCCACACCGCTTCCCTGACCCACAACCTGCAGCGGATGCGGATGACAGCGGGCGACGCCAAGGTCTGGGCCGTGGTCAAGGCGAATGCCTATGGGCACGGCGTGGAGCGTGTCTTTGATGGCTTGCGGGGGGCGGATGGTTTTGCTTTGCTCGACCTGAATGAGGCCCAGCGTTTGCGGGACCTGGGTTGGCGTGGCCCCATTTTGTTGCTCGAAGGGGCCTTCGAGCCGCGTGATTTAGAACTTTGCTCCCGCCTTGATCTTTGGCATGTGGTGCACGGCGATGAGCAAATCGACTGGCTGTCGGCGCACAAAACGCAGGTGCCGCACCGCGTTTTCTTGAAGGTCAATTCGGGCATGAACCGTTTGGGCTTTGCCCCGCACCGCGTGCGCTCGGCTTGGACCAGGTTAAATGCCTTGCCCCAGGTGGATGAAATATCTTTGATGACCCACTTTAGCGAGGCGGAACAGGCCGCGGGTATCACGCCCCAAGAAGCGGTCTTTGTCTCGGCCACGGCCGACTTGCCAGGTGAGCGCAGCCTCTCCAACAGCGCGGCTTTGTTGAGCTTGCAGGCCCAACCCAATGCCTTGAAGAACGACTGGGTGCGTGCCGGCATTGCGCTTTACGGCAGTTCGCCCGACCACCCGGTCCACAGCAGCGCAGATTGGGGCCTGCTACCCAGCATGACCCTGGCGACCCAATTAGTGGCCGTGCAAGACCTGCGGGCCGGCGACCGTGTGGGTTACGGCGGGGCCTTCACCGCGCCCAGCGCCATGCGCATTGGCATTGCGGCATGTGGCTACGCAGACGGCTATCCGCGCCATGCGCCCACCGGCACGCCGGTCTTGGTGCAAGGCGTGCGCACCCGATTGCTGGGACGCGTCAGCATGGACATGGTGGCCGTCGACTTGACGCCCTTGGAGGCCCAAGGCTTGGCCAACGGCAGTGGCTTTGGTTTTGGCAGCGAGGTGACGATGTGGGGCGTGGCGACCAACGGCGTGGCATTGCCCATTGACGAGGTGGCCCAGGCCGCGGGCACCGTTGGCTATGAGTTGATGTGTGCCGTCGCGCCGCGGGTGCCCTTTTCGTTGTCGAAATAACGGCGACTAAGGCCCTTGAAACCGAAGCCGAGTGAGTCCCAATAACGCATCGGTAAAGGGCGTGGGTGTTTGGGTGAGCCGCCCTATTTCTTGCACTGCAGTGACCAGGGCGTCCAGCTCAATCGGGCGACCGGCCTCTGCGTCTTGCAACATGGAGGTCTTGAAACGGCCCAATTTTTCTGTCACCTGGTGTCGGTCTTCAGGGGTCTGGTCAAACCGCAGCCCCAACTTGGCCCCCATGGTTTTGGCTTCCTCCATGATTTGGGACATGAGGTTGCGCACCAAGGGGTCTCCCAAAATCAAATCGCTGGTGGCGCCGGTCAAGGCACTGATGGGGTTCATGGTCAGGTTGCCCCAGAGCTTGTACCAAGTGTCAAACTGAATTTGTTCAGACGCTTTTGCCGCCAAACCCGCTTGTTGAAAAATGGCGACCCATTTCGACAGGCGAGGGGAGAGCCCCCCTCGGGGTTCTCCCAAAATCAGCCCTTGGCCAAAATTCAGCCGCACATGACCGGGTGCGACCGTTGAACTGCTCCCGTGCACCACGCAGCCCAAGACCTGGTCGGCTGGAATGGCTTGGGCAATGAGGCCTTGCGGGTCGACGGCTTGCAGATGCGAGCCCGCCAGAGCGCCCCCAAAACCTTGAAAAAACCACCAAGGCACGCCGTTCATGGCGCTCATGACCAAGGTGTCGGGGCCGATCATCGGGGCCAGCTTGGGGGCGACTTGGGGCAAGGTTTGCGCCTTCAGGGCCAAAATCACCAAGTCTTGTGGTCCCAAATCAGCGGCATTCTCGTGGGCGCGAATCGGCCAAGCCTGGGTTTGCTCGCCGCTGCTGAACAGCAGGCCTTGGGTTTGTAAGGCCAGCAAGGTTTGGCCTCGTGCCAAGCCGCTGACCTCGTGGCCGGCGGCGGCCAATGCGGCCGCCAACCAACCGCCAATCGCCCCCATCCCGACGATGCCAATTTTCATGGTTGCTCCTAGTTGAGGTGAATGAAAAATTGAGCGAAATCTTAAAGCCATCCACCCGATTTCGAGAAGCGCTTGGCACCGAGCGGCGTTGGTGTCCTTGGCTATAGTCTGCGCATGTCCAGAGAAAAAACCATTTTTACCTGCACCGAATGCGGTGGCACCAGCCCCAAATGGTTGGGCAAGTGCCCCAGCTGCAACGCTTGGAACACACTGGAAGAAGGCGTGTCTGAAACAGCGGGCAACAGCAAAAACCGCTTAAGCCAGCCGGCGGGTGCGGGCTATGCCGGTTTGGCCCAAGCCACGCCAGTGACGCCCTTGTCCGAGATCGAAGCCACCGAGGTGGCGCGCAGCCCCACCGGCATCGATGAGTTGGACCGCGTTTTGGGGGGTGGGGTCGTTGAAGGCGGCGTGATTTTGATTGGCGGCGACCCCGGCATTGGCAAATCTACCTTGCTCTTGCAAGCATTGGATGGCCTGCAACGCCGTGGTTTGGACACGTTGTATGTGACCGGCGAAGAGAGCGGCGCGCAGGTGGCGATGCGTGCCAAGCGTTTGGGCATTGATGCCAGCCAGGTCAAATTGATGGCGGAAATTCAACTCGAAAAAATCTTGGCGACGGTGCAGGCGCGACAACCGACGGTGGCGGTGATCGACTCGATCCAAACCCTTTACTCTGACCAACTCAGCTCGGCCCCCGGCTCCGTGGCTCAAGTGCGCGAATGCGCGGCGCACCTGACTCGCATGGCCAAGGCCACGGGGATCACCGTGGTGCTGATTGGCCACGTCACCAAAGAAGGCGCTTTGGCCGGACCGCGGGTGTTGGAGCACATGGTCGACACCGTGCTCTACTTTGAAGGCGACACCCACTCCAGTTTCCGCTTGGTTCGGGCGATTAAAAACCGCTTTGGCGCCGTGAATGAAATCGGCGTCTTTGCCATGACCGAGCGGGGCTTGAAGGGCGTGGCAAATCCCAGCGCTATTTTCTTGTCGCAGCACAGCGAGCCCGTGCCCGGCAGTTGCGTCTTGGTGACGTTGGAAGGCACTCGCCCCCTTTTGGTTGAAATTCAGGCCTTGGTGGACAGCGGCGGCCCCAGCCCCCGGCGCTTGAGTGTGGGTTTGGAGCGCGACCGTTTGGCCATGTTGCTGGCGGTGCTGCATCGGCACGCCGGGGTGGCTTGCATGGACCAAGACGTGTTTGTCAATGCGGTCGGCGGCGTGCGCATCAGCGAGCCTGCGGCCGATTTGGCGGTGTTGTTGGCCATCACCTCGTCTTTGCGAGGCAAGGCCTTGCCCCAAGGGTTCTTGGCCTTTGGGGAGGTGGGCTTGGCCGGCGAAGTGCGCCCTGCACCGCGTGGCCAAGAGCGCCTGAAAGAAGCCGCCAAACTGGGTTTTCGGGTGGCCTTGGTGCCCCGAGCGAACTTGCCTAAAAAACCGATTGAAGGGCTGCAAGTTCATGCCATTGACCGCGTGGACGAAGCGATTGAGTGGTTGCGGCGAGAAGTTTGAAGCCGCCAGCCGCGCCGGTATTAACGCTTTAA
>CAILKX010000116.1 GCA_903834975.1 uncultured Curvibacter sp.
CGCTATTGCCTCATGAACGGCTTTGACGACATTGGATTGACCCTGCGTCAAGCCGACAAGATCAAACAATTCGAAGCCCAACGCTTGGCGACCAAGCCTTGGTTGGCTCAAACCATGGTGGGTTAATCCAAATGAAAATTGCAATTCTTCCCGGTGATGGCATCGGTACTGAAATCGTCGCTGAAGCGGTCAAGGTGTTGGACGCCCTGGCCCCCCTTTATGGTTTGAAATTCGAAACCGAAACCGCTTTGGTGGGGGGCGCGGCTTATGAGGCGCACGGCCACCCGCTGCCGGAATCCACTTTGAAGCTGGCTCAAGCCTCTGACGCCGTTTTGTTTGGTGCCGTGGGCGATTGGAAGTACGACAAACTGGATCGGCCCTTGCGCCCCGAGCAGGCCATTCTGGGCCTGCGCAAGAACCTGGGCTTGTTCGCCAACTTCCGCCCCGCCATTTGTTATGAGCAACTGGTTAACGCCTCCAGCTTGAAGCCCGAGTTGGTGGCTGGCTTGGACATTTTGATCATCCGTGAACTCACAGGCGACATTTATTTTGGCCAACCCCGTGGCCGCCGCACCGCCACCGATGGCCACTTCCCTGGCACCGAAGAAGCCTTCGACACCATGCGCTACAGCCGTCCTGAAATTGAGCGCATTGCCCATGTGGCCTTCCAAGCCGCCCGCAAACGCAAGGCCGCTGGCAGCGCCGGTAAAGTGACCAGCGTCGACAAGGCCAATGTGCTCGAAACCTTCCAACTCTGGAAAGACGTCGTGACCGAAGTCGGCTTGCAATACCCCGACATCGCGCTCGACCACATGTACATCGACAACGCCGCCATGCAATTGGTGAAAGAACCCAAAAAGTTTGACGTGGTGGTCACCGGCAACATGTTCGGCGACATCTTGTCGGATGAAGCTTCCATGCTGACGGGTTCCATTGGCATGTTGCCATCGGCCAGTTTGAACGCCAAAAACCAAGGTTTGTACGAGCCCAGCCACGGCAGTGCGCCGGATATTGCGGGCAAAGGCATCGCCAATCCATTGGCTACAATCTTGTCCGCTGCCATGATGCTCCGCTTCTCCCTCAACCAAGCCGCCGCGGCCGACCACATTGAGTCGGCCGTCAAATCGGTATTGGCGGACGGTTTCAGAACCGCGGACATATTCTCAGAAGGCACCGCCAAGACCACCCAGGTCAGCACCCGCGAGATGGGCGACGCTGTCGTGGCGGCGATTGGCAAAACAGCCACCAAGACAGCGATTAAAGGCTAACAGCAGCCCGGTTCGTCACGCCCTTCCGGCCGACGAGCCGGGATAAGAAGAATTTTTCTGAAAGGGCAATGTGATGAAAGCAGGTAGTGACGTCAACGGTAATTTGGTGGGTTTGGTGGGCTGGCGCGGCATGGTCGGCTCGGTCCTGATCGACCGCATGACGGCCGAAGGCGATTTTGATCTGATTGAACCCGTCTTTTTCTCGACCTCGAATGCGGGTGGCCCAGCCCCCGCTCAGGCCAAGAACGAAACCACGCTGCAAGACGCTTACAACATCGACGCCCTCAAGCGTTGTGACATTATTTTGACCGCACAAGGCGGCGACTACACCACCGAAGTGTTCCCCAAGTTGCGCGCCGCGGGCTGGAATGGCCATTGGATCGACGCCGCTTCCACCCTGCGCATGAACAGCGACGCCGTCATCGTGCTCGACCCGGTGAACTCGCCCGTCATCAAGAACGCATTGGCCCAAGGCGGCAAAAATTGGATTGGCGGCAATTGCACGGTGAGCTGCATGCTGATTGGTGTGGGTGCTTTGTACAAAGCCGGTTGGGTCGAGTGGATGAGCACCCAAACCTACCAAGCCGCATCGGGCGGTGGCGCCCAGCACATGCGCGAACTGCTGACCCAATTCGGCACCTTGAACGCCGAAGTCAAGAACCTGCTGGACGACCCCAAGAGTGCCATCCTCGAAATTGACCGTCAAATCATCGCCAAACAACGGACTTTGAGCGCTGCTGAGACCGCCAATTTTGGCGTGCCCTTGGGCGGCTCGCTGATTCCTTGGATCGACAAAGACCTGGGCAACGGCATGAGCAAAGAAGAGTGGAAGGGCATGGCCGAGACCAACAAGATTTTGGGCATCGGTGAAGGCTTCAACAGCGCCGCCATTCCTGTGGACGGTTTCTGTGTTCGCATCGGCGCGATGCGTTGCCACAGCCAAGCCCTGACCTTCAAGCTGAAGAAAGACGTGCCCGTGGCCGACATCGAGGCCCTGATTGCGGCCGATAACCCTTGGGTCAAAGTGGTGCCCAACACCCGCGAGGCCACGCTGAAAGACTTGACGCCCGTGGCCACCACTGGCACCTTGACGATCCCCGTTGGTCGTATCCGCAAATTGGCCATGGGGCCCGAGTATGTGGGCGCTTTCACAGTGGGCGACCAATTGTTGTGGGGCGCTGCCGAACCCCTGCGCCGCATGTTGCGGATCCTCCTCGACGCTTGATTTGGGAGAACAATGGGGCGCATGATTCGTTCATTGCGCCCCATGAATCGCAGCGTCAATTTAAGAGTCAGTCCCTGTGGCCTGTGCTCAACGGCCTTGATTTTGTTTTTGATGGTGAGCCGCCCAGCCGAGGCCACCGCCTTGGGTGGCATGTTGGTGTTGTCCCATCAAAACGAGCCTTTTCTTGCCGTTTTAGAAGTCAACGATGTGTCGCCAGCCGAGTTTTCAAAACTCAGTGTGGTTGCTTGGGGTTCTTCCCAAAAAGTCGCCTCTGACAGCCCCACACCGCCCAAGGTCCTGCTGCACACCTTTTGGATGGACAGCCCAAAATCAGACGCCCTCTCACCAAAAACGCCTCCCCAAGCCGGCGAACCCGGGGAAGCCTTTCAGAACCCCCAAAATCCACAAAACCGGCAGCTCCTATTGAGGATCGAGGGCACACAAGCCCTGATGGCTGACGTGGCGCTGTTGGACTTGCGGCTGCATTGGGGCTTTGGCGAACTCCGGCGGGACTATGTGCTCTTGCTCAATCCACCGCTTATTCCCGATTGGGTGGTTCAACCCGGACAAAGTGCCAGCGCCATTGCTTTGAAAATTCGACCGCTCCACACCAGTTTGAACCAGGTTCTGGTGGCTTTGAAAGACAAAAATGCAGGCGCCTTTGTCAACGGCAATGTGAATCGCTTGCGCGCCGGCGTCAGCTTGTCTGTGCCCAATGTGGATGAGGTCAACCAGGTCGCTGCCGAGCAGGCCAACCAGTTGATTCAGCAAGACCACCAAGCGTTTGCTGAATTTCGGGAGTCGAGCCGCAAAAACCGAGTGACTTCAAACCCACCCAGTCAAAACGCCCACCCGGACAGTTTGACCCTCAGCAGGGCGGCCGCGTCGAGCGCCAAATCGGATGAAGTCGCTGCCTCTCAACTCGCCAAAGCCAAGCAAGAACAGGCGCAAAAAGCGCGTTGGCTTGAATTACAAAAAACCGCCAAGGACTTGAAAAGCATTCAACAAAATACCCCGCCTTAATCGATGGGTTGAAACGGGTCTTCCCCCGTTTTTCTGGCTTCTTTGCACTTGCCGAAAAACGAGGCCTCACCGACAATCGGTGGGTTATGCGCCACTCCATTTTCAGACAGCACCTGCAGGGGGGACTGTCCGCTCTTTTTCTCACGCTGCCTCTGGCAATTTGCCCACTGAGTGCCAGTGCCTTGCAGCTCGGCAAGTTGGAGGTTCTCTCCTCGATCGGAGAGCCGCTAAGGGCCGAGGTGGCGGTTCCGGTTTTGACGCCCGCTGAGTCGGCCACGTTGCAACTGAGCATTTCAGAGCCCAGTCTCTTTCAAACGCCTGGCGTGGCCTACCCCTCTCTTGACCATGGCATTCAAATTGAGCTGTTGCGTCGCCCAGGCGGTGAGCCTTACCTGAGCTTGAAAAGCAGCCAAGAAATCAAAGAGCCGCTGATTGGCATCGTGCTGGACCTCAAATGGCGATCAGGTCGGCTGGTTCGCGACTATTTGATGTTGCTGCCGACACCGGATATCGCCCGCACCAGCGAGTCGGCAGAGGCCCAGGCGAAGGTGAATCCCGCCAGTTCGAGCCCTGCCGGATCGGCGACCCCTCCCGTGAAACCCGTCGCCACCGAGCCCTTGGCCGCTCAACGAAAGACCCTTGAAACCCAAGCCGGTGACACCGCGGGCGCTTTGGCGAAAAAAATCAAACCCACCTCGGCCAGCGTCGAGCAAGCCTTGTTGGCTTTGGTGCAAGAAAACCCCGCCGCTTTCGTCGAAGGCAACCCCAACCGCATGCGCGCTGGCGTCATTTTGGACCTTCCAGAGGCGTCGAAAATCTGGGCCACCTCACCCGCTGAAGCCCATCAATGGCAGGTCGAACAAAGCGAGGCTTTCGACGCTTACCGCAGTGCGATGGCCAAGAACGCCCTGAAGCTACCGGCCAAAAATGGCTTACAGCTTGAGTTGCAGGCCCCAGGCCGCAGCGCTTCGGGCCGCATTCAGGCGCCGCCCCCAGAAGCCCCGTTGGCCGAGGCACCCAATGACAAGCTGACCTTGAGTCAAGCAGAGAAGAACGCCCAAGAAGCCTTGCTGGCGCAAGCCAAACAAGCCAAGGCCCAAGCCGAGCGATTGGCAGAGTTGAAGAAAACCTTGGGCGAGTTGAATGAACTCCAAGCGTCCAAACCGGCGCCGGCGGCCGCTGCCGCCAAAGAACCCGCTTCCGAACCGGTGCTGTCGATCGATGCGCCCGGCGTTAAACCCACAGAACCTGGGGGGTCCCCTCCTTGGCTCATGGCCGCTGGCGCTGCCTCACTGGCCCTTTTGTTGGCTCTTTTATTGGGGTATGGAGGCTGGTGGGCCTATCGACGTCGTCATGCAAGAGAAGAGTGGGGTGATGACCCCGATGCCGACGATGGGCTTGCTCAAAAAGAAGGGACGCCGTTCCCGCTTCATGACTTTGATTGGGACGCCGACAAGCCGCTCCAAATGGCCCAGCAATTGATCGATGCGGGCCAACTCGATCAGGCCGAGGCTTTCTTGAAAACGACCTTGCGCAACAACCCCACCTTGTTAACAGCCCAAGCCAAGTTGCTTGAAATCTATGCACTTCGAACCCACGGCAGTGGGCTGCAGGGTTTGAGTGGGTGGGGGGGCGATTCAGAAGTCAGCGACGAAAAAGTCGAAAGCGATGAGGCGGTTGATTTCAACGACGACGATTTTGAATTGGACACCACCTCGCCTTCCACCCCGCCCGAGGGCTTGGCGCTGCCCCTTCAGAAAATGCCCGACATCTCCTTGGACCTGAAGGATTGAGCGGCATGACGGGGCTGAACCATGTCTGATTTGCCGAACGAGCGCCCGCCGATTCGAATCGCCCTGGGCTTGAGTTTCAAGGGCACTCACTACGCCGGCTGGCAGAGCCAACGCGATCAACCCACCTTGCAAGATGCCCTTGAGAGGGCCTTGGCGCAGTTTGTCAACGCCAAAGTGACGACCCTGTGCGCGGGCCGAACCGACTCTGGCGTCCACGGTCTCATGCAAGTGGTTCACTTCGACACCCATGTCGACCGCCCCGAGACTTCTTGGGTGCGTGGCCTGAATGCTTTGTTGCCCAAGGACATCTCGGTGGCTTGGGCGCGGCGGGTACCACAGACCTTTCATGCCCGTGGCTCTGCGGTGGGCCGGCATTATGTGTACTCGCTGTTGTGCGCCCCGGTACGCCCCAGCTTGGAATGGGGCCATGTCGGCTGGGTGTTCAGGCCCTTGAACCCAGACGCCATGCAGAGCGCCAAAGCCCACTGGCTGGGCACGCATGATTTTTCGTCTTTCAGGGCCTCGGAATGCCAAGCCTTGTCGCCCATCAAAACCCTGAGACGCCTGGACATCAGCAGGCGGGGGGCTTATTGGCGTTTTGAATTTGAAGCCGATGCCTTTTTGCACCACATGATCCGCAACCTCATGGGCACCTTGCTGGCCATTGGCCAAGAAGTTCAGCCCCCCGAATGGGCCAAAAACGTGCTGGAGGCGCGCAGCCGAAAAGTCGCTGCCCCGACCTTTTCTCCCGATGGTTTGTACTTTGCGGGCCCGATTTATGGCCCCGAATGGGCCCATCTGGACTTGCCCACCCGAACGCCTGCTTATGATTGGCTGCCATGAGCCCCGCTGACCCCACCGTGAACACCGCCGCCCGCACCCGCGTCAAAATTTGCGGCCTGACCCGAGAGCAAGACGTGGACGCCGCTGTGCAGGCCGGCGCGGATGCGCTTGGCTTCGTTTTTTACCCCCAAAGTCCCCGCTACGTGCCCCCTGAACGTGCCGCCGCTTTGGCCCGTCGCCTGCCGGCCTTTGTGACACCGGTGCTGCTTTTTGTGAATCCAGAGCCCGCCGAGGTGCAGGCCACAGCGGCACAAATTCCGGGGGCCCTGCTGCAGTTTCATGGGGATGAAAGCGAAAGTTTGTGTTGGGCGGCCAGCGCCGGCCGACCCTACCTCAAGGCAGCCCGCATTCCCCGAGAGAACGCCGGGTCTTTTGACCTAGTAAAATTTGTGGCCAGTTATCCCCGTGCCAGCGGCATCTTGCTCGACGCTTTGGTGGACGGTTTTGGGGGCGCTGGCCATGCATTTGATTGGTCTGCGTTGCCGGCGAAAGTGCCCGCTCACCTGATTTTGTCGGGTGGGCTCCACCCCGGCAATGTGGGCGATGGCATCCGAGCCTTGAAAGGCCTTGGCCATTCGCTGGCTGTTGATGTGAGCTCTGGCGTTGAGGTCAGCAAAGGCATCAAATCGGCGGAGAAGATTTTTGAATTCATGGCGGCCGTTCGGGCCGCCGACCTGCATCCTGAAGGCGCCTATGTTTGAATACCACCAACCCGATCTCAGCGGTCACTTTGGCATTTATGGCGGTAGCTTCGCCAGCGAAACCTTGACGCACGCGCTGGAAGAGCTCAAAGCGGCTTACGCCAAGTACCAGCACGACCCCGAGTTTCAGCGCGAGTTCCGCTATGAGTTGGCCCACTTTGTGGGTCGCCCCTCGCCGGTTTATCACGCGGCCCGCATGAGCCGTGAAATGGGCGGCGCGCAAATCTTTTTGAAGCGCGAAGACTTGAACCACACCGGTGCACACAAGGTCAACAACACCATCGGCCAAGCCATGCTCGCCAAGCGCATGGGCAAGCCGCGCATCATTGCCGAAACGGGCGCGGGCCAACACGGCGTTGCCACGGCCACCATTTGCGCGCGCTACGGCTTGGAATGCGTGGTTTACATGGGCAGCGAAGACGTCAAGCGTCAAAGCCCCAACGTTTACCGCATGCACTTGTTGGGCGCCAAAGTGGTGCCGGTGGATTCAGGCAGTAAAACGCTGAAAGACGCGCTGAACGAAGCCATGCGCGACTGGGTCACCAACGTCGAAAACACCTTCTACATCATTGGCACCGTGGCTGGACCCCACCCTTACCCAATGATGGTGCGCGACTTCCAAAGCGTGATTGGCGAAGAGTGCCTGACGCAAATGCCCTTGATTCAAGAAGAAATTGGCATGGCCCCCAAACAGCCCGATGCGGTGTTGGCCTGCGTCGGAGGTGGCTCGAATGCCATGGGTATTTTTTATCCCTATATTCCCTATGAAAACACCCGCCTGATTGGCGTCGAAGCCACCGGCGAAGGGCTGGACAGTGGCAAGCACTCGGCCTCGCTGCAACGCGGCAGCCCTGGCGTGTTGCACGGCAACCGGACCTACATCTTGCAAGACGACAACGGTCAAATCACTGAAACGCACAGCATCAGCGCGGGCTTGGATTACCCTGGCGTTGGCCCTGAGCACGCCTTCTTGAAGGACATCGGCCGCGCTGAATACGTCGGCTGCACCGACAAAGAAGCCTTGGAAGCCTTCCACTATTTGTGCCGCACCGAAGGCATCATCCCGGCGCTGGAATCGAGCCACGCCGTGGCCTACGCCATGAAGCTGGCCAAAACCATGCGCCCCGATCAATCGATCTTGGTCAACCTGTCGGGGCGGGGTGACAAAGACATTGGCACCGTGGCCGACTTGTCGAATGCCGAATTTTTCTGCCGCCCCAGCTGCCGCGGTCAAAGCGTGAAGGGGGGCCTATGAGCCGAATTCAAGCCAAGATGGCCGAGCTCAAAAGCCAAGGCCGCAAAGCCCTGATTCCTTATGTCACCGCTGGTTTTCCGCAGGCCGACATCACACCGGATTTGATGCACGCGATGGTGCAGGCCGGCGCCGACATCATCGAGCTGGGGGTGCCTTTTTCTGACCCCATGGCCGACGGGCCCGTGATACAACGCGCCGGCGAAAAGGCCTTGTCTTTCGGGATTGGCCTATTTGAGGTGCTGGAGATGGTGAAGGCCTTTCGCAGCCAAGATTCGGTGACGCCGATTGTCTTGATGGGCTACGCCAATCCGGTGGAGCGCTATGACCAAAAACACGGCAATCTGGCTGGCAAAGGCTTTGTGTCCGACGCCGCCGCTGCCGGTGTCGACGGCGTTTTGATTGTCGATTACCCGCCTGAAGAATGCGCTGAATTCGCCGCCAAGCTCAAGGCCGTCGACATGGACTTGATTTTCTTGTTGGCCCCCACCAGCACCGAAGAGCGCATGCAGCAAGTGGCCGCTGTGGCCTCGGGCTATGTTTATTACGTTTCGCTCAAAGGCGTGACGGGCGCGGGCCATTTGGACACCGACGCCGTTGAAGCCGCCTTGCCCAAAATTCGCCAACACGTGCACATTCCAGTGGGCGTGGGCTTTGGTATTCGCGATGCGCAAACGGCCGTGGCGGTCTCTCGCGTTGCCGATGCGGTGGTGATTGGCAGCAAAATCATTCAATTGATCGACGACTTACCCCGCGCCCAAGCCATCGCCGAGTGCCACGCCTTTTTGAGCGGCATCCGCAGTGCGCTGGATGAAGCCCGTTAATTTTTGAAGGAGACGAACATGAGTTGGCTCGAAAAACTACTCCCCGCCAAAATCCAGCACACCGACCCGGCCGACCGCCGCAGCGTGCCCGAAGGCCTTTGGATCAAATGCCCCAGCTGCGAAAGTGTTTTGTACAACGCCGACCTGGAACAAAATCAAAACGTCTGCCCCAACTGCTCGCACCACCACCGCATCGGTGCGCGGGCCCGTCTAAACGCGTTCCTGGACGCCGAAGGCCGCTATGAAATCGGCCAAGAAGTGATTCCGGTTGACGCCCTCAAGTTCAAGGACAGCCGCAAATACCCCGAGCGTTTGAAAGAGGCCCTGGAAAACACCGGTGAAACCGATGCCTTGGTCGTCATGGGGGGCTCGGTCCACAGCATCAATCTGGTGGCAGCTTGCTTTGAATTCGACTTCATGGGCGGCAGCATGGGCTCGGTGGTTGGCGAGCGTTTTGTGCGCGGTGTCGAAAACGCCATCGAACAAAAAGTGCCCTTTGTTTGCTTCACCGCAACCGGCGGTGCGCGCATGCAAGAAGGCCTGTTGTCGTTGATGCAGATGGCCAAAACCAATGCCGCCTTGACCCGCTTGGCGAAAAAAGGCTTGCCCTACATCAGCGTGCTGACCGACCCCACGATGGGCGGTGTGAGCGCTGGCTTTGCCTTTTTGGGCGATATCGTGGTGGCCGAACCCAAGGCCTTGATTGGCTTCGCCGGCCCCCGTGTGATTGAATCCACCGTGCGCGTGACCTTGCCTGAAGGTTTCCAGCGCGCCGAGTTCTTGCAGACCAAGGGGGCGGTTGATTTCATTGCTGACCGCCGTGAACTGCGCAAAACCATCGCCAGCGCGTTGGCCATGTTGCAACGACAACCCGCTGACGCGGTTCAATAAAGGCTCAGTAAAGGCCCAGTAAAGGCCCATTAAAGGGACAGCGCCTGCACCACGGCGTTTTGCAGGCCTGCCCAGACCATCGAGGCGATGTTCAAAAGCACGAACACCACGAAGGGCGACAAGTCGATTTGACCGAACAACGGAACGACCCGACGAATGGGTTCGAGCAACGGCTCGACCAAGCGTGACAACAAGCCGAAAGCCTGACTGGCGGGGTTGAGCCAAGACAAGATGACGTAAAACATCACCAAACCCGTCAACCCAGACAAGGCCAAACGGCCCAAAGCAAACAGCGCAAAAACGGGCACATCCCCCAGCGGGGCCAGTTGGTGATTCGCGCCGGCCAACACCCACAGCAAGACAGCGTGGGCCAATTCAATCAAATAAGCGGCGATGACACTGGGTCCATCCAAGCCCCCCAATCCTTTCCCTGCGCCTTTGATTTGCCCCATCGTTTTTCGCAAAGGCAGCACCAACCAATTACTCAGTGCGAACACCATTTCACCGATCGGGTTGCTGAAGGGCGCTCGGCAATATTGCATGAAGGCGCGCAACAAACAGGCGCCGGCCACGACGGCCGCGACTGTTTCAAGAACATAAGAGATGATTTGATAGAGCATGGTGAATTATCGAACAGCTTAAAAGAGCCAGAAGCAAGCCTCACAACATCGAAAAGAGCGTCACCAAAACCAAGCCCGCCAACAACCAAGCCACTTGGATCAGGGTTTCTTTGGCCGACAAAGGTTTTTGCAATTGGGGCACCAAATCCGCCAAAGCCACATAGACGAAACTGCTGGCAGCAATGGTTAAAAAGTAAGGCAAAGCGCCTTCAAAATAGCCCACTAGAAAATACCCCAGGCAGCCCCCCAAGACGGTCACCGCCCCCGCCAAGGACACTTTGATGAGCGCCCATTGGCGTGAGTCGCTGGACTTGCGTAAGACCACCAAATCGCCCATGTGGTGCGGCACTTCGTGCGCCAAAACGGCCAAGGCGGCGAGCCACCCCAATCGGCCATTGGCCAAAAAAGCCGAGGCAATCAAGACCCCGTCGCCAAAACTATGCAAGCTGTCGCCAGTCAACACCGCCCAGCCACCCGTGATCTGGGACGAGGTGGGGTGGTCATGGGCGTGTTGGCCGCCATGCTCGTGTCCGCCATGGGCGTTTTGCCCGCCATGCTCATGCCCGCCATGCTCGTGCCCGTGGTGCCACAACTCGGCTTTGTCGAGCAAAAAGAAAAACAGCAATCCCCCCAGCAAACACGCAAACAAAACGCTCGGGGAGGGGCCCGCTTCAAAGGCTTCGGGCAGCAGGTGCATGAAGGCCGTGGCCAACAAGGCACCGGCCGACAAGCTCAGCAGACTTTGGCTTCTGGCGTCACGCTGATCGGTGGCTTGCTCGGTCCACCGCATCAAGACCGCGGCCAACCAAACGCTACCCACCCCGGCGGCCAAAGTGGCCAAGGCAATTTCTAAAACGGTCCAAAGCGTTTGGCTCAATGGGGTCATGCTCAATGTGCCTGTTCCCAGTTGGGGCCAACGCCCATTTCGGCCAGCAGCGGCACTTTCAAATCGGCCACGCCGGCCATCAAGGCGGGCACGGTGGTTTTCAGCCAATCCACTTGATCGGCTGGCACTTCAAAGACCAATTCATCGTGCACTTGCATGATCATTTTCACAGCGCTGGGGCCTTGGTTTATCCCCAAGGCCTGGTTGTGTTCGTCCAAGGCGCGCTGCACCGCCACCATGCTGAGCTTGATGAGGTCGGCCGCCGTGCCTTGCATGGGCGCGTTGATGGCGGCACGCTCGGCGCCAGAGCGGCGCGGGCCGTTGGGGGAATTGATTTCGGGCAGGTAAAGCCGACGCCCCATCACGGTTTCAACGTAGCCTTTGGCCTTGGCGCTGGCGCGGGTTTGGTCCATGTAGTGGCGCACCCCCGGGTAGCGCTGGAAATAGCGGTCGATGTAGGCCGCCGCCGCCTTGGTGTCGATGCCCAAACTCTTGGCCAAGCCAAAGGCGCTCATGCCGTAAATCAAACCGAAGTTAATGGTCTTGGCGTAGCGACGTTGCTCGCTGCTGACTTGGTCCAAAGGCACGCCGAAGACCTCGGCCGCGGTGGCCCGGTGCACGTCCAACCCTTCATGGAAGGCGCGCAACAAAGCGGGGTCATCGCTCAAGTGGGCCATGATGCGCAACTCGATTTGTGAGTAGTCGGCGCTGGCAATCAGGTTGCCGGGACCGGCTACAAAGGCTTCTCGCACGCGGCGGCCTTCGACCGTGCGGATGGGGATGTTTTGCAAGTTGGGGTCGTTGCTCGACAAGCGGCCCGTCACCGCGACCGACTGCGCGTAATTCGTGTGGACCCGGCCATCGCCGGGGTAGGCCATTTGCGCCAATTTGTCGGTGTAGGTGCCCTTCAGTTTGGCGAGACCGCGGTACTCAAGAATTTTCGCGGGCAGCGGATAGTCTTCGGCCAGTTTTTCAAGCACTTCTTCGTCGGTGCTGCGCGCGCCGGTGGCGGTTTTTTTGATGACGGGCAAGCCCAACTTGTCAAAAAAGATTTCACCCAATTGTTTGGGGCTGGCCAAGTTGAAGGGCTGACCGGCGATCTCATAGGCGTCGGTTTCAAGTTGCAGCAGGCGTTGGCCCAACTCGTGGCTTTGCTGTTGCAAGGTCGGCGCGTCGATCAAGACGCCGTTGCGCTCAATCCGGAAAAGTGCCTCGCTGCTCTCAATCTCCAAGTCATACACGTGCCTCAACGAAGGAATGGCTTGGATCTTGGGCCACAACACCTCGTGCACATGCAGCGTCATGTCGGCGTCTTCGCAGGCATACACGGCCACTTTGTCGATGGGCACTTGGCTGATCGGAATTTGGTGCGCCCCTTTGCCGCACAAATCTTCAAAGCTCAGGCCCTTGCGACCCAAATGGCGCTCGGCCAAGCTGGCCAAATTATGGGGCTTGTGCACCTCTAAAACGTAGCTCTCCAGCAGGGTGTCGTGCGCGAAGCCTTGAACCTCGATGCCGTGGTTGGCGAAAACATGGCGGTCGTATTTGATGTGTTGGCCGAGTTTTTTGGCGGCGGGGTTCTCCAGCCAAGGTTTGAGTTTCGCCAGCACGTCGTCCAGGGGCAATTGGGCGGGGCCATCGACCGAGGCGTGCGCCAATGGGATGTAGGCCGATTCGCCCACCACCACACTCAAGCTGATGCCGACGATGCGCGCTTGCATGGCGTCCAAGGACGTGGTTTCGGTGTCGATGGCGGTCAACTCGGCGGCTTCGATTTTGGCCAACCAGCGGGCCAGACTGGGCCAGTCGGTCAGCGTTTCGTAGTTCAAATGGGCAGGGGCACCGACCTTCGGGGCTTCGGCTTCGGTATCCGAGGGGTCGCTAAACAAGTCGCCCGTGACATGGCCAGTCAAGTCAACTTTCTCGGCTTTGCCAGGGGCCCCTCCCAGACCCAAACCGCCCAGCGCTTTGGCCAGGCCCTTGAAGCCCATTTTTTCGTAAAAATCACGCAAGGCGTCGTTTTTGGGCTCTGTGAAGGCCAATTCCAAAAAGGGCTGCATGGCGGCGGGCTCGGCGCTGCCCCAGCCTGGCACCCAGGCGGCCAAATCGCAATCGGTCTTGATCGTCACCAGGCTGCGGCCCACGGGCAGCCAATCGCGCGCGGCACGCAGGTTCTCGCCCGC
>CAILKX010000117.1 GCA_903834975.1 uncultured Curvibacter sp.
CTCTGAGATTGGGTCTGAGTTTGGGCCTGGAATGGCGCTAAAGGTTTCGGGCGCCGTTGGGTGGCAGAGGGGTGCATGGTGGCCTTTGGTGTGGGATCTGTGGGATCTGTGGGATGTGTGGTGTGTGCTTTGAGGATGATCTGATCACCCCCAACACTAAACCCCAGCCCAGCCACCGCGAGCGCCCTCTATCTAGCCGATCCCACCACGCGTAAAAAAGCCCTTAATCCCTTGGAGCCCTAGGAGAACCAGGAGCCCTGGGCGAGAAAACGGTTTAGAAAGTCTCGTCCAACTGTGTCAGCACCGCTGGATTTTCCAAGGTGCTGGTGTCTTGCGTGATCGCCTCGCCCTTGGCCAAGCTGCGCAGCAAGCGGCGCATGATCTTGCCAGAACGCGTTTTGGGCAGGTTTTCACCAAAACGGATGTCTTTGGGCTTGGCAATCGGGCCAATTTCCTTGGCGACGTGGTCGCGCAATTGCTTGGCGATGGCCTTGGCTTCGTCGCCATGGGGGCGGGGGCGCTTCAGCACGACGAAGGCGCAAATGGCCTCGCCAGTGGTGTCGTCGGGACGGCCCACCACCGCGGCTTCGGCCACCAATTCGGTGCAGCTGACCAAGGCCGATTCAATTTCCATCGTGCCCATGCGGTGGCCCGACACGTTCAGCACGTCGTCAATGCGGCCGGTGATGGTGAAGTAGCCGGTCTTTTCGTCGCGAATTGCGCCGTCGCCCGCCAAATAGTATTTGCCTTGGAAATCTGCTGGGTAATAGCTCTTGATAAAGCGCTCAGCGTCGCCCCAAATGGTGCGGATCATGGAAGGCCAAGGCTTCTTGACCACCAAAATGCCGCCCTGTCCGTTCGGCACGTCTTTGCCCGTTTCATCGACGATGGCGGCTTGAATGCCAGGGAAAGGCAAGGTGCAAGAGCCCGGAATCATGGGCGTCGCACCCGGCAAGGGGGTGATCATGTGGCCGCCGGTTTCGGTCTGCCAGAAGGTGTCCACGATGGGGCAGTTGTTGTTGCCCACGTGCTTGTAATACCACTCCCAAGCCGCGGGGTTGATGGGCTCGCCCACCGAACCCAACAAGCGCAGGCTCGACAGGTCGTAGCTCTTGGGGTGCACAGCGTCGTTGGCTTCGGCGGCTTTGATGAGCGAGCGAATGGCGGTGGGCGCGGTGTAAAAAATGCTGACCTTGTGGTCTTGAATCATCTTCCAGAAACGGCCCGCATCGGGGAAAGTGGGCACGCCTTCGAAGACGATTTCAGTGCCCCCCAAGGCCAAGGGGCCGTAGGTGATGTAGCTGTGGCCGGTGACCCAACCGATGTCGGCCGTGCACCAGAACACGTCGTCGGCCTTCAAGTCGAAGGTCCACTTGGTGGTCAGCGCGGCGTGCAACAAATAGCCGCCGCTGGAGTGCTGGACCCCTTTGGGCTTGCCGGTCGAACCCGAGGTGTACAACAAGAACAAGGGGTGCTCGGCGTCCACCCATTCAGGTTCGCAGGTGCTGGCTTGGTTGGCGATCAAATCAGACATCCAAACGTCACGTCCAGCGGTCATGGGAATGTCGGCGCCGGTGCGTTTGACGACCACCACTTTTTGAATCGACTCGCAACCGCCCATGGCAAAGGCGTCGTCCACAATGGATTTGAGCGCCAAATTTTTGCCGCCCCGAACCTGCTGGTCGGCGGTGATGATGGCTTTGGCACCGGTGTCTTGAACGCGGTCGCGCAAAGATTGCGCTGAGAAGCCCCCGAACACCACCGAGTGAATCGCGCCAATGCGGGCGCAGGCTTGCATGGCGGCGATGCCGTCAATGGACATGGAGATGTAAATGACGACGCGGTCGCCTTTGCCAACGCCAATCGACTTCAGGCCGTTGGCGATTTGGCAGGTTTTGGCCAGCAGGTCTTTGTAATTGATCTTGGTGACTTCGCCGCCGTCGGCTTCAAAAATGATGGCGGTCTTGTCGCCCAAGCCGTTTTCGACATTGCGGTCCAAACAGTTGTAAGACACATTCAGCGTGCCATCAGGAAACCACTTGAAGAAAGGCGCATTGCTCTCGTCGAGCACTTGGGTGAAGGGTGTTTTCCAGGTGATGAGTTCGCGCGCCAAGCGGCCCCAGTAACCGGCGTAATCTTTCTCGGCTTCTGCGCACAAGGCGTTGTAAGCGTCCATGCCCGACACATGGGCGTTTTTAACAAAGGCCTCGGAAGGCATGTAAACGGGAAGGGCTTCGCTCATGTTTTGTCTCCAAATCGATTTAATGCATACGGCGCTTATTCAGACCGTTAATGTGGCTTTTGGCACTTACAAGCCACTGACACCGAGTGACACCCTGGTGACAGTCATTTTGAGCCAGATTAACCCAGCGCCATCGAAATTAGAATAAGACATTCGCCCAGACATACCCTACATCCGCTTCAATTCTCCACCCGCTCAAAGCCTTCAACCTCTTTAAGACCGCCCTCACCAACATGACCACCATCCATCAAAACGACCTCATCGAATCCATTGCCGCTGCGCTGCAATACATCAGCTACTACCACCCCGCAGATTACATCGAGCACTTGGCGCGGGCCTATGCGCAGGAGCAAAGCCCCGCCGCCAAAGACGCCATGGCGCAGATTTTGACCAACAGCAAAATGAGCGCCATCGGCCACCGCCCGATTTGCCAAGACACCGGCATCGTGAACGTGTTCCTGAAAGTGGGTATGGAGGTGCGCTGGGCGGGCTTCACGGGCAGCTTGGACGACGCCATCAACGAGGGCGTTCGCCGGGGCTACAACCACCCCGACAACACGCTGCGCGCCTCGGTCGTGGCCGATCCGCAGTTCGCCCGCAAGAACACCAAAGACAACACGCCCGCCGTCATCGTCACCGAGATCGTGCCAGGTCATGAAGTCGAAGTCACCGTGGCGGCCAAGGGCGGCGGCAGCGAAAACAAAAGCAAGATGATCATGCTCAACCCCGGTGACAGCGTCGTCGACTGGGTGCTCAAAACGGTGCCCACCATGGGCGCAGGCTGGTGCCCGCCCGGCATGCTTGGCATCGGCATTGGCGGCACGGCAGAAAAGGCCGTTTTGATGGCCAAAGAAAGCCTGATGGAAGACTTGGACATGTACCAACTCCAGGCCAAAGCCGCCGCGGCCCAGAATGGTGGAGAAGCCCTCAGCCAAACCGAAGCCCTGCGCTTGGAACTCTTTGAAAAGGTCAACGCCTTGGGCATTGGCGCACAAGGTTTGGGGGGCTTGACCACGGTGCTCGACGTCAAAATCAAGATGTACCCCACCCACGCGGCCAGCAAGCCCGTGGCCATGATTCCGAATTGTGCGGCGACCCGCCATGCCCACTTTGTTTTGAAAGGCGAAGGCCCGGTTTATTTGGACCCCCCGAGCCTGGACACTTGGCCCGATGTCGAGTGGCAGCCTGACACCAAGAAAAGCAAGCGCGTCGACCTCAACAGCTTGACCAAAGAAGAAGTCGCCAGCTGGAAGCCCGGTGACACCCTGCTGTTGAACGGCAAGATGTTGACAGGTCGCGATGCCGCACACAAACGCATTCAAGACATGTTGGCCAAGGGCGAACCGTTGCCCGTTGACTTCACCAACCGCGTGATTTACTACGTCGGCCCCGTGGACCCCGTCGGCAACGAAGCCGTCGGCCCTGCCGGCCCGACCACCGCCACCCGCATGGACGGCTTTACTGAAATGATGTTGGCCAAAACCGGCTTGATCGCCATGGTGGGCAAGGCCGAGCGCGGCCCGGTGGCCATCGAGGCCATCAAGAAACACCAGTCGGCCTACCTGATGGCCGTGGGCGGGGCCGCCTATTTGGTCTCCAAAGCCATCAAGGCCGCCAAGGTGGTGGGCTTTGCCGACTTGGGCATGGAAGCCATTTACGAATTCGACGTGGTCGACATGCCCGTCACCGTGGCCGTGGATGCCGGCGGCACCAGCGCCCACATCACCGGCCCCGCTGAATGGCAAAAGCGCATCGCCACAGGCGAGTTCAAAGGCATCAAGATTTCATGACCAACGCCCCCATTGGGGTCTTTGACAGCGGCTTGGGCGGTCTGTCGATTTTGCAGGCGCTCAAAAAGCGCCTGCCCGCCGAGCACTTCGTGTATTTCGCCGACAGCGGTCATGCGCCTTACGGCGAGCGCGACGACCCCTTTGTGTTGTCACGGGCGCTCACCATCAGCGAGGTGTTGGTGGCACAAGGTTGCAAAGCCTTGGTGGTGGCCTGCAACACCGCCACGGCGGCAGGCATCAGCACCTTGCGCGGGCGTTGGCCCCAGCTGCCTTTGGTGGGGGTGGAGCCGGCCCTCAAACCCGCGGTGGCTTTGAGCCAAACCGGTCACATTGCCGTGCTCGCCACCCGCGGCACATTGCAGAGTCAAAAATTCGAGACCTTGGTCGCGCAGCTGCCCCCATTGCCTTCCGGCGCCGTGCTCAAAACCCAGGCCTGCGACGGCTTGGCGGACGCCATCGAGAACTTTGACAACCCCAAAATTGAGGCGCTGATTGCGCACTACCTGCAGGCCTGCGGCCCCTTGGGTCAAGGGGTCGGCCAAGTGGACACCGTGGTGCTGGGTTGC
>CAILKX010000118.1 GCA_903834975.1 uncultured Curvibacter sp.
AAAATGGCAAAAGGTAAATTTGAACGGACCAAGCCCCACGTGAACGTGGGCACGATTGGCCACGTTGACCATGGTAAAACCACGCTGACTGCTGCGATTGCAACGGTTTTGGCGGCTAAGTTTGGCGGCGAAGCCAAGGCTTATGACCAAATTGACGCGGCGCCTGAAGAAAAAGCGCGCGGCATTACCATCAACACCGCCCACGTGGAATACGAAACGGCCAACCGCCACTACGCCCACGTGGACTGCCCTGGCCACGCTGACTATGTGAAGAACATGATCACGGGCGCGGCTCAAATGGACGGCGCCATTTTGGTGTGCTCGGCCGCTGACGGCCCCATGCCCCAAACCCGCGAACACATCTTGTTGTCACGCCAAGTGGGCGTGCCTTACATCATCGTGTTCTTGAACAAGGCTGATTTGGTGGACGACGCTGAATTGCTCGAACTCGTTGAAATGGAAGTGCGTGAATTGCTGAGCAAGTACGACTTCCCTGGCGACGACACCCCCATCATCAAGGGTTCTGCCCGCTTGGCGCTGGACGGCGACAAGGGCGAACTCGGCGAAGGCGCCATCATGAAGTTGGCCGAAGCCCTGGACACCTACATCCCCACGCCTGAGCGTGCAGTGGACGGCGCGTTCTTGATGCCCGTTGAAGACGTGTTCTCGATCTCGGGTCGCGGCACCGTGGTGACGGGTCGTATCGAGCGCGGCATCATCAAGGTCGGCGAAGAAATCGAAATCGTCGGTATCAAGCCCACGCTGAAGACCACCTGCACGGGCGTGGAAATGTTCCGCAAGCTGCTGGACCAAGGTCAAGCGGGCGACAACGTGGGTATCTTGCTGCGCGGCACCAAGCGTGAAGAAGTGGAACGTGGCCAAGTGCTGTGCAAGCCTGGTAGCGTCAAGCCCCACACCCACTTCACGGCTGAAATCTACGTCTTGAGCAAAGACGAAGGGGGCCGTCACACGCCTTTCTTCAACAACTACCGTCCCCAGTTCTACTTCCGTACCACGGACGTGACGGGTGCGATTGAATTGCCTGAAGGCAAAGAAATGGTGATGCCTGGCGACAACGTGACGATCACGGTCAAGCTGATCAACCCCATCGCCATGGAAGAAGGCCTGCGCTTCGCCATTCGCGAAGGCGGTCGTACCGTGGGCGCCGGTGTCGTGGCCACGATCTTGGCTTAATTCGAAAATAAAAAGGAATTAGCCATGTCAGCCAAACAAAAAATCCGCATCCGCCTGAAAGCGTTCGACTACAAGTTGATCGATCAATCGGCTGCCGAAATCGTCGACACCGCCAAGCGCACGGGCGCGATTGTCAAAGGCCCCGTGCCTTTGCCGACCCGCATGAAGCGTTTCGACATTTTGCGTTCACCCCACGTCAACAAGACCAGCCGTGACCAGTTCGAAATTCGGACCCACCAACGTCTGATGGACATCGTGGACCCCACCGACAAAACCGTTGACGCTTTGATGAAGCTCGACTTGCCTGCCGGAGTGGACGTCGAAATCAAACTGCAATAAGAATTTTTCTAAAATTCTGAGACGGTTTTAAAAGCTAAATCAGCAAGGGCTTGCACAAGTGGCAAGTCCCTGCTATAGTTTAGGGCTTGGTCAAATTTGGCCAAGATTTATTAACTCACTTTCACGTCAAAACGCAGTGGCCAATTGAAGTCGCTGCGGTGAAAGTTATGGAGAACAACACATGAGTCTTAGCACCTCACTGGGGTTGCTGGGTCGCAAGGTGGGCATGATGCGTTTGTTCACGGACGATGGGGATGCAGTTCCTGTCACCGTGGTCGATGTGTCTAACAACCGCGTGACTCAGGTGAAAACCCAAGAGAATGATGGCTACGTGGCCTTGCAGGTCACGTTCGGTTCGCGCAAAGCATCGCGCGTGACCAAGCCCAATGCCGGTCACCTTGCGAAAGCAGGCGTTGAAGCGGGCGAAATCATCCAAGAATTCCGCGTGTCTGCCGATGTCGCAGCGCAGTATGCCGCTGGCGCTCAAGTGCCGGCCAATGCGGTGTTTGCTGTGGGCCAAAAAGTGGACGTGCAAGGCACCTCCATCGGTAAAGGCTTTGCCGGCACCATCAAGCGCCATAACTTCAGCTCGCAGCGCGCCTCCCACGGTAACAGCCGCTCACACAATGTGCCCGGCTCGATCTCCATGGCGCAAGATCCTGGTCGCGTGTTCCCTGGCAAGAAAATGTCAGGCCACCTCGGTGACGTCACCAAAACCACCCAAAACCTAGACGTGATTCGCATCGACGAAGCGCGCCAACTCTTGTTGATTAAGGGCGCTGTCCCTGGTTCCAAGGGTGGCTTCGTGACCGTGCGTCCTGCCGTCAAGGCCAAAGCCGCCAAAGGAGCGAACTGATGCAGCTCGAACTCCTGAATGACCAAGGCCAAGCCGCTTCGAAATTCGACGCGCCTGAGACCGTTTTTGGTCGTGATTACAACGAAGACTTGATTCACCAAATCGTCGTGGCTTATCAAGCCAATGCACGCCAAGGTACCCGCGCTCAAAAAGACCGCGAACAAGTTCACCATTCGACGAAGAAGCCTTTCAAACAAAAAGGCACTGGCCGCGCTCGCGCCGGTATGACCTCATCCCCGCTGTGGCGTGGGGGTGGTCGTATTTTCCCGAACATGCCTGACGAAAACTTCGGTCAGAAAATCAACAAGAAGATGTACCGTGCTGGCATGGCTTCCATCTTCTCGCAACTAGCCCGTGAGGGCCGTTTGGCAGTGGTTGATTCTTTGAGCGTGGAAGCCCCCAAGACCAAGCTCTTGGCTGCCAAGTTCAAGGCCATGAATCTGCAATCGGTGATGGTCATCGCTGATGAAGTCGACGACAACCTGTACCTGGCTTCGCGCAACCTGCCCAATGTGCTGGTGGTCGAGCCCCGTTACGCCGATCCCCTGTCTTTGGTTCACTACCGCAAGGTTTTGGTGACCAAGGCCGCCATCGACAAACTGAAGGAGATGTTCGCATGAGCACCGCAACTACGAAGTTTGACGAAGGTCGTTTGATGCAAGTGTTGGTCGCCCCCATCGTGTCTGAAAAAGCCACCATGGTTGCTGAAGTGTCCAACGCGGTGACTTTCAAAGTGCTGCAAGACGCTACCAAGCCCGAAATCAAAGCCGCTGTGGAATTGATGTTCAAGGTGGAGGTTAAAGGCGTTTCTGTGGTGAATACCAAAGGCAAGACCAAGCGTTTTGGCAAATCCATTGGCCGCCGCGACAACGTTCGCAAGGCTTATGTCACGCTGCAACCGGGTCAAGAACTCAACCTCTCCGGGGAGGCTGCGTAATCATGGCTGTCATTAAAATGAAACCCACCTCACCCGGCCAACGTGCTGTGGTGAAAGTGACGCGCGATCATCTGTACAAGGGCGCGCCGTTGGCCTCGCTGTTGGAACCTCAGTTCCAAAAAGCCGGCCGCAACAACAACGGCCATGTGACCACGCGTCACAAAGGCGGTGGTCACAAGCACCACTACCGTGTGGTTGACTTCTTGCGCAACAAAGACGGCATTCCGGCCAAAGTGGAACGTGTCGAATACGACCCCAACCGCACCGCCCACATTGCCTTGTTGTGCTACGCCGACGGTGAACGTCGCTACATCATCGCTCCTCGCGGTGTTGAAGCGGGCGCGACCCTGATGAGCGGCTCAGAAGCCCCCATCCGCGCGGGTAACACCTTGCCCATTCGCAACATTCCCGTGGGTTCTACCATCCACGCGATTGAAATGCAACCCGGCAAGGGCGCTCAAATCGCTCGTTCAGCAGGCGCTTCGGCCACCTTGCTGGCCCGTGAAGGCGTTTACGCTCAGGTTCGCCTGCGCTCTGGTGAAGTTCGCAAGATCCACATCGAGTGCCGCGCCACCATCGGCGAAGTCGCCAACGAAGAACACAGCCTGCGCCAATTGGGCAAGGCCGGTGTGAAGCGTTGGATGGGCATTCGTCCCACCGTTCGCGGTGTGGCCATGAACCCGATCGATCACCCCCACGGTGGTGGTGAAGGCCGTACCGGCGAAGGCCGTCATGCAGTGGATCCTTGGGGTAATCTCACCAAGGGTTACCGTACCCGTAACAACAAGCGCACACAGGTCATGATCGTGTCGCGTCGTAAAAAGTAAGGGGTAGGCAATGACTCGCTCTCTGAAAAAAGGTCCTTTTGTTGACCATCACCTGATCGCTAAAGTTGAAAAGGCTGTGGCGACCAAGGATAAAAAACCAATCAAAACCTGGTCACGTCGTTCCATGGTCTTGCCCGATTTCATCGGTTTGACCATTGCCGTTCACAACGGCAAACAACACGTCCCGGTTTATGTTACCGACCAGATGGTGGGCCACAAGCTCGGCGAATTCGCCTTGACGCGCACCTTCAAGGGTCACCCCGCGGACAAAAAAGTCCAGAAGAAATAAGGAATGACCATGGAAACACGTGCAGTCCTCCGGGGCGTTCGCCTGTCTGTTGATAAAGGCCGCCTTGTCGCTGATTTGATCCGCGGCAAAAAGGTCGATCAAGCTTTGAACATCTTGACCTTCACGCAGAAAAAAGCGGCAGGTATTGTCAAGAAAGTGCTCGAGTCGGCCATCGCCAACGCGGAGCACAACGACGGCGCTGACATTGACGAATTGAAAGTCAAGACCATTTACGTCGAGCAAGGTGCCACGCTCAAGCGTTTCACCGCCCGTGCCAAAGGCCGTGGCAATCGCATCAGCAAACCCACGTGCCACGTGTACGTGACGGTTGGTAACTAATAGGCGGAACAGAGACTATGGGACAAAAAATCCATCCAACCGGTTTCCGCCTGGCGGTCAGCCGCAATTGGGCCAGCCGCTGGTACGCCAGCAACCGTGACTTCGCCGGCATGTTGGCCGAAGACATCAAGGTTCGCGAGTACCTGAAGGCCAAGTTGAAGAACGCCGCCGTGTCGCGCATTCTGATCGAGCGTCCTGCCAAGAACGCCCGCATTACTATTTTCTCGGCCCGTCCGGGCGTGGTGATCGGCAAGAAAGGCGAAGACATCGAGTTGCTCAAGAAAGAACTCGCTGCTCGTTTGGGCGTACCCGTCGCTGTCAACATCGAAGAAGTGCGCAAGCCCGAAATCGATGCCAAGTTGATTGCTGACTCGATCACCCAACAGCTCGAAAAACGCATCATGTTCCGCCGTGCCATGAAGCGCGCCATGCAAAACGCCATGCGTTTGGGCGCCTTGGGCATCAAGATCATGTCGGCCGGTCGTTTGAACGGCATCGAAATCGCTCGTACGGAGTGGTACCGCGAAGGCCGTGTGCCTTTGCATACCCTGCGCGCTGACATCGATTACGGCACCTCAGAAGCCAAAACCACTTATGGCGTGATCGGCGTCAAGGTTTGGGTTTACAAGGGCGACACCCTCGGCCGCAATGACTTGCCCGCTGTGGTTGAACCCCGTAACGACGAAGAACGCCGTCCACGCGGTCCTCGCCGCGATGGTCGCCCAGGTGATCGTCCTAACAGCGACCGCCGTGCACCCCGCCGTACCGGTGGCAACGTGGCCCCAGCCGACGGCAGCGATAAACCCGCTGAAGCCGCTGGTGCTGAAGTAAAAACCGCCGTTAAGCGCGTCCGCAAAGTCGCCGCGCCCGCTACAGCAGCGGACGGACAAGGAGAATAAATATGCTGCAACCTGCTCGCCGCAAGTACCGCAAGGAGCAAAAAGGCCGTAACACCGGCGTGGCCACCCGAGGCAACTCGGTGGCTTTCGGTGACTTCGGTCTGAAATCGACTGACCGCGGTCGTTTGACCGCACGTCAAATCGAAGCTGCCCGCCGTGCCATTTCACGTCACGTTAAGCGTGGCGGCCGCATCTGGATTCGCGTGTTCCCCGACAAACCAATTTCCCAAAAGCCTGCTGAAGTGCGTATGGGTAACGGCAAGGGCAACCCCGAATACTACGTGGCTGAAATCCAGCCCGGTAAGGTGTTGTACGAAATCGTGGGTGTGCCCGAAGAGTTGGCGCGTGAAGCGTTCCGCCTCGCCGCAGCCAAGTTGCCATTGCGCACCACCTTTGTCGCGCGTTTGCTCGGCCAGTAATCAGGAGAATAAGTATGACCAAAGCTGCTGATCTGCGTCAAAAAGACATCGCCGGTGTGGAAGCCGAAGTGAAAGCCTTGCAAAAGGCCCACTTTGGTTTGCGTATGCAAAAAGCCACCCAACAATTGGGCAACACGGGCGCACTCAAAGTGACACGCCGTGACATCGCTCGTGCTAAAACCATTCTTGCTCAAAAGCAAGCCGCCAAATAAGGGGCCGACATGACGGAAGTAAAGAAATCCCTCAAGCGCACTTTGATTGGCAAAGTGGTCAGCGACAAGCGTAGCAAAACCGTGACCGTGCTGGTCGAACGCCGTGTGAAGCACGCGTTGTATGGCAAGATTGTTGCCAAGTCCAGCAAGTACCACGCTCACGACGAAAACGGTGCCTACCATGTGGGCGACGTGATTGAAATCACCGAAAGCCGTCCGATTTCGCGCACCAAAAACTGGGTTGTGACCCGTTTGGTTGAAAAGGCCGCTGCGGTTTAAGACTCAGCGCCTGCGAAAAAACAAAAAGCGACTCATAATCTGAGTCGCTTTTTTATTTCTGTCCTCATTTTTTTACTTCAAAAGGAAACACCATGATCAACATCGGAGACAAACTGCCCGCCACCACTTTGATGGAATACAGCGAAGTGGAAGGCGAGGGCTGCAGCATTGGCCCCAACGCTGTGGATGTGGCCCAAGCCAGCGCCGGTAAAACCATTGCGCTGTTTGCATTGCCTGGCGCCTTCACGCCCACTTGCTCGGCCAAGCACGTGCCGGGTTATGTCGAAAACTTTGAGGCTTTTAAAGCGGCCGGTGTCGATGAAATTTGGTGTTTGAGCGTCAACGATGCTTTCGTCATGGGCGCTTGGGCGCGCGATCAAAAAACAGAAGGCAAAGTGCGCATGTTGGCCGATGGCAGCGCCGATTTCGCCAAGGCAACGGGTTTAACGCTCGACCTCACCGCCCGTGGTATGGGTTTGCGCAGCGACCGTTATTCGATGTTGGTCAAAGACGGCAAAGTGGTCAGCATCAACCGCGAAGCCCCAGGCAAATTTGAAGTCAGCAACGCCGAGACTTTGTTGGCGCAAGCCAAAGCTTAAGTACAAAAAGCTTCCAAAACGGCCACTTCGTTGGCCATAATGGCGGTTGTAATTTTTGCCCATGAACAACCGCATCCTGATCATCGCCC
The DNA here is from genome assembly GCA_903834975.1 of uncultured Curvibacter sp. GTDB lineage: Bacteria > Pseudomonadota > Gammaproteobacteria > Burkholderiales > Burkholderiaceae_C > Curvibacter. The sequence continues at coordinate 7,279 of CAILKX010000118.1, forward strand.
ACGCGCCGCTAGCGCATGCCCTGCGGCAGTGCGCGCTGCATGTTTTTCCAGAGTGCGAGCGTGAGGTCCGGGCGGTGGATGTGCAACCCAATTTATCGCCCGAAGAAACCCTGCAAATGGCGCGCATCACGATGCATGAAATGGGGCCCAACCCGGTGCTCGTGCTGAGCGACGTCTTTGGTGCCACCCCGTGTAATGTCGCGCAAAAATTGGTCGACGGCGTGAATTCGCGTTTGTTGGCGGGTGTGAATTTGCCCATGTTGCTGCGCGCGGTGACGTACCGCCATGAAGAACTCGATGCCTTGGTCATCAAGGCCATGGCGGGCGGTAACCAAGGGGTGATGACGGTGGCCAGCACGGCCCCGCAAAATCAGACAAGAAGGACCACGCGTGATCAAAACCACCACGACCATCAGCAATAAACTGGGCTTGCACGCGCGTGCCTCAGCCAAGTTGACCAAATTGACGGGCAGCTTCCAAAGCGAAGTCTGGTTAAGCAAAGCCGACCGCCGAGTGAATGCCAAAAGCATCATGGGCGTGATGATGTTGGCCGCCGGCTTGGGCTCTGTTGTCGAGCTGGAAACCCATGGCCCCGATGAAGCGGCCGCCAGCGAAGCGATTCTGGCTTTGATGGCCGACAAATTCGGCGAAGGCGAATAAGCCCATGACCTTCACCGTCCAAGGTCTGGCTGTCGCCCGAGGCATTGCCATTGGGCGGGCGGTATTGGTGGCCTCCAGCCGCTTGGACGTGGCGCATTATTTCATCGAAGCCGCCCAAGTTGAAAGCGAAAGTGCGCGCTTAATTGCCGCTAAAAATGCAGTCGCCGAGGAGCTGTCCGAGTTGCAGGCTTCCTTGGCTCAAATGCCAGCGAGTGAGGCGCCGCCGGAACTGTCGGCCTTGCTGGACGTGCACTTGATGCTGCTACAAGACGAGGCGTTGACCGACGGCGTCTTGCATTGGGTTCGTGAGCGCTTGTACAACGCAGAATGGGCCTTAACGACGCAGCTTGAGGTCATCGGGCGGCAGTTTGATGAAATGAAGGACCGTTACCTGCGCGAACGCAAGGCCGACTTGGAGCAGGTGGTGGAACGCGTGTTGCGCAACCTCAAAGGGGCGCCGTCTGCCGTGACGCCGGTGTTCGGTCACACCCGCAAAAGTTCGCAAGAAGTGCTGATCGATGACACCGTCGATGTGCCCTTGGTCTTGGTGGCACACGACCTGTCACCGGCGGACATGATGCAGTTCAAGCAAAGTGTCTTTGCAGGCTTTGTCACCGATGTCGGTGGCAAAACCTCGCACACCGCCATCGTCGCACGCAGCATGGACATTCCTGCGGTCGTCGGCGCTCGCGGCGCCAGCCAGTGGGTGCGGCAAGACGACTGGGTCATCATTGACGGCGATGCCGGCGTGATGATCGTCGACCCTTCTCCCATTATTCTGGCCGAATATGGATTTAAACAGCGTCAAGGTGAGTTGGAGCGTGAGCGGCTGACGCGGTTGCGCCACACGCCCGCGGTGACCTTGGATGGTCAGAAAATTGAACTGCTGGCCAATATTGAACTCCCCGACGACACCCGCTCTGCGGTCGCCGCCGGGGCCTTGGGTGTGGGCTTGTTCCGCAGTGAGTTCTTGTTCATGGGTCGTCATGGCCAATTGCCCGACGAAGAAGAGCAATACGCGGCCTACAAAAGCGCCGTTGAAGGCATGCACGGCTTGCCGGTCACCATTCGCACGGTCGACGTGGGCGCCGACAAACCGCTGGATGAAAAGCCTCGTGAAGAATCTTATTTAAACCCCGCCTTGGGCTTGCGGGCCATTCGCTGGAGCTTGGCGGACCCGGACATGTTCCGCACCCAATTGCGCGCCATTTTGCGCGCAGCGGCCCATGGCAAAGTGAATTTGTTGATCCCGATGTTGTCGCAAGCCTCTGAAATTCGCGCCACCTTGGCGGTGCTGGATCAGGCCCGTCGCGAGCTGGATCACGCGGGGGTTGTTTATGGCCCCGTGCAAGTCGGTGCCATGATCGAAATTCCCGCTGCGGCCCTGAATGTCGACCTGTTCTTGCGCTACTTTGACTTCTTGTCGATCGGCACCAACGACCTGATTCAATACACGCTGGCGATTGACCGCGCCGATGAATCGGTTGCGCATTTGTACGACCCTTTGCACCCCGCGGTGTTGGCCCTGATTGCCAAAACCTTGGACCACGGCGCCCAGCAAGGCAAGTCGGTCAGTGTGTGCGGCGAAATGGCGGGCGATGTGACCCTGACCCGTTTGCTGTTGGGCATGGGCTTGAAGGTGTTTTCCATGCACCCCTCGCAAATCTTGTCGGTCAAGCAAGAAATTTTGCGCAGCGACACCCAAAAACTCAAACGCTGGGCCAGTGAAGTTTTGGCCTCAGACGAGCCCGCTCAGCACTTGAACAAAGCCCGCTGACCGCGGAGAGGCTGGGTTTTAAAGCCTTTTTTCCCAGCGCAGTTGAACATTCAAATAAGTTTGGTTGTGGGTTTGGCTATTTTCCAACGTGGCGGGACTTTGGTAGATGCTGCCGGTTGAGTACAGCTGAGGCCCGAGGTTGAAAAGCGACAAGCGCCAAGAGGCGGTGTTGTCGACCTTCCACAAGCCATACACATCAAATTCTCGCTTGCGTGAAATGCTCAGCAGTTGTGCAGCGCTGGTTTGCGTCTCGTAGGCCGGTGTGAGGTTGTAATTACCGCCCACAGTCAAAGGGGTTCCCTTGAAATGGTGGTCGCCGCCAAAATTGCCCGTGATGTGCGGCTGTTGGTCCATCTGGTTGTGGGGTCCGGGGAGCCCTGCCACTTGGGAGTTGAAAAAGCTGACGTTGGTGCGCAGGTTGACGGCGGGGGCCTCTGAAATCAGCTGATTCAGCCTGAACTTGGCCTCCAACTCCAGCCCTTCGGTGTTGGCCGTGCCGACGTTTTGAGGGCTGGATACCCATCGGCCGCTAATGAGGTTTTGGGCCACCAAGGTGCGCACATAGTTGTCCACGCGTCGGTAAAAAACCGAGGCGCTCAAAATGCCCCCCTCGGCCAGGTAATGCTCCAGCGCGAAATCAAGGCCGGTGGCCAATTCGGGCTTCAAATACGGATTGCCCACGGTGTCGGGATCGCTCGGCCCATTGCTGCCATTGGTGCTGTCTTGCGAGGTGCGCAAATAAGGCGCCATTAAGCTGGAGATGGGTGTGGCTTTGTAGCTGCGGGTCAAGCTCATGCGCACTTGGTCTTTGCTGTCGGGTTCGGGGCGCCACATGGCGTGAAGCATGGGGGAAAGTACCGTCGATTGGTTGACCGACTGCATCAAACCATTGTTGCCGTGGGTATCCAGGTGCTCATAGCGCAAGCCTGCGTAGGTGCCCCATTGGGGGTTGATTTGCCACTCGTCTTGGGTGTAGAAAGCCGACCGCCATTGACGTGCACCCAAATCGCCCGTGTTGCCCATGAGAGCCGGCGTGGCATAGGCGTCTTCAGCCCGAATCACTTGCTCCATTTCAACCCCGCTGACCCACTCATGGCCTCCGCTCAATAGCTGTTTGAACTTCAGGCTGGAGGTGAAGCTGCGGTCTGAAATCGTGCTGGTCATGTTGGTTGAGGGCAGAATGCCCCCACGGCCCGCCGTCTGCACTTGGTTGTTGTAGCTGTTCCAGCCACCGCCATTGAACTTCAGCTCGAAGTTGCTGTCAGGACTCAGCACTTTTTTCCACTGCCCGTTCAAGCGCAGCACCGTTGACTCTCGAAGACTTTGCGTGTTGGCCTCGTCAAAACCACTCAAGCCATTGCCGGTGCTGCTTTGCGACAAATGCTCGGTGCCGTGGGCGCCAGAACGCGCGAACATCAAGAACGGCATCAAGGTCAGCGTCTCGCCTGGTGCGTCTTTGAACTGCAAACGGGCGGTGGCATTGATGCTGTCCCGCTTTGAGACGGAATCGTTGAGGGTGGTTCTGCTCAAGCTGCTGGGGAGGGGCCCCAGTGCTTCTCGGCTCAGGTCGGTTTCGGAGTGCGTCGGTGTGGTGCTGTGGTTGGCGGAGAGGGTGTAATTGGCTGAGAGCAGCTCAAGGTCTTGGTGGGTACTGAGCGACACCATTTCAGTCAGTTGGCCGCCCTGGGAAGCCAGCGACGACTTCAAGTCCATCGGCTCACCCCGCTTGCCTTGGCGGGTGATGATGTTGATGGTGCCGGCCACCGCTTGTGCACCGGTTTCAGCGGTGGGTGCGCGGTAAATTTCAATGCGCTCCACCATTTCAGGCGTCAAAGACTCGACGGGAAAACCATGCGGCATCCGTTGACCATCCATCAAAATTTGGGTGTAACCCGCGCTCAAGCCCCGCATGCGAATGCCGCTGCCCCGCCCGGGCGGGCCGCCCAATGAGATGCCGGGTTGGCGCTGCAGCACATCGCCAATGTTGTTGTCACCCAGGCGCTCAATTTCTTCATGGGTGATCACGATTTTGCTGACCGTCGATTCACGCCGATCTTTGATTTCGTCGTCGCGCTTGTCGGTGATCTCCACTTGGCCCATGTCGGTGGTGGGGCTCTTTTGTGCCCAAGCGAGGTGGCAGGCCAGCGTCAGCACGGCCCAAGTGAGGGGTTTGATCGGGATCGAAATAGACATGGCGGAGATTAAACCTTAAAGCTCAAAAAAGTTCTTCGAGCGAATCAATGACCCGGTCAGCGCCAGCCGTGTAAGCCGGTTGACCATGGTTGTAACCGTAACTGACCAAGATGACAGGACAACCAGCGGCCCGGGCGGCTTGCACATCGTTGACCGAGTCGCCCACCATGCAGGTGTGCGCAGGCAAAGTGCCCAAGCTTTCGCAGGCTTTTAGCAAGGGCATGGGATGTGGCTTTTTCTTTTCATGGGTGTCTCCGCCGATCACGTGCTCGAAAAAGCCCAGGCAGTTTTTTTGCCTTAGCAAATCACGTGCAAAACGTTCGGGTTTGTTGGTCAAACAAACCAAAGGGAGGCCTGCGTGGTGCCAGCGACTCAAGCTCGCTTCGACGCCGGGGTAAAGGGTCGAGCGAAGCCCATTCAGGCGGGCGTAATGGTGCAGATAGCGCGTCAGGGCCCAAGCGCCCAAAGGCAAACCGTCTGGGCCTGGTTGGCCTGGCCGCTCAAGCCCGATGGGCCACTGAGATTCGACCCACTGAAGCGCCAGCTGCACCAAATGTTCGGAGCCTTTGCCCACCATCAAGGTCACGTCCTCGGCTTGAAGGGCGAGGACGGGTCCCTGGTTGCCCGGGCCCAACACCTCCTCAAGCATGGCGTTCAAGGCGGCCACAAAGTCGCCCAAGGTGTCGACCAAAGTGCCGTCAAGGTCCAGCAAAAGGGCGTCGAACTTTTGAGTAGTCATGTGGTGTGCGCAGGGTGACTTCAGTCCGATGCGGCAGCCCGCTGAAAGCGGCGACGGGCGTCGGTGTAACCCAATTCAAAGGCCCCCATGACGTTGGCATTGGCCGTGCAATCCCATGTCGTGACCGGAATCTTTTGGCTTGCTTGCCAATACGTTCGCCCGTTGTGTTGAAAATACTCGGGTCGATTCGGGTAGTGCCGAGTGAGGAGAACCAAGGTGCGAGCCCTTGCTTCTGGGGTTTGAGTGGGAACGGGTGCGTTGTCGATGTAGCCGCCGTCAAACGCCCATTGACCGTCCAGCATGACCGAATTCATGAAGGGCGGTGCCGCCGCTGAGGCGTACAACAACCGTTGAGCCGCCTCTAAGGTGCTGCAGGCTTGAAGGTCATAAAAGGCCTGGCGCAAACCTAAAAACCGGGACAGCCGAGGGTGGATGTCGCGGGTCCATTTTTTGTCAATCAAGTATGCCAAGGTGCCTGCCGCGACGCTGCCCCCTTTCCCCAAGCGCTTGGCAGGGTGGGTGACGACCACCTGCAATTTTTGGGCGCTCTGTTTCAACAGGGGAAAGGTGTCGGCGTTGAGGAAGGCGCCAATCCAAGCGGGATACGTCTCTTGGTGCGCGAAATGCAACTTCAGGCGGGCCAGGTCGCGCCAATAAAAAAGCCGGTGGTTATCGGCAAACAAGTGCCTGCATTGGTTCAGCGCGGCTTGGGGGCCTATGGTCAGGCAAGAAGCCGCCACCGCGGCGCCCGCACTCGTGCCAATCAGATTGGCGGGAAGCACATGACCTTGCTCACGCAGATAAGTCACCAGCCCGGCCTGCCAGAAACACCGGTTTCCGCCGCCTGCGAAGACCAACGTGTCAAAAGCTTTAAAGGGCATGGATCGGAGAAAACTCAGGCGAGTACGCCATGCGCCTGCTGATCTGCGTGGTAACTGGAGCGAACCATGGCGCCCACAGCGGCGTGGCTGAAACCCATTTTGTAGGCCTCGGCTTCAAACATCTTGAAGGTGTCGGGCGTGACGTACCGGCGCACGGGCAGGTGGCTGTTGCTGGGCGCCAAGTATTGGCCCAGGGTCAGCATGTCGATCTGGTGGGCCCGCATGTCTTGCATGACTTGCAAAATTTCTTCGTCGGTTTCGCCCAGGCCCACCATTAGGCCACTCTTGGTGGGTACGTTGGGGTGCAGGGCTTTGAACTTTTTCAGCAGATTCAAGCTGAATGCGTAGTCGGAGCCAGGCCGCACTTCTTTGTACAAGCGCGGCACGGTTTCCAAGTTGTGGTTCATCACATCGGGGGGCGCTGCTTTCAAAATTTCCAAGGCGCGGTCGTCGCGACCCCGAAAGTCGGGCACCAAAATTTCAATTTGGGTTTGGGGTGACCGTTGGCGCGTGTTCTCAATGCAAGCCACAAAGTGGGCGCTGCCGCCATCGCGCAGGTCGTCGCGGTCAACGCTGGTGATGACCACATAGTTGAGTTTGAGTTGGGCGATGGTGTTGGCCAAGTTGAGGGGTTCGTTGACGTCCAAGGGGTCCGGACGACCGTGGCCCACATCGCAAAAAGGGCAGCGGCGCGTGCACTTGTCGCCCATGATCATGAAGGTGGCCGTGCCGTTGCCAAAACACTCGCCGATGTTGGGGCAAGAGGCTTCTTCGCAGACCGTGTTCAGCTTGTTCTCGCGCAAAATTTGCTTGATTTCATAAAAGCGCGTGGTGGGTGAACCCGCTTTGACACGGATCCACGAGGGTTTCTTCAGGACTTCGCCGGCTTCCACCTTGATTGGAATGCGCGAGAGTTTGGCCGCGGCTTTTTGCTTGGCCAAGGGGTTGTAATCGGCCTGGGATTGCGCTTCGCGAACAACGGGGGTGGCAGGCTTCGAATTTTCTGGGGTGGTCACGGTTTGTTTAATCGTTCAAATGAAGCGGCGATGCGGGGCCGCGGGGCGCTAGATAAATTTGCAGTTTTCGGGCCAGCACATCGGCCACTTCTTGCCAAGTGGTTTGTACCCCAATTGTAGAAAGGTCGACGGTTTGCAGCCCGGCATGGCCGCAGGGGTTGATGCGGGCAAAGGGTTCCAAGTCCATCGCCACGTTCAAGGCGACACCGTGGTACGTGCAATGGCGGCTCACTTTGATGCCCAAAGCCGCTATTTTTCCGAGTCCGCGAAACGGGTCTTGGGAGGGGCTCGGGCCGGTCAGGGCCGCGTGGGCAAAGGGGTCGGCCAGTTGCACATAAATGCCAGGCGCGCCGGCGACGCGGTGGCCCGTGACGCCCCATTCGGCCAGCGTGGAGAGCAGAGCCTGCTCGAGTTTATAGACATATTCTTTGACGTAATAGCCCGCGCGCTGTAGGTTGATCAAGGGGTAGGCCACCACTTGGCCAGGTCCGTGATAAGTCACTTGGCCGCCCCGGTTGGTGGGCAGCACGGGAATGTTGCCGGGACCTAAAACGTGGCTCGCTAAGCCGGCCAATCCTTGCGTGAAAACGGGCGCATGTTCGCAAAGCCAAATTTCATCGGGTGTGTGCTCCTCCCGCGCCGCGGTGAACTGTTGCATGGCGGCGACGGTGTCTGCGCAGTCACAGCGGCCCAAAGACTTGGTCGAGATGGGCATTGTGTTTAGAGCACGTACTTGGCTTGTGGATGCGCAGTCAAAGCACGGTACAAGTTGTCTAGTTGCTCGCGGCTGGTGGCGGTGACGGTCAGCGTCAAACTTTGGTATTTGCCGCCGCTGCTGTCGCGCATTTCCAAGCGGCCAGGCTCAAAGCCCGGGTCGTGCTCGGTGGCAATGGCCGTCATGGCCTCGACAAAACCTTCCGCCTTGAGGCCCATCACTTTGATTGGAAAAAGACTGGGGTATTCAATCAAAGACTCGGCGCGGGTGGCGTCGGGTGCTGCGGTGGTCGTGGGGCCTAAAGCAGGGCCTGGGGAGCTGGAATTGGGGGTGGTCATGAAGGCTCCTGAGAAAGTTGAATTGTGTCTTTAACTGGGGGCGGGTGCCCTAAAACCCAGAGAGACCACGCCAAATCAACATAAAAATTTCTGAGCAAAGCCCTTGTTTCATGGGTTTTTGTAAGGTTAGGTCGGGATAACCCCATATAATGACTGGCTTTGTGAGCGATGAAGTCTTGATGGATTCGGTAATTGACTTGGTAACTACGAGGTAACTCAAAGCAATGACCTATGTCAGCTACTCCGAAGAAGTGGAGGCGGAAAAAGCGCTGGACGAATTGAGGTTCAAGCCTCTCAGCGCCGAACAGGCCCAAGCGTGGCGTCAGCACCATTTTGTGCTCTCGCCTTGGCGGGTGGTGTTTTGGCAGGTGCTGGTGGGTTGTGTGCTGGGCCTGTTGGCTTGGTGGATCACGGGTCGTTTCAGTGCGGGTCTGTCAGCGGTTTATGGTGCTTTGGCGGTGGTCATCCCCGCAGCGCTGTTTGCCCGTGGCCTCACAGGTGGGTTTGCCGCAACCGGCGTCACGGGGGCGGTGCTCGGCTTCTTTATATGGGAGGCCGTCAAATTGATGGTGGGTGTGGTGATGTTGGTCATGGCACCCCGGGTGGTTTCAGAGTTGAGCTGGCCGGCATTGCTGGTGGGCTTGGTGGTGACAATGAAGGTTTACTGGTTGGCACTTTTAGTGGCAGGCGGAAAACCGCTAAACAGGCGAGATAACAGATGGCTGTTGAAGAACAAGTTGTTGAACACGTTGGTGAACACGGTGCTGAGCATGCCCAGACGGCAGGCGAATACATCATTCACCACTTGACCTTTTTCCAATCGGGCAAACCCGCTTCAGTGGCCGATTTCTCGGTCTACAACTACGACTCCATTTTCTTCTCGGTGCTGCTTGGCTTCGTGACTTGCTGGATTTTGTGGCTGGCCGCTCGCAAGGCCACTTCCGGTGTGCCCGGTCGCTTTCAGGCGGCTGTGGAGTTGTTGTTCGAGATGGTTGATCAGCAAGCCAAGGGCATTGTGCACAACGCGGAAAGCCGCAAGTTTGTCGCGCCTCTGGCTCTGACGATTTTCGTTTGGGTGTTCTTGCTGAACGCCATGGATTTGTTCCCGGTCGACTTCTTCCCGGCACTTTGGGCGCAGTTCTACGGCGCGACTGGCCGCGATCCACACCACGCCTTCTTGCGCGTGGTGCCCACCGCCGACTTGGCGGTCACCATGGGCATGTCGGTTGCTGTGCTGCTGATCTGCTTGTATTACAACGTCAAGATCAAGGGCTTGGGTGGCTGGATTCATGAATTGTTCACAGCCCCCTTTGGCAACCACTGGGCGCTCTATCCTTTTAACTTTTTGATGCAAATCATTGAGTTTGTGGCCAAAACGGTTTCGCATGGCATGCGGTTGTTTGGCAATATGTATGCGGGTGAGTTGATCTTTTTGTTGATCGCTTTAATGGGTGGCGCTTTCACGCTGTCTGCTACAGGCATTTTGTTGGCCATTGGTCAAATCATGGCGGGTTCCGCTTGGGCCATCTTCCACATCTTGATCATCACATTGCAAGCCTTTGTGTTCATGATGTTGACCTTGGTTTATGTGGGTCAAGCGCACGATCACCATTGAGCGTTAACAGTTTCTTTTTCTCTCGTTTCTTTTTTTCTTAACCAAAATCCTTCAAGGAGTCATCATGGAAGTTATTAGCTTTGTTGCATTGGCCGCTGGCCTGATCATCGGTTTGGGCGCCGTGGGTGCTTGTATCGGTATCGGCGTCATGGGCAGCAAGTACCTCGAGTCGGCTGCACGTCAACCCGAATTGATGGGCGAACTCCAAACCAAGATGTTCTTGTTGGCGGGTCTGATTGACGCGGCCTTCATTATCGGTACCGGTATCGCTTTGTGGTTCGCAACGGCCAACCCGTTCCTGGCCCAAATCGCCAACTTGCCGAAGTAATTCGTCAGGTTTTTCTCCTCACACCATTCCTTCGGCAGCTCTCAGGGGCGTCGGAGGTGAAGGATGAAAATTGAGTATTACCGCAACATTGATAGTCCAAATCATTGTGTTCCTGATCTTGGTCGGGTTCACCATGAAATTTGTGTGGCCGCCCATCGCGGTGGCATTGGACGAGCGTGCGCAAAAAGTGAGCGAAGGCTTGGCTGCTGCAGACAAGGCACGCACTGAATTGGCTGCTGCCGATCAGCGCGTGAAAACGGAGTTGGCCAAGGCCAGCAACGAGTCGCAAAGCCGTTTGGCCGATGCCGAGCGCCGTGCCCAAGCCATCATTGAAGAAGCCAAGCTCCGTGCGACTGAAGAAGGCAACAAAATTGTCGCCGCCGCCGTCGCTGAAGCCGAGCAACAAGCCGTTAAGGCCCGTGAAGTTTTGCGCGAGCAAGTCGCTTCTCTGGCGGTCAAGGGTGCCGAGCAGATTCTCCGCAAGGAAGTCAACGCAGGCGTTCACGCCGAGTTGCTGAATCAGCTCAAGGCTGAGCTCTGATCAGGGAACGTCATGGCAGAACTCGCAACCATTGCCCGTCCCTACGCTGAGGCCTTGTTTGAGGCTTCGGCCTCCGACCTCGAAGGCGCCTCGGTGTGGCTGAGTGAACTGGCGGCGATTGCAGACAATGCGCAATTGCAACAGTTTGCTGGCAACCCCAACGTGAGCGCGCAGCAGGTTTTTGAAGTGGTTTCGGGCGTTGCCAAAACAACCCTGCCAGCTGCTGCACAAAACTTTTTGCACGCCGTGATCGACAACGGTCGTCTCTCTGTTTTGCCTGAAATTGCCACGCAATTCCGCGCTTTGAAGAACGCCCAAAAGGGCTCTTCAGACGCCGTGGTTTACAGTGCATTTCCGCTCGATGCGTCGGCTTTGGCTGGAGTGTCCTCGGCGCTTGAGAAGCGTTTTGGACGTCAGTTGAACCTGTCGGTTGAGCTGCAACCCGAGTTGATCGGTGGCATTCGCGTGGTCGTTGGCGACGAGGTGCTTGACACTTCCGTCAAAGCCCGTTTGGAACAAATGAAAGTGGCCCTGACCGCGTAAGCCGCTGGCTTGCAACGTTAGGCAATTTAAAGAAAGAAGGAAAGAGTCATGCAACTCAATCCCGCAGAAATTTCTGAGCTGATCAAGAGCCGCATCGAAGGGCTTGCAGGCAGCACCGACATTCGCAACCAAGGCACCGTGGTGTCTGTGTCCGACGGTATCGTCCGCGTGCACGGCCTGTCCGATGTGATGCAAGGTGAAATGTTGGAATTCCCCGCCAACAAAGAAGGCGTGCCTTCTTTCGGCTTGGCCTTGAACCTCGAGCGCGACTCTGTCGGCGCCGTGATCTTGGGTGAGTACGAGCACATCTCTGAAGGCGACACCGTCAAGTGCACGGGCCGCATTTTGGAAGTGCCCGTCGGCCCTGAGCTGATTGGCCGTGTGGTCAATGCCTTGGGTCAACCCATTGACGGCAAGGGCCCCATCAACGCCAAGATGACCGACGTGATCGAAAAGGTCGCGCCTGGTGTGATCGCCCGTGAATCCGTTAGCCAACCTTTGCAAACCGGCCTGAAGTCCATCGACTCGATGGTGCCCGTAGGTCGCGGTCAACGTGAGTTGATCATTGGTGACCGTCAGACCGGTAAAACAGCCGTCGCCATCGACGCCATCATCAACCAAAAGGGCCAAGGCGTTACCTGTATTTATGTGGCGATTGGCCAAAAAGCCTCGTCCATTAAAAACGTGGTGCGTGCTTTGGAGCAAGCCGGCGCGATGGAATACACCATCGTCGTGGCAGCCTCCGCTTCGGAGTCGGCCGCCATGCAATACGTGTCGGCCTACTCAGGCTGCACCATGGGCGAATATTTCCGCGACCGCGGTGAAGACGCTTTGATCGTTTATGACGATCTGTCCAAGCAAGCCGTGGCTTACCGCCAAGTGTCCTTGTTGTTGCGCCGTCCTCCAGGCCGCGAAGCCTATCCTGGCGACGTGTTCTATCTCCACAGCCGTTTGTTGGAACGCGCCGCTCGCGTGAACGCCGACTACGTGGAAGCCTTCACCAAGGGTGCTGTGAAGGGCAAGACCGGTTCTTTGACCGCGCTGCCTATCATTGAAACCCAAGCCGGTGACGTGTCCGCCTTCGTGCCCACCAACGTGATTTCGATTACCGACGGTCAGATCTTTTTGGAAACCAGCTTGTTCAACGCCGGTATCCGTCCCGCTATTAACGCCGGTATCTCGGTGTCACGCGTGGGGGGTGCCGCTCAAACCAAGTTGATCAAGAACTTGTCCGGTGGTATCCGTACCGACTTGGCCCAGTACCGTGAATTGGCTGCCTTCGCGCAGTTCGCTTCCGACCTGGACGAAGCCACCCGCAAGCAGCTCGACCGCGGTGCCCGCGTGACCGAATTGTTGAAGCAATCGCAATACAGCCCGCTCCCCATCTCCTTGATGGGCGCCACGTTGTTCGCGGTCAACAAGGGTTACTTGGACGACATCGAAATCAAGCAAGTGTTGCCTTTTGAACACGGTTTGCATCAATACCTGAAATCCAGCCACGGCGCTTTGTTGGCCAAGCTGGAAGCCGACAAGGCCATGGACAAAGATGCTGAAGCCGAATTGAACACCGCCATCGCAGCGTTCAAGAAGTCGTTTGCTTAAGCGAGGCTGATATGGCATCGGGCAAGGAACTACGCACCAAGATCAAATCGGTGGAAAACACCAAGAAGATCACCAAGGCCATGGAGATGATTTCCGTCTCCAAAATGCGCAAGGCGCAGGAGCGTATGCGCGCGGCCCGCCCTTATAGCGAAAAGATCCGCAACGTCGCCGCCAACCTCGGTGAAGCCAATCCGGAATACGTGCACCCGTTCATGAAAATGAACGAGGCCAAGTCCGCTGGCATGATCGTGGTGAGCACCGACAAAGGCTTGTGCGGCGGCATGAACACCAACGTGTTGCGTGCCGTCACCAGCAAGCTGCGCGAATGGCAATCGCAGGGCATTTCAACAGAGGCCGTCGCCATTGGCAACAAGGGCTTGGGCTTCATGAACCGAGTCGGTATCAAGGTGGTTTCACACGTCACCGGGCTCGGCGATACACCGCACCTCGACAAGCTCATTGGGCCTGTCAAGGTGTTGTTGGACGCTTACCACGAAGGCCGCATCAATTCGGTTCACTTGGCTTACACCAAGTTCATCAACACGATGAAGCAAGAATCGGTGGTCGAACAGCTCTTGCCCCTGTCTGCAAAGACCCTTGAATCGGAAAAAACCGAACATGGTTGGGACTATCTGTACGAACCCGATGCACAAACCGTGATTGACCACCTGTTGGTGCGTTACGTCGAGTCTTTGGTTTACCAAGCGGTGGCTGAAAACATGGCCTCTGAGCATGCAGCACGCATGGTGGCGATGAAAGCCGCTACCGACAACGCGGGTAATGTGATTGGCGAGCTCAAACTCGTTTACAACAAAACTCGTCAAGCAGCCATCACAAAAGAATTGTCCGAAATCGTTTCTGGCGCCGCGGCGATCAGCGGCTAAGACGGTCAAGGCAGTTCAGCTAATTCAAATTATTGGAGCGAAAAATGCAAGCCCAAGGAAAAATTGTTCAGTGTATTGGCGCTGTGGTTGACGTGGAATTTCCACGCGATCAAATGCCCCAAATTTACGATGCGCTCAAGCTCGAGGGTTCGGCCCTGACGCTCGAAGTGCAACAGCAACTCGGCGACGGCGTGGTGCGTACCATTGCGCTCGGTTCGTCTGACGGTCTGCGTCGCGGCTTGATGGTGACCAACACCAACGCCCCCATCACCGTGCCCGTGGGCCGCGCCACTCTGGGCCGCATCATGGACGTGTTGGGTAACCCCATCGATGAGCGGGGTCCCGTTAGCCAAGAGCTGACCGCTTCGATTCACCGCAAAGCCCCGGCTTATGACGAATTGTCGCCTTCACAAGAATTGCTGGAAACCGGCATCAAGGTGATCGACTTGGTTTGCCCTTTCGCCAAAGGCGGTAAGGTCGGCTTGTTCGGTGGCGCCGGTGTGGGCAAGACCGTGAACATGATGGAACTCATCAACAACATCGCCAAAGCCCACTCGGGTTTGTCGGTGTTCGCTGGTGTGGGTGAGCGTACCCGTGAAGGCAATGACTTCTATCACGAAATGGCTGACTCTGGCGTGGTGAACTTGGAAAACTTGGGTGAATCCAAAGTGGCCATGGTTTACGGTCAGATGAATGAGCCCCCAGGCAACCGCTTGCGCGTGGCTTTGACCGGTTTGACCATCGCTGAATCGTTCCGTGACGAAGGCCGTGACGTGTTGTTCTTTGTGGATAACATCTACCGTTACACCTTGGCCGGTACCGAAGTGTCCGCCTTGTTGGGTCGTATGCCTTCTGCGGTGGGTTATCAGCCCACGTTGGCCGAAGAAATGGGCCGTTTGCAAGAGCGTATTACTTCCACCAAAGTCGGTTCGATTACCTCCATCCAAGCCGTTTACGTGCCTGCCGATGACTTGACCGACCCCTCGCCGGCCACCACCTTCGCTCACTTGGACTCCACCGTGGTGTTGTCGCGTGACATCGCTGCACTGGGTATCTACCCTGCCGTGGACCCACTCGACTCCACCAGCCGTCAGTTGGACCCCAACGTCGTCGGTGAAGACCACTACAACACCGCCCGCGCTGTGCAAGGCACCTTGCAACGCTACAAAGAATTGCGCGACATCATCGCCATCATGGGCATGGACGATTTGGCGCCTGAAGACAAGTTGGCCGTGGCCCGTGCCCGTAAGATTCAACGCTTCTTGTCGCAACCTTTCCACGTCGCAGAAGTGTTTACGGGCTCGCCCGGTAAATACGTCAGCTTGTCGGAAACCATCCGTGGCTTCAAGATGATTGTGGCTGGCGAATGCGACCACTTGCCCGAACAGGCGTTCTACATGGTCGGCACCATCGACGAAGCGTTTGAGAAGGCCAAAAAGGTCTAATCATCATGGCAACCATTCAAGTTGACGTTGTGAGTGCTGAAGAGGCCGTGTTCTCGGGCCAGGCCAAGTTTGTGGCCTTGCCTGGTGAATCCGGCGAGCTGGGCATTTTGCCTGGCCACACGCCGCTCATTACCCGCATCAAGCCTGGCTCGGTGCGCATTGAGATGGCCGACGGCGGCGAGGAATTCGTGTTTGTGGCCGGCGGCATTCTGGAAGTGCAGCCCAACGCCGTGACGGTGTTGTCGGACACGGCGATTCGCGGCAAAGACTTGGACGAAGAGCGTGCCAATCAAGCCCGAGCCGCCGCCGAAGAAGCCCTGAAAAACGCCAAGAGCGACTTCGATTTGGCCAAAGCCCAATCTGAGCTGACCATTTATGCGGCTCAATTGGCAGCCTTGCGTAAATTTCGTCAGAAAAAATAAGTCCCTGTAGGGGCGTCAAGCTGCCCCTGCACCGGTTCAAAAAGCCCCCATCGATTTCTCGGTGAGGGCTTTTTCTTTTTGCATAATCCCCACCATGGCCAAGTCAAAACAGCGCGTTCTTCTCTCCGGCGGATCGGCACAAGAAACCGAAACTGCCTTCTACGAAGCCCTGCAAAAGGGGGATCTCGATAAGCTCATGGCTTGTTGGGCAGAGGAAGATGAAATTGTCTGCGTGCACCCCAGTGGTCCGAGGCTTTTGGGTCACACTGCCATCCGCAATGTGTTTGAAGCGATGTTTGCCCATGGTGGTATGGCAGTCAGCCCGCAGCGGGTGATGCGCATGGAATCCTTGGGCAGCGCCGTTCACAGTGTGTTGGAGCGGGTGGAAATGTTGACCAATGAGGGCCCTCACGTGGGCTGGATTGTGGCGACCAACGTTTATCAAAACACCTCGCAGGGCTGGCGACTCGTGGCGCACCACGCCAGCCAAGGCCCCAAAGACAGCGATGTGTCGGACTTGGACATTCACACCCCCGCCACCGTCTTGCATTGAGGGGGCTCATGCAACACTATGAGGCCCCTTTTTGGCTGCCCAACGGCCATTTGCAAACCATTTGGGGCTCTCGGTGTTCCAGAGACCGTCTCGAACCCTCCCATCCACCTCGCTTTGTGCGTGAGCGCTGGGACACCCCCGATGGTGACTTTGTCGATGTGGATTTTTTAGACCCCGGAAATTCGCAAGAAATCGCACCAGCCATCGCCAGGCAAGGCACAACAACACACTTAGCGCTGAAAGGCCCAGCGAATTCGCCCACCAAGGGCTTGGTCTTGTTTCATGGCCTCGAAGGCGACTCGAGCAGCGCCTATTCACAAGCCTTCGCCACCTTGGCTCAAGCAAGGGGCTGGGCTTTTGCGGTGGTGCATTTTCGGGGCTGTAGCGGTGAAATCAACCGAGCGCCCAGAGCCTACCATTCCGGCGACTTTGAAGAAATTGATTGGATGCTCCATCGCCTCCAGGCACAGAGCACCTGTCGTTGGCAGGCAGTCGGCATTTCTCTCGGCGGTAACGCCTTGCTTCGCTGGGCGCAAGAGCGGGGGGAAACAGCCTCATCGCTGGTGAATGCTGTCTCGGCGATTTGTTCGCCGCTGGATTTGGTGGCCAGCGGCGCTGCTTTGGGCGTGGGTTTTAATCGCTTGGTTTATGCCCGCATGTTCTTGAAAACCATGAAGCGAAAAGCGAAATTGAAATGGCGGCAGCACCCGGGCCTGTTTGATTTAGACCAAGCCCTTCGGTCTAAAACCTTGGCTGATTTCGACAATGTCTTCACAGCGCCACTGCATGGTTTCAAGGACACAGCCGATTATTGGCAGCGGGCCTCGTCAAAGCCGCATCTGCAAAAGGTGCGCTTGCCCGCCTTGGTCCTCAACGCTCAAAATGATCCGTTCATTCCAGCGGAGAGCTTGCCAACGCCAGCCGATGCGAGCCCTTGGGTCACGCTCTGGCAACCCAAGCACGGAGGGCACGTGGGTTTTCCAGCGTCCGAGGGGGTTTTTAAAAGCCATGTTCTGGCCATGCCCGAAGCCGTCATGGGTTGGTTTGACCAGCAGGCCCCAGCCCATGGATGACTTGGTCCAACAAGCCATGGCCAAATGGCCCCATGTGCCCGCTTGCTGCGGTTGGTTGGGTTTGGACGCCCGCGGCCAATGGCGGATGCGCGATGACGCGGTGCAGGCCTTGGGCACCTTCAACAGCGGCGCACCCGGCGCGCAAGGCTCGGTGTTGCGCCACGACAAACTCATTGGTTTTATTCAGCGCAACTACGCCGCCGATGGGCGTGGGTGCTGGTATTTTCAAAACGGGCCGCAGCGCGTTTTTGTGGAGCTGGCCGCTGCGCCTTGGATTTGGCGAGTGAATCAACGAGGCCAGTTGGCGGCTTTTGAGCCGTCGTTCGATCCGGAACCCGCTTTCATCCCCAATCAGCCAGAGACGGCCAACGTCGAAAAAAACAAGGTCGCTGAACAAGCGCCCTTCAGCGTTTTATCGACTTGGGTGGATGAATCGGGCTGGCTTTACGCCAACACGCCAGCGGGTTTGGGTTTGGTTCACAGCCAAGACGTTGGCGTGGCTGTCGAGATGATCGAATCGGGGGCTTGGCCCGCCCCGCTAGAACTGCGGAGGGCAGAGATCGAGCAGCGCTTCGGGTTCGTGTTGAGCCCAGAGGCGCTGACAGCGTGAGGAGCTAATTAACGGATGGGCTTAGGGGCGCTTATTTGGCAGCAGCCGCGGCAGGTTGGGGTATGGCAAACTTAGCGCCGGCTGCATTGGCCATGTAGACCACACCGCGACCCACTTCAACATCGTCAAAATCGCCGCCGCCTTGAGCGCCCATCGCGCCTTTGCCGTGCAAAGCGGAGTTCAACAAAGCGTCGTAGCCCTTGGCAATGCGGGGTGCCCATGCCTTGGCGTCTTCGAATTTGGGGGAGCCTGCGGCGCCGATGGCGTGGCAAGTGCTGCACTGGGCTTTGTAAACTTGTTCGCCTGTTTTCAATTCGCGGTTGGCATCGCGAACCTCAACGGCCGCTACTGGGTGAATGCGTTCGGCCACTTCAGCCGGTGTGCTCTGGGCACCGGCTTCGGGCAGGTTGTGGCGCGTGACATAGGCCACCAAACCGATGATGATGAAAACGGGAACCACAAAAGAAAAGAACACCGCCACCAACAATTGCTTGGGTGTTTTGATGGGGCCTGTGTGGGCTTCGTGAGACTCGTCGTGGTTGTCGCTCATGGTGTCCTCAAGGAATAAAAGGGCGCTAAAAAGTAACAGAAATTATACCCAGCCCCATGGGCCTCGCCGGCATCGCGTGCGATAATTTCAAATTGCTTGTTTCCGATTCGCGGCTGTAGCTCAGTGGATAGAGTATTGGCCTCCGAAGCCAAGGGTCGTGGGTTCGATCCCCGCCAGCCGCACCAGTTCTAATTCAGTCTCAAGGCCATGGCACCCATTCCCGCGAATTTGCCCCAAATTCTCAAGGCATGCCACACCATCGCCGTGGTGGGGCTGTCAAAAAAACCAGACCGAGCCAGTTATCAAGTGGCTCGCTACCTGCAAGACCATGGTTACCGAATCGTGCCGGTGAACCCGACCTTTGCCAACGACCCGGAGGGCATCCTGGGGGAGACTTGTTACGCCTCACTGAGTGACATTCCGTTTCCTGTCGACCTGGTCGATGTGTTCAGAAAGGCGGAGGAGGTTCTCCCCGTCGCCCAAGAGGCCGTTGCCATTGGGGCCAAGTGCTTGTGGCAGCAACTCGGCATCCACAACGAGGCGGCGCATTGCCTGGCCAAGGAAGCAGGCCTGTTGTCAATCAGCGATGCGTGCTTGAAGGTCGAGCACGCTAAAGTGACTTAAGAAAATGCCCAAGCCTAAGCTGTGGCCCAAGCCTCAGCCGAAGCGATCAGCCCGCCGCCCAGGCACACTTCACCCTCGTACAACACCGCACTTTGCCCGGGCGTGACGGCCCACTGGGCTTGCCCAAAAGACAATCCAAAGGTGGCATTGTCTGGATTGTCTAGGGCGCTCACCAAGTGACATTCCGCATCACTTTGGCGGTAACGGGTTTTGGCGCCCAATGAGGCGCCGTGCAACCCCTGAGGCGGATGCCCTGCCACCCAAGACGCTTTATCGGCTGTGAGGCTTTGGTAGAGCAGCCAAGGGTGGTCGTGGCCTTGCACCACCCACAGGGTGTTGGTGGTGAGGTCTTTGCGGGCGACAAACCAGGGTTCATGCGCACCGCCGCCTCTTGGGGCGCCTTTTTCCTTGACGCCGCCAATGCCCAAGCCTTGGCGCTGGCCCAGCGTGTAAAACGACAAGCCTTGGTGCTCACCGAGCTGGCGGCCATTGGCATCGCGGATGGGGCCGGCTGCTTTGGCGATGTAGCGGTTCAAGAATTCACGAAAGGGCCGTTCACCAATGAAGCAGATGCCGGTGGAGTCTTTCTTTTTGGCATTGGGCAACCCCATTTCAGAGGCCATCCGGCGAACCTCTGTTTTCTGCAACTCGCCCACCGGAAAGAGGGTCTTGCTCAGTTGCGCTTGGTTCAAACGGTGCAGAAAATAACTTTGGTCTTTGCTGGCGTCCAACCCTTTGAGGAGTTCAAACAAACCCGAATGGGGGTTTTGGCGGACCCGGGCATAGTGCCCGGTCGCGATTTTTTCGGCGCCCAAACGCATGGCGTGGTCAAGGAAGGCTTTGAACTTGATTTCGGCATTGCACAGCACGTCCGGGTTGGGCGTACGGCCGGCTTGGTACTCGGTCAAAAATTCGGCAAATACACGGTCTTTGTAGTCGGCCGCAAAGTTGACGTGTTCGATTTCAATGCCCAGCACGTCGGCCACGCTGGCGGCGTCCAGGAAATCTTGGCGGGTCGAGCAATATTCATCGTCATCGTCGTCTTCCCAATTTTTCATGAAGATGCCCACGACCTCATGGCCTTGTTGTTTCAGCAGATGGGCAGTGACAGCCGAGTCGACGCCGCCGCTCAAGCCCACGACAATCCTCTGCTTCACTGGCTTCATAGCGTGGGCGGATCCAACAACACGGACGGGTCGGTGTGAACCGCAGAAAGCGGGAAGCGTTGGCCCGATAAATAGTCGTCCAAACAGCGCAACACCATGGGGCCGCGGTGGCGATCCGCGCTGGCGCGAATCTCGGCTTCGGTCATCCACACGGCACGAACGATGCCTTCGTCGAGCTTCATGTCAGGCACTTCCTCACCCACTTCGCCGGCAAAAGCAAAGCGCAGGTAAGTGATGTCTTCTCCCGTGTTTTTTTTGCGAAAGCGCGACAAATACACCCCGACCAACGCGGTGGGTTTGAAGTGGTGCGCCGTTTCCTCCAGCGCCTCGCGGGCACAGCCGTCGGCGGGGGACTCACTGGGTTCGAGGTGGCCGGCAGGGTTGTTGAGTTTGAGCCCGTTATCGGTGTGTTCTTCCACCAGCAAGAACTTGCCGTCGCGCTCCATCACCGCGGCCACGGTGACGCTGGGTTTCCATCGGGTTTGCATCTCGCTATTATCGACTCAGGGATTGTCTGGCTTTTGAATGGGCAGACATTGTGTAATATCAGTGTAAATTCAGAAATAACCAGGGAGAAGCCATGTTGATAGGCGTTCCGGCAGAGACGGCGGTGGGTGAAACTCGGGTGGCGGTGACCCCTGAGACGGTGAAAAAGCTCAAAGCCCAGGGCCATGACATTCAGGTTCAAGCAGGCGCGGGCTTGGCGGCCAGCGTCACCGACGCGGCTTTTGAGGCCGCTGGTGCCGTGATCACCAACGCGGCGGGCGCTTTTGAGGCCGACTTGGTGCTCAAAGTACGCGCCCCTTCAGAGACTGAATTGGCACAAATGAAAACCGGCGCCTCCTTGGTGGGCATGCTCAACCCGTTTGACGCTGCTGGCTTGCAACAACTGGCCGCCAAGGGACTTGCATCCTACGCTTTGGAGGCCGCGCCCCGCACCACACGGGCCCAGAGCATGGACGTGCTGTCCAGCCAAGCCAATATCGCCGGCTACAAGGCCGTGATTTTGGCGGCCAATGAATACCAACGGTTTTTCCCCATGTTAATGACCGCCGCAGGCACAGTGAAAGCCGCGCGGGTGGTGATTTTGGGGGTCGGTGTGGCCGGGCTGCAGGCGATTGCGACCGCCAAACGCTTGGGTGCCGTGATCGAGGCCTCTGACGTTCGGCCTTCGGTCAAAGAACAAGTTCAGTCTTTGGGCGCCAAGTTCATAGACGTGCCTTTTGAAACGCAAGAAGAAAAAGACGCGGCAGAAGGGGTGGGCGGGTACGCCCGTCCCATGCCCCCCAGCTGGTTGGCGCGCCAACAAGCAGAAGTGGCCAAGCGCGTCGCCCAAGCCGACGTGGTGATTTCAACCGCTTTGATTCCGGGTCGTGCCGCGCCCACTTTGATCACCGAAGACATGGTCAAGTCAATGAAGCCCGGCTCGGTCATCATCGACCTGGCCGCCGGCAAAGGCGCGCCGGGGCCCGACGGCTTACCGGGCGGCAATTGCCCACTCACGGTGGCCGATCAAACCGTGGAGCGTTTCGGGGTGAAATTGGTGGGCAATACGAATTTGCCGGCGTTGGTGGCGGCCGATGCCTCTTCGTTGTACGCGCGCAATGTGTTGGATTTTTTGAAGCTCATCCTCAACAAAGAAGGTCAATTGCACGTCGATTTGGAAGACGACATCGTGGCCGCCTGCTTGGTGACTTATCAAGGTGCGGTCCGTCGCGCTTGATGCCCCGTTCAATTTAAATTTGGAGATCCTTAATGGAAATCGTTTCTCACACCATGGTCAACCTGATCATCTTCGTGTTGGCCATCTACGTGGGTTACCACGTTGTCTGGACAGTCACGCCCGCCCTGCACACCCCTTTGATGGCGGTGACCAACGCCATTTCAGCCATTGTGATTGTCGGCGCCATGATCGCCGCCGCAGGCACTGAAACCCCCTTGGGCCACAGCATGGGCGTGTTGGCCGTGACGCTGGCTGCGGTGAATGTTTTTGGTGGCTTTTTGGTCACGCGGCGAATGCTGGAAATGTTCAAGAAAAAAGACAAAAAGCCTCAAGCGGCTGAATCAGGAGTAGCCCCATGAGCATGGACCTCGTCACCCTTTTGTATTTGGTTGCCAGTGTCTGCTTTATTCAGGCGCTGAAAGGGCTCTCGCACCCCACCACGTCGATCCGCGGGAATGTATTTGGCATGACGGGCATGGCCATTGCCATGCTCACCACCGTCGCCTTGATCGTCAAACAAGGTTCAGCACCCGGTTTGCCCTTTGTTTTAGGGGCCTTGGTGGTGGGCGGCGCTGCGGGCTCTTTGATGGCGCAACGCGTTGAAATGACCAAGATGCCTGAACTCGTGGCTTTCATGCACAGCATGATTGGTTTGGCCGCTGTGTTCATTGCCGTGGCGGTGGTGGCCGAACCTTGGGCCTTTGGCTTAACAGGCAAGGGCGAGGCCATTCCAGCCGGCAACCGCTTGGAATTGTTCTTGGGAGCCGCCATTGGCGCCATTACCTTCAGCGGTTCGGTGATTGCCTTTGGCAAATTGAGCGGTAAATACAAATTCCGATTGTTCCAAGGCGCGCCTGTGGTGTTCAAGGGCCAACACATGGTCAATTTGGCCATGGGATTGGCCACTTTGGGATTGGGCATTTATTTCATGCTGACTGGCGATTGGACCGCCTTCTTCATCATGTTGGCCTTGTCTTTTGTGTTGGGCGTTCTCATCATCATCCCGATTGGCGGTGCTGACATGCCCGTGGTGGTGTCGATGTTGAACAGTTACTCAGGCTGGGCGGCGGCCGGCATTGGCTTCAGTTTGAACAACCAAATGCTGATCATTGCGGGCTCCTTGGTGGGCAGCTCTGGAGCGATCCTGAGCTACATCATGTGCCGCGCCATGAACCGCTCCTTCTTCAGTGTGATTTTGGGCGGCTTTGGCGGTGAAGTGGCGGCCACACCGGGCAGCGTCGCGGTGCAACGCAACTTCAAATCCGGCAGCGTGGAAGATGCGGCCTTTGTGTTGTCCAATGCCGAATCGGTGGTGATCGTCCCAGGCTACGGCTTGGCTGTGGCACGTGCCCAACACGCGGTGAAAGAACTGGCCGATACCTTGATCGCCAAAGGCATCAACGTGAAATACGCCATTCACCCGGTGGCAGGTCGCATGCCCGGCCACATGAACGTGTTGTTGGCTGAAGCCGAGGTGCCTTACGACCAGGTGTTTGAGATGGAAGACATCAACAGCGAATTTGGGCAAGTCGATGTGGCCATCGTGCTCGGTGCGAATGATGTGGTGAACCCCGCCGCGCACGTGAAGGGCAGCCCCATTTACGGCATGCCTATTTTGGAAGCCTCCAAAGCCAAAATGGTGATTGTGAACAAACGCTCCATGGCCGCGGGCTATGCCGGTTTGGACAACGAGTTGTTCTACATGGACAAGACCATGATGGTGTTTGGTGACGCCAAAAAAGTGGTCGAAGACATTGTTAAATCAATTGAATAAAGGCGCATGATCCGCAGCGTGTTTT
The DNA here is from genome assembly GCA_903834975.1 of uncultured Curvibacter sp. Lineage (GTDB taxonomy): Bacteria > Pseudomonadota > Gammaproteobacteria > Burkholderiales > Burkholderiaceae_C > Curvibacter. The sequence continues at coordinate 31,076 of CAILKX010000118.1, forward strand.
GATTTCCCTCGGCCTGGCCCCTTCCTTAAAAAGGGCTGGGCTTTTATTAACCTGATGACAACAGGAGGTTCTTTATGAACTTGACGATCAGTGGCCACCACTTAGAAATCACCCCCGCCTTGCGAACTTATGTGACCTCTAAGTTGGGAAAAATCACCCGTCATTTCGACCAAGTGGTTGACATCAAGGTGTTGCTCAGCATTGAGAACCAAACCGAAAAAGAGGGACGTCAAAAGGCCGAATGCAATCTGCACGTCAAAGGCAACGACCTGTTCGCCGAGAGCGCGCACGCCGACTTGTATGCGGCTGTAGATGATTTGGTCGACAAGCTCGACCGCCAAGTGGTCAAGTACAAAGACCGCATCCAAGCCCACCACCACGAGGCGCCAAAACGCTTGATGTAAGTCCAGTGACACCGATCGGGGGTGGCTTGGCGAAGCAGTTGGCCAGCGGTGCATAATGCGGCCGTAACATGAATCGCTTAGCCACCATCTTGCCAGCCGCCCAAGTGCTTGTTCGCCTCGACGCGACGAGCAAAAAACGGGCTTTTGAAGAAGCCGGCCTGCTGTTCGAAAGCCAGCATGGCCTGAACAGGGCGCTCATCACGGACAGTTTATTTGCCCGTGAGCGCCTGGGTTCCACCGGATTGGGCCACGGGGTGGCCATTCCTCATGGCCGCATCAAGGGCCTCAAGGCGCCGATGGCCGCTGTTTTTCAGCTGGCCGAACCCATTGGTTTTGACGCGCCCGATGAGCAACCCGTTAAATTGCTTATCTTTTTGCTGGTGCCTGAAGCGGCCACCCAAAAACACCTGGAGATCTTGTCTGAGATTGCTGAACTGCTCAGCGACTCGACCTTGCGAGAACGCCTGAAAGCCTGTGAAGATGCAGCCCTGCTGCACCAGACAATCGCCGATTGGCGTTCTGAATTGCGCAACTAAACCCGAGAGCCGCCCATGAAGCCCAATGCGGTCAGTGCTGACGTTCTTTTTGAAAGTTTTCGCAGCACCTTGCACTGGCAGTGGATCGCCGGCTTGGGCGCCTCAGAACGGCGCTTTGACGAAGTGGCCGTTCGATCGGCTCGGTCAGGCGCCGATTTGGTGGGCTATCTCAATTACATCCACCCCTACCGCGTTCAACTCCTTGGCGAGCGGGAGGTGGCTTACCTCACGAATGCCACGCCAGCCGATTGTGCGCGCCGCATTTCTCGCATCGTCACGCTCGAGCCGCCCGTGCTGATTTTGGCCGACGGCCAAACCGCCCCCGATGCCTTGGTCTCGATGTGTGAGCGGGCTCAAATCCCGATGTTCTCGACGGCGCAACCCTCGGCTTTTGTGATCGATGTGTTGCGGGCGTATTTGTCCAAGCACTTTGCCGATCGGTCTTCGATGCACGGTGTGTTCATGGACATTTTGGGTTTGGGCGTGATGATCACGGGCGAATCAGGTCTGGGCAAAAGCGAGCTGGGTTTGGAGCTGATATCACGCGGCAATGGTTTGGTGGCCGATGACTCGGTCGACCTTTTCCGCATCAACCAAACCACGATTGAAGGCCGCTGCCCCGAGCTGCTTCAAAATATGCTGGAAGTTCGCGGCATTGGCTTGCTGGACATCCGCGCCATTTTTGGGGAAACCGCAGTTCGCCGAAAAATGCGACTCAAATTGATTGTTCATTTGGTACGCAAAGAAACCCTTGAACGCGACTACGAGCGCATGCCTTCAGAGCCCTTGCTGCAAGACGTGCTCGGCGTGCCGGTTCGCAAAGTGGTGATTCAAGTGGTGGCAGGGCGCAACATTGCGGTGCTGGTGGAGGCGGCCGTGCGCAACACGATTTTGCAGTTGCGTGGCATTGACACCTACCAAGAGTTTGTGTCGCGTCAACGCCTTGCCATGGAAGGCTAAGGATTAAGTCGTTTTCTGGCGGGTCTGACAGGCTTGGCAAAGGCCATAAAGGGACATCGCGTGGTCTTGCATGAGCCAGCCCAACTGGGAGGCGATGGTTTGTTGACGCTGCTCGATTTCGGCGTCGAAAAATTCTTCCACTTTCCCGCATTCGGTGCAAATCAAGTGGTCATGGTGCTGGCCTTCGTTCAGCTCATAAATGGCTTTGCCACTTTCAAAATGGCTGCGACTCAAAATGCCGGCTTGCTCGAATTGGGTCAAGACCCGATAAACCGTGGCCAAACCAATGTCGGTGTGCTCCAACAGCAGGGTTCTGAAGACCTCCTCGGCGCTCAAATGCCGTTGTTCGCTGCCTTGAAACAACTCCAGAATTTTGAGTCGGGGCAAGGTGGCTTTCAGCCCGGCGTTTTTGAGTCCATCGTTTTTTGACATGCAGGCACTTTCAGCTCTACCGCTACAATGAATCATCATATCCTTACACGGTTCAACATGCCTGTTTTTTCTCATCGTGGTACCCGCTGGCTCTTCTTGGCAGGGGGGCTGGTTGGACTGAATTTGTGCTTGTCAGCTTGTGGCACTTACAGCGTTGATCTTGCCAAGTCCACCGCAGAACTGGCTGACCAACTCACCCCTTACAAGGTTGAAGTCGTGCAGGGCAACTTTCTGTCGCGTGAGCAGGTTGAAGCCATCAAGCCTGGGATGAGCCGTCAGCAGACCCGAGAGATTTTGGGCACCGCGCTGTTGATCAGCCCCTTTCACAACAACCGCTGGGACTATGTTTTCACCATTCAACGCCAAGGGGTTGAGGCCATTTCCAGGCGTTTCACGGTTTTTTTCGACGGCGATGCCGTTGACCACGTGGCCGGCGATGACATGCCCACCGAAGTTGATTTCGTCAGTCGCTTAGACCCCCGCAAAAAACCACCTGAACCCCCTCCGCTGAAGGCGGCAGACGAGGCGTTGCAGAAATTCCCCTTGCCCAAATCGGTGGAGGTCGAGAGTGCCCCGGCCGTGACGCAGACCCCTTATCCCCCGTTAGAGCCAGCAGCGCGTTAATTTTATGGAAAACTCCTCGTTGTCATCATTGCCAACATTGCCAATTGCGGTGGCCGGCGCTTCTGGCCGCATGGGACGCATGTTGTTGGAGGCTATTTTGGCGTCCGGCGACGCTCAAGTAGCGGGCGCCTTGGATGTCCCGGGCAGCCCCGCTTTGGGCTCGGATGCGACGGCCTTTTTAGGGCGAGACAGCGGCGTCTTGGTGACTTCGGATTTACAACAAGGCCTTCAAAACGCCCAATATTTAATTGACTTCACGCGCCCCGAAGGCACGTTGGCGCATTTGGCGGTATGCCGGCAATTGGGCGTCAAGATGGTGATCGGCACGACCGGTTTCACGGAAGAACAGAAGGCCCAAATCGCAGAAGCCGCCCAAGACATCGCCATCGTCATGGCGCCCAATATGAGCGTGGGCGTGAACGTCACCCTGAAGTTGTTGGACATGGCCGCTCGCGCTTTGTCGACCGGTTATGACATTGAGGTCATTGAGGCCCACCATCGACACAAAGTCGATGCGCCTTCGGGCACGGCTTTGAAAATGGGCGAAGTCATCGCCTCTGCCTTGGGGCGCGATTTGAAAGACTGCGCGGTCTATGCCCGTGAAGGCGTGACGGGCGAGCGCGATCCCTCGAGCATTGGGTTTGCCACCATTCGCGGCGGCGACATCGTGGGCGATCACACGGTTTTGTTTGCGGGCACCGGCGAGCGCATTGAAATTACCCACAAATCTTCCAGCCGCGCCACCTATGCCCAAGGCAGCATGCGAGCGGTTCGTTTCTTGGCCCAACAAAAAACCGGTTTGTTCGACATGTTTGACGTTTTGGGTTTGAACACCTGACTCGGCTGGCTTCACGATGGACTTCTTCAACCACGGCGACGCGTTGACTCGGCTGATTGCCCTGATTCTG
>CAILKX010000119.1 GCA_903834975.1 uncultured Curvibacter sp.
TGGTTTTCAAATCGAGCGTGACCGACAGGCCTTGCTGCCCTTCATCAAAGCGGCCCAAGCCAAATTGGCGGCCACTTCACGTGAACCCTTGAAATTGTTGGCTTCCCCTTGGAGCCCGCCTGCTTGGATGAAAAGCAACCAGCACATGAACCACGGTGGACAGCTTTTGCCGCGGTGGCGAGCCACTTGGGCCCAGTGCTACGTGAAATTCATCCAAGCTTATGCCCAACAGGGCGTGCCCCTATGGGGCGTGACCATTCAAAACGAGCCGGAAGCCAAGCAGGTTTGGGACTCTTGTCTTTACAGCGCCGAAGAAGAGCGGGATTTTGTGCGCGATCACTTAGGCCCCGCCTTGCAGGCTGCTGGCTTGGGCCACGTGAAAATCGTGGTGTGGGACCACAACCGAGATCAACTCTTGCGCCGCGCCAGCGTCGTGTACAGCGACCCGGACGCCTCGAAATATGTGTGGGGTGCAGGCTTTCATTGGTACGGCGAGCCCCATTTTGAGCAAGTTCAGCTCACCCACGATGCCTGGCCCGACAAGCACCTCTTGTTCACGGAAGGCTGTCAAGAACGCGGGCCACACTTTGACTCATGGGAGGTGGGCGAGCGCTACGGTCGCAACATCCTAAACGACTTGAATCGCTGGACTGTGGGGTGGATCGATTGGAACCTGTTGCTCAACGAGCAAGGCGGCCCCAACCATGTCGGCAACTTTTGCAGCGCCCCCATCTTGGCCTCGGACCAAGGGGAGTTGCTCTACCAGCCTTCATTTGACTTTTTAGGACACCTGGCCCGATTCGTGAAGCCTGGCGCGTGGCGAGTGGTCTGCTCCTCCACCAAGGAATCGTTGATCTGTTCAGCCTTTGTGAATCCAGAAGGTAGCATCGTGGTGGTGGGGATGAACCAGAGCGATGAGGATCTGGTGGTTGAGTTGTCAATCAACTGTCCGTCTGAAAACGTGCAGCCAACTTGGAAGCTGAAAGTTGCAGGGAGATCTGTGCTCACCTGGCTATCCTAATAATGATTAAAAAAAGGGGCACCCAGGTGCCCCTTTTTGATCGAATGCAAGCAGCTTACTGGAAAGTAATTCCACCGTTGAAGGCAATAGTGGTTGGATAAACGCCACCATTGGCCACGGTTGAGTTAGCGCTTGAGGTCAAAGATCCCGTGGTCAACGCTGAAATGCCACCATCACCTTGGAAATCAATTTGAGCAACAGGTCCGCCTACAGCGGCTGTTAATGCGGTGGCTACTGAAGAGGGCGTCAGGCTGCCGACACCACAATTTTGTGAGACGATGAAGGAACTCAATGGGATGGTGTAAGTCGTTGATGTGCTGCCTCCAGTGGGTGTCATTACCGCTTGAAGTTTGATGTTGCAGGCACCGCCTCCCACAGAATAATATTTACCCAAGGTCAACAAAATGGCAATATTGTGATTTGATTGTCCCGCCCATTCAGGATTTTGATTGAGCGTGAAAGTCATCGTGGTTTGGTTGGTCAGTTGCAAGCCAGATGTGTTGGTGGTGGTGCTCAGGGCAGTCACACCAGGAGCTTGGATGAAAATACCCATGTACTGCCCAGTAGCTGGGGTGGGAGTTTGATAGTAATAATAGTAGTAGCTTTGTGCAGGTGTGACGGTGCTGCTGACATAGCCGCCGCCAGATCCGCATGATGCCGGGGCACCACAATTCCAGCCATCAATATTACTGCCGCTATAGCCGCCATAACCACCACCTTGAACAGTGGCACTTGCAGAAGCAAAACCAGTTGAAAAGACGGCAACTGTCGGTCCTGCAGATGCGATATTGAACGACTGTGGCACAGAAGCGGCTGCGGCGTAGGTGGAATTGCCAGTTTGTGATGCTGTCACCGTGCAAGTGCCTGCTGCTACTGCTGTCAATGTAGAGCCGCTGACGGTACAGACCGAAGTGGTACTAGAGGCGAAGCTGACCGCTAAGCCAGATGAGGCAGTAGCCGTTAAGTTGGCCGTTCCTCCCACAGCAGGTGCTGTTGGTGCTGAAAAAGAAATGGTTTGTGGGTCTAAAGCGATGTTGAAGGTGACAGGAACAGCGGTGGCAGCTGCGTAGGTTGAATTACCCGCTTGATTGGCTGTAATGGTGCATGAACCTGCGGTAACACCCGTTACGCCCGTGCCCGCAGAGTTGATGGTACAAACAGAGGCAGTGCTTGAGGTGTAGCTTAATGGCAACGAGGATGTCGCTGAACCACTCAACGTGACTGTTTGGCCGACCAAAACCGCAGTTGAGGGGGCTGAGAAAGAAATTGTTTGCGCAGTCAGACTCGGCGAGCTAGAACCAGTACCACCACATGCAGCCAACATTGCCGATACCGCAATGACCGCGGCAGGCGCCATAAATGAATTTAGGGTATGTCTCATATCAAACTTCCTTTGCTGTAATAAAAACAAGTAACCAATCCTTGATCCCATGAAAGCGTTGCCTGAAAAGGTTTTCTGAAAGCGCTTTCATGAAGCGTACATCCCTGCTAATGAAATGGCAAGGGATAAAACTCATGGCTTTCCCTAATATTTGAAACCCAATGTTCTATGGGGTTTGACTTCGAGGCTTAGGGCTTGGCCTGGTGCCCATTGGTTCCGATTCGGCAAGTCGTCGCCACTTAAGCGGGCGGTGATCAATTCCTTGATGCCGTCGACTTTCAGGTAAAGCAAGGCGCTGTCGCCCAAGTGTTCAGATAAAACCAATTCACAGGGCACACCGGACCCCAGTTCGCCAGATCCAGGAACGGGCAAGCCCGCCGCTGGCTTGGCAACTTGCCAATGCTCGGCCCTAACCCCCATTTTTTGGAGCTCATCGGCGTTTTGGATGGCCGCCTCCGGGCTCAAATTTTTGATTAACTTCTGCCACAGCAAACGGTGTGCAAGGGAGTCTTGGGCACCAGGGCGCTCAATCAAATTGATTTTGGGCGATCCCAAAAAGCCAGCCACAAACTCATTTGCAGGGCGTTCATATAAATCCAGTGGCGCCCCCACTTGTTCAATCCGCCCTTCATGGAAGACTGCAATGCGTTGGCCCAAGGTCATGGCCTCGACCTGGTCGTGGGTCACATAGATCATGGTGGTGCCCAACTCTTTGTGCAAGCGCGCCAACTCGATGCGCATGTGAACTCGCAGTGATGCGTCCAAATTGGACAAGGGCTCGTCAAATAAAAAAACTTTGGGTTTGCGAACAATGGCTCGACCAATCGCCACCCGCTGACGTTGGCCGCCAGAAAGGTCTTTGGGCAAGCGGTCTAGCAAGTGGGTGATTTGCAAAACTTCAGCCACTTGTCGAACTTGGCGAACGCGCTCGATTTTGGGTAGGCCATCCATTTTTAAGGCAAAGCCCATGTTCTCAGCCACCGTCATGTGGGGATAAAGCGCGTAGCTTTGGAACACCATCGCCACGCCACGTTGGGAGGGCGGGGTGTCATTGACAGGGGCGCCGTCAATCAGCAATTCACCCGAAGACACGCTTTCCAAGCCCGCGATCATGCGCAAGGTGGTGGACTTGCCACAACCCGAAGGGCCGATGAACACCATGAACTCACCGTCTTTGATATCAAGATTGAGGCCTTGAATGACTTGGGTTTGTTCGCCCTTGGCCCCCCCTACCTTGGGGTAGCTTTTTCGCACCTCGCGGAATGTGACGGATCCCATCTCAGCCCCTGACCTCTGCGCTCAAGGGCGCCTTGTTTTGGATTTGGCGCAAGGCTTTTTGACGCATTAAGAAATCACGGTACCAGAGCGCACTGTCCTTGGGGGTTCTTTTTTGGGTTTCGTAGTCAATGTGAACAATGCCGAATCGCTTTTCATAACCCGATGCCCATTCAAAATTGTCCATCAAACTCCACACCATGTAACCCGCCATGGGAACCCCTTGTTGAATGGCCTCATGGACGGCGGTAATGTGACTGGCCAAGTAATCGATTCGGTCGATGTCGTGGACTTGGCCATCGACAGGCTGATCATCAAAAGCCGCCCCGTTTTCAGAGATGTAGGTGGCGGGCAAGGTGTAATCCTGGTGCAAACGCAGCAGCAATTCGGTCAGCCCTTCGGGGTAGATTTCCCAGCCCATGTCGGTCAAACGCCGGCCGCCCTGAGCAACTCGCCAAGAGTCATCGGCAGAGGCGATCGAGCGGGTGTAGTAATTGATGCCCCAAAAGTCCATGGGCGTCGCAATATTGGCCATGTCTCCCGCTTGTGTTTGAGGGGCTGCAGCACCAAAGGCTTCAAGCATGTCGGCGGGGTAATGGCCTTTGAACAGGGGGTCCATGTACCAGCGCACCAACTTGCCGTCGTCCAAGCGGGCTTTGTCTAGGTCTGCTTGGCTGTTTGTAGCGGCGTGAATTGGCGAGAGATTGAGCACAATGCCCATGGGCATTCGAGCGCCTTCAGCGCGCATGCCTTGCAGGGCCAAGCCATGACTCAGCAGCAAGTGGTGAGAGACTTGCAGGGCCGAAGCCAGGCTCTTGATGCCCGGGGCAAACACCCCGGTTTCATGTCCCAGAATGGAGATGACCCAGGGTTCATTGTGGGTGGTGATGCTGGCGACTCGGTCACCAAAACGGCGTGCCATGCCTTGGGCATAGTCGACAAAACGATAGACGGTGTCGCGGTTTTCCCAGCCACCGTTTTCTTGTAAAACTTGTGGCAAATCCCAGTGGTTGAGGGTCAGGTAGGGCTTGATGCCGCGCTGCAACAAGCCATCAATCAGTCGGTCATAAAAGGCCAATCCTTTTTCATTCCAAGCGCCGTGACCCCTGGGCTGAACACGTGACCAGGCGGTTGAAAAGCGGTACAAGTCCACGCCCAAGCTGGCGATCAAATTGAGGTCATCCTCGAGTCGGTGGTAATGGTTGCAGGCCACGTTGCCATTGCTGCCATCGGCAATGACACCCGGTTTTTCGCAAAAGGCATCCCAAATAGACGGGCCTTTGCCGTCTTCCTGCGCGGCGCCTTCAATCTGAAAGGCGCTGGTGGCAACGCCCCACTGAAAACCAGGTGGAAAGTCGGATAAGGGGTCAATTCGTCGAGCACCCGAGGTCAAAGCGTCTGACAACAAGTGGCTGGGAGGTGAAGCATTCATGGTGAGTCTTTACTTGACAGCGCCGCTGGTGAGGCCAGCGATCAGTTGACGAGAGAAAAGGGCAAACAAAATCATCAAAGGAATGGTGGCTATGGCCGAGCCCGCCATCAACGCCCCCCATTCGGTGTCTGTCGGGGTTTGGAGGCTGCGAAGGGCCAAAGGCAGGGTGTAGTGGTCGGGAGAGCGCATCACAATCAAGGGACCCATGAAGTTGTTCCATGAGGCAATGAAAGTGATTAACCCCAGCGTGCCCAAAGCCGGTTTTAAAAGAGGCAAGACGATGCGACCATAAATGCCGAATTCAGAGCAACCATCCAAACGCGCTGCCTCAATCAGGTCTTTGGGGACAGAGCTGCTGATGAACTGCCGCATCAAGAAAATACCAAAGGCACTGGCTGCGCCGGGGACGTAGAGCGCTCGGGCTTGATCAATCCAGCCCAAGGCATTCATCACCATGAAACTGGGAATCATGTTCATAAAGCTGGGCAGAAGCATGGTTCCGAGCACCAAACCAAATAACGCTGACCTAAAACGAAACTCGAAGCAGGCAAAGGCGTAGCCACCCATAGAGCAGAACAGCAAGGTCAAAGCCGTCGAGCAACAGGCCACATAGAGGCTCCACATCAGGTTTCGCCAGAACGGCAGGTGCTGGGTCAGGATGTCGAGGTTGCTCCAAAACCCAGTCCCAAACCAAACCGGCGGCGGCAGCTGAAAAATATCGCTTCTGTCGTGCGTGGCAAACACAAACATGAAATAAAAGGGCGCCATCATCAAGAGGCTGCCGATGCCCACTGTGAGGTAGGCCAGAACCAAGCTGGGTTGAAAGCCCTTTTTAGCGTTCAAGCGAGGCCTCCTTTCTTCACTCGGCGTGCTGGGTGAAAGGCGCGGTTGGTGAGCCAAGTCAGCACCACCACAATCAAGAAGAGCAACCACGACATGGCGCTGGCGGCGCCAAAATCATTGAAGTCAAAAGCCATTCTGTAAAGGTACATCGCGGTGGTCATGCCCGCCTGATCTGAGCCCCCCCGCCCGCCGGTCAAGATGAAGGGCTCTTCAAACAATTGCAGTCCGCCGATGACGGACAAGGTAACGCCAAAGTAAATCATGGGCTTCAAACTGGGCAAGGTAATGTGCCAAAACTGGCTCCATGATGAAGCGCCGTCAAGCGTGGCCGCTTCGTACAAATCGCTCGGGATGGTTTGCAAGGCGGCCAAATAAAGCACGGTATTGAAGCCCACGTAGCGCCAAAAAACAATGAAGGCAATCGCTGGCTTGATGTGGATGGCGCGACCCAACCAATCCACTGGGGGGAAGCTGAAAATATGCGTCAAGCCCAAATTGATTAAGCCAAAGTCGGTTGAAAACAAAGAGCTGAACATGATGGCAATGGCCACCGTGGAGGTGATGTAAGGTAAGAAATAAACCCCGATGACCCAGTTCCGGCTGCGCAGCAAATAGCGGTGGATAAAGACCGCCAAAGGAATGGCCACCAAGTGCTGAGGTAAGCCCGACGCCACGGCCAGCCAACCGGTGTTGCCGAGCGACTTCCAAAACCACTCGTCGTTGAACGCAAAGGTGAAGTTGTCGATGCCTACAAATTGCATACCGCCCAAACCCGACGTGGGCTCCCAGCTTTGAAAAGCGAGATAAAGAGAAAACAGCAAAGGGAACAGCCCAAACACGGCGAACAAGATCAAAAAGGGGCTGATGAACAAATAGGGCGTGGCTTGGTTGAGCTTCATGATCACCTCAACGCAGCGCACGCCGCTCTAACAAACGGGCTGCATCTGCCAAGGCCGTCGGGATGTCTTTGCCTTGGTCGAGCACCTTGTCCAACTCGGTGTTGATGACCTCGTCGGCAAAAGTGTCTTGTCGGTGAACGGCCACAGCTTGAATGTGCTGGGCCGCTTCGCGCCAAAGCACACGGGCTGGCTGCCCACCCAAGAAAGGGATGGGGGCTTCAAAATAGGGATCGTTGAAGGTGCTCAACAGGGAGGGGAAGGCGTCAAATTGGGTAAAGGCACTCAACTGCTGGCTGCGCTGCAAGGTCAAATATTGAATGAAGTCCCAGGCCAAGGCTTTCTTGTTGGGGTCGGTGTTTTTGGGAATGGCCAAAAAACTGCCTCCGTAAGCCGCCCAGTTGCCTTCGGGCAGTTGAGCTGCCCGCCACAAGCCCTTGGTTTGTGGCGCCAGCCAATGACTCAAGTGGGCCACCAACCAAGCGCCAGAAAGTTGGGTGGCGAGCGTGCCTCGACGCAGCCCTTCTGACCATTCATTGGACCAATCACTGACCCGGGCGTCCAAGTTGTTTTGTCGCACCTTGCGGGCCAATTCAAAAGCGCGCACAAAGCGGGGCGACTGCACCAAAACGCGGTTGTTCTGATCGAAATACAGCCCCTCGCCGGGCTGGATGCCCGCACGAATCACGATGTCTTTGAGGTTTCTGGCGTGGGCCAACAGGTAAGCGCCAGTTTTTGCTTTGATCTGTATCCCCGCCTCCAAATAGCTTTCCCAAGAGCGGGTCAAGTTTTCTGGCGTCACGCCCGCTTGCTTGAGCAGGTCTTGTCGGTACAGCAAAGTGCCAGGCCCAATGTCGGTGGGCAATGCCACCAATGAACCTTGGCCCGCAGTGGCTTGCTGCACGGTATAGGGCACGAAGTTGGCGGTTAAATTCGTCGCATTGAAAGGCGCTTGCCGCAGGTCTTGAAGGCCGCCGCGACCAAAACGCCCCAGATAACCCACCTCCAAAGCCATGACGTCGGGCAAATAAACCCCGGTGGAGAGGGCGGTGGTCATGGCGGTGTGGTGATCGGCGTATTGCCGAGAAATGACTTCCACTTTGACGCCGGGGTGGGCCTTTTCCCAAGCCGGCGCTGCGGCTTTGGCGATGGCATCCACCGCAGGAAATGCGGCCACCACCAGCGTGGTGGTGGGGCTCGATGTCTTTTCTTGACCTTCAGCGGATGCCAGCCCATGGCCCATGAGCAAAGCTTGGGCGGCCAGAAGATTGAATTGACGACGCTGAGGGTTCATGGTTTTGAAAGCACTTTCTGAAAGCGCTTTCAAAAGTATAGGGCGGCTGCTTTCAAGCTGTCAATGATTTGGACTTGGTAGATACCCCAATGTGTATCGCCATGTGGCCCAATGCCTCAGCGCCGTTCAAGGGCTCTCGTGGACTCTCGAACAATCAAACTGGGCCCAGGGGGTTTGACCGACGGGCTTTCGCCTTTCAGCAGTTGAATCATGCACTCTGCTGCCAACTCGCCCAATTCATAAGCGGGTTGGCGCACGGTGGTGAGGGGGGGGGCGGCGTAGACCGATTGGGGGAGATCGTCAAAGCCCACCAAAGAATAGTCGGAGGGAATGTGCTTGCCCAAGCGGTGCAGGGCCAACGCAGCGCCCGCTGCCATTTGGTCGTTCAGTGCAAAGATGCCCGTGAACGGGATTTTTTGGGCCAGCAATTCTTCGACGGCGCGAACGCCACCCAACTCCAAATAATCCCCAGCCACTACCAAACGGGGGTCAAAAGGCAAGCCCGCTGCCGCCAGAGCGGCGCAATGACCCCGCAAACGTTCGGTGGAGTCTTTGTGGCTGGCTTCGCCCGTAATGACCGCAATTTTTTGATGGCCCAGGCTCAATAAATGCGCCGTGGCGAGGCGTCCGCCCTCGAAGTTATCAAAGTCCAAAGACACCAAACCTTTGGCTTTTAAGGTGCGGCCGGTGACCACAAGGGGCAAACTTTTTGCATAAGTTTTGAGGTTGCTGTCAGGGAGGTGGCCAGTCAAGACAATGATGCCGTCCACCCGCCGACCACGCAGCAGATCAAAGCAGCGCTTTTCAAGGTTGACATCGAAATGCCCGCTGACAAACAAAGAGCTGTAGCCGGCAGGGTCTAGGGTTTCTTCGATGCCACGCAAAGCAGCGCCATAGAAAGGACTGTCAATGGCGCGGGTAATGACGCCAATGCTGTGGCTGCGGCCACCTGCCAAGCTGCGCGCCATCGGGTTAGGAACAAAGTCCAACTCAGCGATGGCCCGATCGACCGCTTGCTTCTTCGCGTCGCTGACCACGGCCGTGCCGTTCAAAATGCGCGAAACCGTGCTCAATGAAACGCCAGCCAGTTGGGCCACCATTTCAATGGTGACGGGACCAGTGGCTTTGGTGTTTTTCAATGTGGGCTGTGTAGGGCTCATGGCCCCAGTTTATTACCACTGAGACCGCTTTCAAAGAGACTGCTGAATGGCCTCAAGCCGCAGAAGGGGTTAGCAAGACCATCAAAGCACCGCCACCGCCTTCGGCGGGTTTGGCCTGCACGAAGGCCAGCACCTGCACTTTTTGTACCAGCCAACTTTGCACTCGGCCTTTGAGCACGGGGCTTTTGCCGGGTGAGCCGTGGCCTTTACCGTGTACCACGCGCAGGCAGCGCAGGCCCTTTTTATGCGACTCTCGAATGAACTGCCCCAAGGCGTCGCGGGCTTCCTCGGTTCTTAAGCCGTGCAGATCAAGCTGGCCTTGAATGGCCCATTCGCCCCTTCGCAAACGGCGGGTGACCTCCACCGAAATCCCAGGGCGTCTGAAGCTCAGGGCATCGTCGGTGTCAAGCAAGGAGCTGACGTCAAAGTCGTCGCTGATGGACTCACGCATGACCTCGGCGTCGTCCAACTTTTTTTGCTTTGGCAACGGCGGCGGGGGTTCGGGCGTCAAGTTCAAAATTTGCTTGTCTGGCAAACGTTGCACCTTGCCCACGGCGTGGGTGAAAAGGTTTTTTTCAGCTTGCAATCGCGTTTGACGTTCGAGTTCGGCTAATTTGCGTGCCTCGGCCTCGGCGCGTTGAACAGCGAGCTGTTTTTGAACCTTTTTCAGGTCTTCGAATGAATTGAGTTTGTTCATGGAAGGTTCAAATCAAAAATGGCCGTTTTCGGCCATGGAATACGACAAACCCGGCGCCACAATCAAATGGTCGAGGACCCGCACATCGAGCAAGGCCAAAGCGGCTTTCAAGGCTTGGGTGATTTTCAAATCGGCAGGGGAAGGCTTCACGTGACCGCTGGGGTGGTTGTGCGCCAAGATCACCGCGGCGGCTTGGTGATGCAAAGCCCGCTGCACCACCTCCCGGGGGTAAACAGACGTTTGCGTCAAGCTGCCTCTAAAAAGTTCTTCCATTGCCGTGAGCCGATGTTGGGCGTTTAAAAACAAAACCGCAAAGACCTCATGCGTTTTGTGCCCGAGGTGAAGTTGCACGTATTGTTTCACGCTCTTCGGGTCTTCAAAGGCGGGCCCCGCTTTGAGCTGCTCCGCCAGCGCACGGCGGCTCAATGCCAGCACTGCCAGCACCAAGGCCCGTTTGGCGGGGCCGCCCAAGCCCTTGATGGTTTTCAGTTCGGCGGCATGGGCATTCAACAAACCACTCACGCCGCCAAACCGATCCAGCAGCTCTTGCGCCAAGGTTAAAACGTTTTTACCCACAATGCCGGTGCGCAACACGATGGCCATCAACTCCGCGTCACTCAGGGCTTCAGCACCCCGTTGGAGCAATTTTTCGCGGGGACGCGATTCGGCAGGCAAGTGGTGCATGGGGGGCCGTTCAAATGAATGAGGAAGGGACTTGGGGTGGGGTTTTAAAATACAGCTTGCTCCAAAGAGATCTTCATGACAGACACCCCTTCCAACAAGGCCCTTGAGGCTGCTAAAACAGCCCTTGATACGGCCCTTGATACGGCCCTTGATACGGCCCTTGATACGGCCCCTGATTCCGCCCCTTCGGTGCGGGTTCAGCCCGGCTCTTTTTTGACGCTGCACTACCGCTTGAGCGGCCCGGCCGGTGACATCATCAACACCTTTGACGACAAACCCGCCACGTTGAGCTTGGGCACCGGCGAGTTGTCGCCTGCCTTGGAAGCCAAATTGCTGGGCTTGGCGGAAGGCACACGCACGACATTGCAGTTGGCACCGGGCGAGGCCTTTGGTGAGCGCAACGCGGACATGTTGCAGTGGGTCAGCAAAAAAATTCTCGCTGAATTTGGCGACCCTGACGAGCAATACACCGAAGGCGAAGTGGTGCAATTCCCCACGCCCGATGGCACAGGCCGATATGCCGGAGCGGTTCGCCAAGTGCGCGAGGACGCGGTGTTGTTTGACTTCAACCACCCCTTGGCAGGGCAACCCGTGGCCTTTGAAGTGCATTTGATTGGGGTACTCTGATATGAGCGCACACATCGGGAAAACCGGGGATTCAGGGAATTCGATCCCCCCACTGAATGAGATTTTGCTCGCCGAGCCACGCGGTTTTTGCGCCGGTGTGGACCGCGCCATCGAAATTGTGGAGCGCGCCATCGCCAAATTTGGCGCCCCGATTTATGTGCGCCATGAAATCGTCCACAACACCTATGTGGTGAATGACCTTAAACAAAAAGGCGCTGTCTTCATCGAAGACTTGGCGGAAGTACCGCCCGGTGCCACCTTGGTCTTCAGCGCACACGGCGTCTCAAGGGCCGTCCAAGACGAAGCGCAAGCCCGTGGCTTCTCCATTTTTGACGCCACCTGCCCCTTGGTCACCAAGGTTCATGTGGAAGTCGCCAAGTTGGCCAAAGAAGGTTATGAGTTCATCATGATCGGCCACAAAGGCCACCCAGAGGTCGAGGGCACCATGGGTCAGTTGGACCAGGGCATTCATTTGGTGGAAGACTCGGCAGATGTGGCCAAATTGCCTTTGGACCTGCACGACAAACTGGCCGTGGTCACTCAAACCACCCTGAGCGTGGACGACACCGCCGAAATTTCCAGCGCCATTCGCCAACGCTTTCCCCATGTGCGCGAACCCAAGCAACAAGACATTTGTTACGCCACGCAAAACCGCCAAGACGCCGTCAAGTTGCTCAGCCCCCAAGTGGATGTGGTGATTGTGGTCGGCAGCCCCACCAGCTCGAACAGCAACCGCCTGCGTGAGTTGGCCGAAAAGCTCGGTACGTCTGCCTACATGATCGACAACGCCGATGAGTTGAAGTCAGAATGGTTTGAAGGCAAAACCCGAGTCGGCTTGACAGCCGGGGCCTCGGCGCCTGAGTTGTTGGTGGAACAAGTGATCACCAAGTTGCGTGAGTTGGGCGCCACCACCGTCAGAAATCTGCCGGGGGTTGAAGAACACCTGAAGTTCCCGCTGCCCAAAGGGCTGAAGATCGAGGCCTGAACGGGTTGGGCGCAAGCTTTAAAATCCGTTCATGCTCGACATTACCCTTCTGCGCAAAGACCTTGATGGGGTCATCGCCAAACTCAACACCCGCAAAAATCCCCAGGCTTTCTTGAACGTCGAAGCGTTCAAAGCCTTGGAGGCTGAACGCAAAACCATTCAAACCCGCACCGAAGAGCTGCAAGCGCAGCGCAATGCCTTGTCCAAACAAATTGGTCAGCGCAAAGCCAAGGGCGAAAGCGTAGACGACATCATGGCCGCGGTGGCGGCGCTAAAAGACGAACTCGACGCCTCTGCAGCGCGCTTGGACGCTTTGCAGCCTGAACTCAACGCGCTCTTGTTGGCGGTGCCCAATTTGCCGCAAGACGGCGTGCCGCTGGGTTCTGATGAAGCGGGCAATGTGGAGTTACGCCGTTGGGGTACGCCCAAAGCATTCGACTTCACGCCCAAAGACCACGTCGATTTAGGCGAGCCCTTGGGGCTTGATTTCGAGATGGGCGTCAAGCTCTCGGGCTCGCGCTTCACGGTCATGAAGGGCCAAATTGCCCGCTTGCACCGCGCTTTGTCTCAGTTCATGCTTGACGTGCAAACCCAGGAACACGGCTACACCGAGTGCTATGTGCCCTATGTGGTGAACGCCGACAGCCTCAAAGGCACCGGCCAATTGCCCAAGTTTGAAGGCGACTTGTTTGCCGCCAAAAAAGGCGGTCAAGACGGTGAACCTGTGCCCGATCACGCCGCGCTGTATTTGATCCCCACCAGCGAAGTGCCTTTGACCAACCTCGTGCGCGACGTGTTGTTGACCGAAGACGAATTGCCTTTGAAATTAACCGCCCACTCGCCTTGCTTCCGTTCTGAAGCCGGCAGCTATGGTCGCGACACCCGAGGCATGATTCGCCAACACCAATTTGACAAGGTCGAAATGGTGCAAATCGTTCACCCCGAGAAAAGCAATCAAGCGCTGGAAGACATGACCGCCCACGCCGAAGCGATCCTGCAAAAGCTCGGCCTGCCTTACCGCGTCATGGCCTTGTGCACCGGCGACATGGGTTTTGGTGCCGCTCGCACGCACGACCTCGAAGTCTGGCTGCCTGCCCAAAACACTTACCGCGAAATCAGCTCTGTTTCAAATTGCGAAGCCTTTCAAGCGCGCCGCATGCAAGCCCGCTTTAAAAACGCTGCTGGCAAAAATGAATTTGTACACACCTTAAACGGTTCAGGTCTGGCCGTTGGCCGCACCTTGGTGGCGGTGCTTGAAAATTACCAACAAGCCGATGGTTCGGTCGTGGTGCCCGAGGTGTTGCGCCCCTATGTGGGTGGTTTGGCTGTTTTGACGGCCGCCTAAAAGCGCAACGTCTGGCCTGCTAGAATCGCGGCTCGACACACAGGAGAGGTGGCAGAGTGGTCGAATGTACCTGACTCGAAATCAGGCGTACGGTTTCCCCGTACCGAGGGTTCGAATCCCTCCCTCTCCGCCATTAAAAACCCTAAGCGACTTAGCTCCTTAGGGTTTTATTTTGCCCAATTTCTGTCACGCGCGTTTGTTAGATTCCTTCTATGAACACCATGAATTCAAAAAAAATTCCTTTCAAAAATGCGCTAAGAAACGGGGTCACATTGGCCTTGTTAACGGGTCTTTTGTCGTTCAACGCTTACGGCGCCTCTGAGGAAATTCAAGTCTATTTGGACGACAAAGAAGAGGCCGGACAGGTCAGTGTGGATTGGCACAACAACTACGTTTTTTCCGGCCGATCCGCGCCTCAATACCCTGGCGAGCAAGCGCCTGCGCGCGTTTACCGATTGACGCCCGAGTTGAACATCGGTTTGACCGACACCTTGGAGCTTGGGTTTTACTTGCTGTCCAGTTTGGACCGCCAAGGCAACTGGGCGGGGGATGGTGGCAAGGTTCGCCTCAAATACATTGCGCCCCATGCAGAAGAGGGCCTCTTTTGGGGCCTCAACCTTGAAGTCGGGGAACAGGCCAAACGGGTTTCGCCCAACCCCTGGAATGCGCAGCTGAAGGGCATTTTGGGCTTGCATCAAGGGCGATGGACGCTGGGCACCAACCTCAACGTCGACACGCCCTTGGATCCCCATTCGGGTTCACCGACCGTCGATGTTGACTTCAAGATCAACTACCGAGTGGCTGAAAAAACCGAGTTCGGGCTCGAGAGTTACAACGAATTGGGCGCCCTTCGCCATTTTGATTCGCTCAACAAGAACAGCAAAACCCTGTTCGCGGTGGTCGATACCGAGGTGGCAGGCTTGGATTTGAGTGCCGGTCTTGGCAAGGGGTTGACCCCGGATTCCGATAAATGGCTTGTCAAATTGATTCTCGGCACCAAATTTTGGTGACAAACTGATTGAGAATGATTATCATTACAGAATGCTGGGTTTTTAGGACTCAGGACTTTTTCTTCGGTGAATCATTCAAGATCAGACATGTTTTCAAAAACTCAAACCCGGATGAAGCCGGCCTCCCTTTGGTTGGCGTTGGTCGCCTGTTTGCTTGCCCCGCTCGTCACTGCGAAGGAGCCATTGCCGAGCGAAGGGCAGCATGAAACGCAGCAAAACCCCGAAGCATCGGGGGCAGAGAGCTTGGAGCCTGAGCGCTGGAATGTCTCGACGCAATACACGAATGTGACGCAGGCGAATGGCCGCTTTAAAAGTACGCGGCCATTGATAGAAGGCAAGAAAACTTTTTTGTCCACACCGCAACGAGAGAGCACCAACGACGTGACATTGTTCATCGGTGTTCGTTTGGCGCCTGAGACCGAGTTCTACATCAACCCAGAAATTGACCAGGGTTTTGGCTTGAGCAATGCCGTGGGCATCGCGGGCTTTCCGAGTGGGACGGCCTACAAGTTGGGTGAAGCCAACCCTTACTTCAAGATGCAAAGGGCTTTTGTGCGCCACACCGTGAATTTGGGGGGCGAGTGGCAAGCGCTGGAGTCAGATGCCAATCAGCTCGCGGGCAAGCGCAGGTCCGACAACCTGATTTTCACTTTGGGTAAGTTCAGCGTGGTGGATATTTTTGACGCCAACCGTTATGCCCATGACCCCAGGGGCGACTTTCTCAATTGGGCTGTTTTAGACAGCGGTGGTTTCGACTATGCCGCTGACGCTTGGGGCTTTACTTTGGGCGCCGCGTTGGAGTGGACCCAAGGTCCATGGACTTGGCGAAATGGCTTCTTCAATTTATCCAAAGAGCCGGGCAGCATCGAATTCGGGACTGATTTCAAACAATACGAAATCGTCTCTGAATTGGAACACCGACATGTTTTAGGTGAACGGGCAGGGAGTGTGAAATTCTTGGGCTACTACAACCGGGGCGACATGGCCAGCTACGCCGATGCGGTGAAGTGGGGTCTGAAAAATTCATCGGCCCCTGACGTGGGGGCGGTTCGAAAAAGGTCATCGCAAAGTGGAGCCGCTTTGGTGATCGAACAAGAGCTCACCCCGTCACTGGCTTTGTTTGCAAGGGCCAGCGCCAACAGCGGCAAGAAAGAAACTTTTGACTTCACCGAAATAACCCGTTCCTGGGTGTTGGGCTTGTCGCAAAACGGGGGCGCCTGGGAGCGGGCCCAAGACACCTTGGGCTTGGCCTTGGTCCGCAATGAGTTGAGTCAAGAGGGGCAATCGTATTTTGCAAATGGTGGCGTGGGCGTTTTGATCGGCGAGGGCTATTTGCCCTACGCCCCTGAGGGCATTTTGGAAACCTACTACCAATGGCAAGTGAACAAATGGCTGGCCCTGGCTTTGAACTACCAGCGCGTCACTCACCCGGGTTACAACGCACAACGCGGCCCAGTAAACATCGGTGGTTTGCGCGTCCACGCTGAGTTTTAAGGAACCGATTGGTTTTTTAGACTTTCAAGCCCCCAGGCTGAACCAAGCCAGAAGCGCCCAAATCAGGGCATAAGTGC
The DNA here is from genome assembly GCA_903834975.1 of uncultured Curvibacter sp. Lineage (GTDB taxonomy): Bacteria > Pseudomonadota > Gammaproteobacteria > Burkholderiales > Burkholderiaceae_C > Curvibacter. The sequence goes on from CAILKX010000119.1 coordinate 16,222, forward strand.
CGGAGGCAATCCCCAAAAATGGGTTGCCAAAGTGACCGAGGTAGCGCTCTGCCAACCAGCCCAGCAAAGGGATAAATTGCTGGGCATGAACACCCAAAAAATGGGCAGGTCGAACATCGCCACGAAGGTGCCAGCCCACCCAAGGCAGTCCTTGGCCAGCGGGGGGTTGCTGGCCCCCCAGCAAAAATCCACTCAGGGTGGAAAGAACAAAAGTCAGGCTCAAA
>CAILKX010000120.1 GCA_903834975.1 uncultured Curvibacter sp.
GACTTGACCCAACTCACCTTGGGCTTGGACCGCGACTCCGGCTTGGCGCTGTTGGCCGCCGATTTTGACGAACGCGACCCCGCCGTTAAAGCGATGTTGAGCCGCGCCATTGCCGCTTGTTTGGCGCAAGGCAAGTACGTCGGCATCTGCGGTCAAGGCCCCAGCGACCACCCTGACTTTGCGCAGTGGCTGGCCGATCAAGGCATTGCCTCGATCTCGCTGAACCCCGACAGCGTGATCGACACCTGGAAGCGATTGGCCGGGGCCTGATCAGAAAACGAAGGTCGAGGACGCCAAGCTGGATGGAAACCTCCAAACGACCCCTCCAAGGCTGGTTGCGCGCGGTGTTGCTGCTGCTGGTCTTCTGTGTGTCGTTCGGGGGGTGCTTTTTTGCTCGAGATTGGATCGCCCCCCTGCCGATTTGGGGCGGGCCGTTTTCCTATTGGCTGGCGGCACAAGGCGCGGTGCTGGTCTTCATCTTGGTGGTTGGCCTTTATGCGGCGGTCATGAACCGCCGGGACGAAGCCTTGGATGAAAAGCCCCCCCAAGTCCTCGAAGCAGGCCCCCATGTCTGACAAAGCAGCGCCTTTGCAGGGCGGCCTTTTCCAAAACTACCAACTCAAAGGTTTTTTCCTGCTGGTGCTGGGGGTCTTGGCCTTCTTGGGCGTGATGGCTTGGGCCGAATTCCACGGTCTATCTCGGCGCTGGATTGGCCCCATTTTTCTCTTCAGCATCGTCATGGGTTGTGCTGCCTTGGGCATTGTGTGTCGCACCACCGACCCGGAGGAATATTACGTGGCGGGTCGACGCATCCCGCCGTTTTTCAATGGCATGGCCGCGGCCGCCGATTGGATGAGTGCCGCCTCCTTCATCAGCTTGGCGGGTGCTTTGTACTTGCAAGGCTTTTCCGGCAGCCGAGGAGAGCCGGGCGGCTTGGCGTACGTGCTCGGTTGGACGGGCGGATTTTGTTTGGTGGCTTTGTTGATTGCACCCCCATTGCGGCGCATGAACCTGTACACCGTGCCCGATTTTTTTGCCGTCCGCTTTGGGGGCCGTTGGCCCCGTGTGATCGCGGCGCTGGCCGCCGTGGTGTGCTCCTTCACCTACGTGGTGGCGCAGATTTACGGCGTCGGTTTGATTGCCTCCCGCTTGACCGGCGTGCAATTTGAAATCGGCATCATGCTCGGTTTGGGTGGGGTGCTGGTGTGTTCGTTTTTAGGCGGCATGCGCGCCATCACTTGGACGCAAGTGGCCCAGTATGTGGTGATGTTCTTGACCTTTTTGATCCCCGTGTCTTGGCTGGCCTACAAGCAAATGGGCAACCCCTTGGCGCCCTTGGTTTATGGCCAACAACTGGGAAAAATTGCGGCACTCGAGGACAAGCTCATGGCTTCCCCGCAAGAAAAGCAAGTGCAACGCATTTACCTAGAGCGTGCTCAAAACTTGCAAATCAAACTTGAGAATGTCGAGTTGGCTTTGGCCCAAGAGCGCCAGAGTTTGCAGGAACGTTTGCGGGTCATGCGGCAAAACGACATGGACGTCTCTCAGATTGTCGATGTCAGCCGCGAGTTGGCGAATCTGCCAAAAGACGCTGCCACCGCCCGAGAGAAATGGCGAAAAACCATTCAAGAAGATTTGCAACGGGCCCAACCTTTGGGCGGTATGCCCAGGCACACCCAGGCGTTCCAGGGCGACCCCGATGGCACGCCAGCCGAACAAACCCTGTTCAGCCAGTCCCGATTGAACTTTCTGGCCTTGATGTTTTGCTTGATGGTCGGCACCGCAGGGTTGCCCCACTTGTTGACCCGATACTACACCTCGCCTTCGGTGGCGGACACGCGTCGCTCGGTGGTTTGGTCTTTGGTCTTCATTGCCTTGGTTTACCTCAGCGCGCCGGCTTTGGCGGTGTTGGTCAAGTTTGAGGTGATGAACAATTTGGTCGGCAGCCGTTTTGATGATTTGCCGGTTTGGATTCTGCAGTGGGCCAAAGTCGACCCGAGCCTGGTCTCGGTCAGCGACGTGAACAACGACGGCATTTTGCAGTTTGGCGAAATCAAATTGGGCGCCGACTTGATCATGCTGGCCACGCCTGAATTGGGTGGCTTGCCTTATGTGGTGTCGGGCCTGGTGGCGGCGGGGGGGTTGGCAGCGGCGTTGTCGACGGCCGACGGGCTTTTGCTGACGATCAGCAACTCGCTGGTGCGCGATTTGCACTTTTTTGAGCGTTGGCGCAAAAATCAATCGCCCGAGCAGCGGGTCATCGTGTCGAAATTTGTGCTGATGGTGGTGGCCATGTTGGCGGCCTTTGTGGCGGCCTTGAAGCCGTCACAAATCTTGCCCTTGGTCACGGCGTCCTTTTCTTTGGCGGCGTCTGCGTTGGTGCCGGCCATGGTGTTGGGCATTTTTTGGAAAGGCGCCCAACGTGCAGGCGCCGTGGCCGGGATGCTGACTGGCTTGGGCGTCACCCTCTATTACTTAGGGGTCAATGCCTTGGGCGGATTCTCTGGGTCTGACCCGCGCTGGTGGGGCATTGAGCCCGTCTGCGCGGGGGTTTTTGGCGTGCCCGCTGGCCTGTTGGCCACCGTTTTGGTCAGCGCCGTGGTGGGGCGCTGGCCCGACCGATTCAAAGAATCGCCAACAACTCCACATCAAATTTGAGGGTGGCATTGGGGGGAATCACACCGCCAGCGCCGCGGGCACCGTAGCCCAAAGTGGCTGGAATGATCAACGTGCGCGCGCCGCCCACTTTCATGCCCTGCACGCCTTCGTCCCAACCTTTGATGACCATGCCGGCGCCCAATGAAAACTCAAACGGGTCGTTGCGGTCCTTGCTTGAATCGAACTTGGCGCCTTGCTGCTCGTCTTTGTACAGCCAGCCTGTGTAATGCACGCTCACTTCGTCGCCGGGTTTGGCGGTTTCGCCGTCACCTATCAAAGTGTCTTCGTAAATCAAGCCAGAAGCGGTGGTTTCCATGGAATTTCCTAAAAATTGAATGTGATTTAAAAACCGGCGGATTCTAAAGCCAACCGACGCTGGGCGACACCGGATGATGGGGTTGAATAAGCCATCAGTTATGCTTGGTCAAGCATAGCGGTAAATCCACATCGATAAAGGTTAAAGGATGAAGGTGTTTAACGGGAACGTGTCCAAGCGCATGTTGAGCGGATTGAATGGAGTGAATGGTTTAATTTGGTTAAAAGGCTTGGTCGCTTGGGCCTTGATGGCCGTCATGGGGTGCAGTTGTGGGGCGCATGCCGACGAGGTGTCGGTAGCGGTGGCGGCCAACTTCAGTATTCCCATGCAAAAAATAGCCGCTCAGTTTGAACGGGACAGCGGGCACCGGGTGTTGGCCACCTCGGGTTCAACGGGTCAGTTTTATGCCCAAATCAAAGCGGGTGCGCCCTATCAAGTTTTGTTGGCGGCCGACGAAAGCACCCCCGTCAAATTAGAGCTGGAAGGCTTGGCCATCGGCGGTTCTCGATTCACTTACGCCCGGGGCAAGTTGGTCTTGTGGAGTGCCAAAGCAGGTCTCGTGGATGCGCAGGGCATGGTGCTCAAAACCCGCAAAGGCAGCGACGGAAGCCCGCTCGACAAACAGGACAAATCGGCCAAACTCGCCATTGCGGACCCGAAATTAGCGCCTTACGGTCAAGCAGCCGTGCAAACCTTGACCCGCCTGGGCCTGATGGAAACCTGGAAGTCTCAGCTCGTGATGGGCGTCAATATCGGGCAAACCCATCAGTTCGTGGCCACCGAAAACGCCGCAATGGGCTTTGTGGCTTTGTCTCAGGTTTGGAAAGAAGGGCAGCTCTCTGAAGGCTCTGTCTGGTCGGTGCCCCCAAGCCTTTACGACCCCTTACTGCAAGATGCCGTTTTGCTCAGGGCGGGTCAAGGCAAAGTGGGCGCCCAAGCTTTTTTGGATTTTTTACGAACCGACAAAGCCAAACAGATCATGCGTGGTTTCGGTTACGACTGAACCTCGGTATCATGGCGTATTCATAAAAAATGGAGTGGAGATAGCCATGCAAAAAAGACAATTTTTCACCTTGACCGCAGGTGCGGCGTTGACCGCCGCCGCCTTGTTGTCCGCGCCTCTGGGGGCTTTCGCTGGCGCCCCTGAAAGCTTCAAAATTGGTCTCATTTTGCCCATGACTGGACAGGCGGCTTCAACCGGCCGACAAATCGAAGCGGCTGCCAAACTCTACATGGCTCAAAACGGCAGCACCGTCGCTGGACGCAAGGTCGAGTTGATCATCAAAGACGACACCGGCCTGCCCGATGTCACCAAGCGAATTGCCCAAGAGTTGTTGGTCAATGAGCACGTGAATGTCTTGGCTGGTTTTGGTTTGACACCGCTGGCGCTGGCCACCGCGCCCTTGGCCACGCAATCCAAAACCCCGATGGTCGTGATGGCAGCGGCCACCTCGAGCATCACCGAGGCCTCGCCCTTTGTGGTTCGCGCTGGCTTCACCGTCCCGCAAGTGACCATTTCGATGGCCGACTGGGCGCCTAAAAATGGCATCAAACGCGTGATCACTTTGGTCTCTGATTACGGCCCCGGCTTGGACGGCGAAAAGTATTTCAAAGAACGCTTCACCTTCAACGGTGGCCAAGTGGTGGACAGCCTGCGCGTGCCTTTGCGCAACCCTGATTTCGCACCGTTCTTGCAAAAAGTCCGCGATGAAAAGCCCGATGCTTTGTTTGTGTTTGTGCCCTCGGGTAACGGTGCCGCGGTGATGAAGCAATTCTTGGAGCGCGGTTTGGACAAGGCCGGCATCAAGATGATCGGCACCGGCGACGTCACCGATGACGACCAACTGAACGGCATGGGTGACGGGGCTTTGGGGGTGGTGACTTCGCACCATTACTCCGCCGATCACAATTCACCCGCCAACAAAAAATTTGTCGAAGCCTTCAAAAAGGCCAACGACAACATGCGCCCCAACTTCATGGCCGTCGGCGGTTATGACGGCATGCGCCTGATTTATGAATCGCTCAAAGCCACCTCGGGCAAGGGCGATGGCCCCGCGTTATTGGCCGCCATGAAAGGCCAAATCTTTGAGAGCCCTCGTGGTCCCGTTTTCATCGATGCGCAAAATCGCGAAGTCGTGCAAAACGTTTACCTGCGCAAGGTCGAAAAGAAAAACGGCGAACTTTATAACGTCGAATTTGACGTCATCAAAGACGTGCGCGACCCTGCCAAAACCCGTTGAAATGTCGGCCCAGATTTTTAAATTTGGGCCCACTCGACGTCGGCAGTCAATTCCCGTTCATTGAAAGTTCAGGCCAAAGGCTAGTTTGTTGTGTTGACCATTCTTTTTGACGGCATTGCCTACGGCATGCTGCTGTTCATCTTGGCGGTGGGGCTGGCGGTGACCCTGGGGTTGATGAATTTCATCAACCTGGCGCACGGCGCTTTCGCCATGGCGGGGGGCTACGTCACCGTGATCGCCCTGCAACGGTTTGGCCTGCCTTTTTTGGCGTGTTTGCCGCTGGCCTTTGCCGTCAGCGCCTTACTAGGGGCGGTGCTTGAGCGCACCCTCTACCGGCCTCTTTACACCAAGTCCCATTTGGACCAAGTTTTATTTTCTATTGGCTTGGTTTTCATGGCGGTGGCGGGGGTGGACTATTTCATGGGCTCCAGCCAGCAAAATGTGCAACTTCCAGAATGGCTCAGCGGCCGCACCGAGTGGGGCGACGGCGCCTTCATGCTGGGGATGGGCCATTACCGCTTGTTCATCATCGGCATCTGCGCGGTGTTGACGGTGGTCTTGCAGTTGATTTTGACCCGCACCCGTTTTGGCAGTCGTTTGCGCGCTGCGGTGGACGACCCACGTGTGGCCGCCGGCTTGGGCATCAACGTCAATGTGGTGTTCTTGCTGACCTTTGCCATGGGCTCTGGTTTGGCGGGTTTGGGCGGCGCTTTGGGTGCTGAGGTCCTGGGTTTGGACCCCACCTTTCCCTTGAAAAACATGATTTACTTTTTGATTGTGGTTTCCGTCGGGGGGACCTCTTCCATCACCGGCCCCTTGCTCGCCGCCTTGCTTTTGGGCATTGCCGATGTGGCCGGTAAGTACTACATCCCCAAGATGGGCGCTTTCACCGTGTATGTGTTGATGATCATGATTTTGTTGTGGCGTCCTCAAGGCCTTTTCACACGGCAAGGGGGCAAATGATGGCCATGGCCCCCGATTCATTGCGCACCTCTGTGCCATCTTCTTTGCAATCCTCCTTGCTCCAACCCAGCAAGCCCAAAATTTGGGAGTTGTTGATTTGGGTCGCGGCCTTTGTGCTGCCTTGGTTGCTGCCGCAAAAAGCCCTGATGATCAACGAAATTGCCATCGTCGCTCTGTTTGCGATGTCTTTGGATTTGGTGCTGGGTTACACCGGCATCGTGTCCTTGGGGCATGCGGCGTTTTTTGGTTTTGGCGCGTATTCGGCCGCCTTGTTTGCCAAATGGGTCTTACCCGATCCGCTGCTGGGTTTGGCCTTGGCCATGGTCTTGTGCGCGGTGCTGGGGGCCATTGCCAGCGTCACCATTTGGCGCGGCACCGATCTGACCCGCTTGATGGTCACCTTGGGTACGGCCCTGATTTTGTTGGAACTCGCCAATAAATTCGATGGGCTCACGGGGGGCACCGATGGCTTGCAAGGCGTCTTGATGGGCCCCGTGCTGGGTCACTTCGATTTTGACTTGATGGGCCAAGTGGCCGCTTGGTATTCCATTTCTGTGGCTTTGGTGCTGTTTTTGTTCATGCGACGTTTGGTGAATTCGCCTTTTGGCGCGACCCTGAAAGCCATTCGTGATAACCGCTTGCGTGCCATGGCCATTGGTATTTCGGTCAACTCGCGGCTGACCTTGGTCTACACCGTGGCCGCAGCAGTGGCCGGCGCTGCGGGGGCCTTGTTGTCCCAAACCACCGGCTTTGCTTCGCTTGATGTGTTGGCCTTTGACCGCTCCGCTGACGTCATGCTGATGTTGGTGATTGGCGGCGTGGGCTGGCTTTATGGCGGCATCTTGGGGGCCATCGTTTTCAAGTTGCTGCAAGACAGCCTGTCGGCCATCACACCGCAATACTGGATGTTCTGGATTGGTTTGATTTTGGTCCTGCTGACCTTGGTCGGTCGTGAGCGTTTGTTCAAGCCTTGGACTTGGTTTGGAGCGCGGTCATGAACCTGGACGACCACCCGATTGACAACAACCCCACTGTTTTGTCTGCTCAAAACTTGGTGATGAAGTTTGGCGGCATCACGGCCACCAACAACGTCAGCCTGGATTTAAAAAAAGGCGCTCGCCACGCCTTGATTGGTCCCAACGGCGCCGGCAAAACCACGCTCATCAACCAGTTGACGGGCGTACTGACGCCCACCTCCGGCCGCATCGCTTTGTTGGGCCAAGACATCACCGATTTGGCGCCGCATTTGCGCGTGCGTCGGGGCTTGGTGCGGACTTTCCAGATCAACCAGTTGTTTGACAGCATGACCCCGCTGCAAACCTTGGCCTTGGTGGTGTCTCAGCACTTGGGCTTGGGCTCGAAGTGGTGGCAGCCCTTGGGTCAGCACGCTGAAGTGGCCGCTCGCTGCGAGGCGTTGTTGAGCCAGTTCCATTTGACCGATGTGGCCAACACGCCCACCCGTGTGATGGCTTATGGCAAGCGGCGTTTGCTTGAAATTGCCATCGCCTTGGCCTGCGAGCCCAAGGTTTTGTTGTTGGATGAGCCCGTGGCCGGCGTGCCTGCTGGCGAGCGTGACGAGTTGTTGAACACAGTGGGCGCTTTGCCTGAAGATGTTTCGGTCTTGTTGATTGAGCACGACATGGATTTGGTATTCAGCTTTGCCACCCGCATGACGGTGCTGGTGAATGGCACTTTGTTGACCGAAGGGTCACCCGAAGAAATCGCCAACGACCCCCAAGTCAAGGCGGTGTATTTGGGCCATGGGGAGAACGCGCATGGCTGAGTTGCTGAACGTCGAGCACTTGAGCGCCGGATACGGCGAAGCGGTCGTGCTGAACGACATCTCGTTGCGCTTAAATGAGGGAGAAACCTTGGCTTTGTTGGGCCGCAATGGCACGGGCAAAACCACCTTCATCAACACCCTGGCGGGTGCAACGCGCCAGCATGGTGGCCGCATCAGTTTGGGTGGAAGGCCTTTGAACACTTTGAAGCCCTTTGAGCGCGCTGCTGCGGGCATTGGCTGGGTACCGCAGGAGCGGAACATCTTCAAGTCCTTGACGGTTCATGAAAACCTCACCGCCGTGGCCCGACCTGGTCCGTGGACCCCTGAGCGCGTTTACCAGCTGTTCCCGCGCTTGGCCGAGCGCAAAACCAATTTAGGCACCCAGTTGTCCGGTGGCGAGCAACAAATGCTGGCGATGGGCCGCGCCTTGGTGGTGAACCCCAAGCTCTTGCTACTGGATGAACCCCTAGAAGGTTTGGCCCCCATCATTGTGGAAGAGTTGCTGAAGGCGGTGCGCCGCATCACGCGCGAAGAGGGTTTAAGCGCCGTCATCGTGGAGCAACACCCGCAGGCCATTTTGGCGATTTCAGACACCGCCGTGGTGCTCGATCATGGCAATGTCGTTCACGCCGATACGGCGCAAAACCTCAGGGCGCAACCCGAGGTGCTGGACCGCTTGTTGGGCGTCACCCGATAGGTAATTGGGCAACAAACACGTTGCCTTTCCCTTGTTTGATCGGGCCCTTGGCTTTGCGTTTAGTTCTTGGCGCCCAAAGCCAAGGCCAACTCGCGTGATTGCGAAAGTGCTTGCAATTTCGCTTGCGCTTGCGCAGGGGATGGGTTTTGCGTGTCCCAGCCTCTCATGTGTTGCAGCGCCACTTGGCTCAAGGCGTCAATCCAAGCGGGGCTGTCGTTCAGGCAAGGGATGTAGTGAAACGTTTGGCCGCCGGCATGCAAAAAGGCCTCGCGCACCTCTTGGTCAATTTCTTCCAAGGTTTCCAAGCAGTCGCTGACAAAACCGGGGCACATGACGTCGACCCGCTTGACGCCACTTTGACCCAAGGCGATCAGCGTGGGTTCGGTGTAGGGCTCCAACCACTTGGCTTTGCCAAAGCGCGATTGAAAGGTCACTTTCATTTGGTCTGTGTTCAGGCCCAAACGCTCGCGCAGCAGGCGGGCGGTTTTGTAGCACTCGCAGTGGTAGGGGTCGCCCAAATGCAGGGTGCGCTCGGGCACGCCGTGAAAGCTCAGCACCAATTGCTCTGGCTGTCCGTGCGCGGCCCAATGCGCCTCCACGCGTTGGGCCAGTGCCTCGATGTAGCCCGCATCGTCGTGGTAATGGTTGACGAAACGGAACTCGGGCAAGACGCGTTGCTTCAGCCCCCAATGGGCAATGTCATCAAACACAGAGGCGGTGGTGGTGCCGGAGTACTGCGGGTAGGCCGAAAGCACCAGCACGCGCTTCACGCCTTCTGCTTTGAGGGCATCGAGTTGGCTGGCAATCGAGGGCTGGCCATAGCGCATGGCGAACCGCACCGCCAAATGATGACCCATTTCGGCCAAACGGGCGGAGAGGGCCTCGGCTTGGCGTTCGGTCCAAACTTTGAGCGGTGAACCTTGATCGGTCCAAATACTGGCGTACTTGGCCGCCGATTTGGCCGGACGAACCCGCAAAATGATGCCGTGCAGAATCGGCAGCCAGACCAAACGGGGAATTTCCACCAAGCGGGTGTCGCTCAAAAACTGCGACAAATACCGGCGCAAAGCGGAGGCCGTGGGCGCTTGGGGCGTGCCCAAATTGCACCACAGGATGCCGGTCTTGGGCGCTTGGCCATGCTGAAAAGGGGGTTCTGTTTGAAAAGGCAGTGACATGGACGGGCAGTTTAACCAAGCCAACGGCGCTCTGCGCTATTCTTTCGTTCCATGACCCCTTCACCTTCCGAAAATAACGCATCGACGTCCGCCAAGGCTTCAGCCACGCCGATCGATTGGCAACAAATCCGCGCCATTTCCTTCGATTTGGACGACACCCTTTGGCCCGTTTGGCCGACCATTACCCGGGCCGAACAGGCTTTGCTGGAATGGTTCAAAGCGCATGCGCCAGCCACCGCCGAGCAGTTCCCAAAACCTGAGTCGTTGCGAACCTTGCGCGACCAAGTCCAACAAAACCGCCCTGATTTGCGGCACGATCTTGCCGGTATGCGCCGTGAAGCCATTCGTTTGGCGTTGTTACAGACGGGGCACGACGAATCACGCAGCGACGCTTTGACCGACGCAGCGCACCAGGTTTTTTACCAAGCCCGTCAACAAGTTGAGTTTTACGACGACGCCTTGGACTGCCTGACTTTTTTGTCGGCGCGCTTCCCCTTGGTGTCCTTGTCCAATGGCAATGCCGATGTGCACGCAATTGGATGTGGTCATTTCTTTAAGGCCAACTTTAGCGCGCATTTGGCAGGCTGTGCCAAGCCCGATCCCCGGTTTTTTCAAATGGCGGCAGCCTCGCAAGGGTTGACTTGTGCTCAGGTGCTTCACGTGGGCGACGATGCACATTTGGATGTGGTGGGGGCGCTGCTGGCGGGCATGCCCGCCGTCTGGCTGAACCGCGATGGCAAAGATTGGCCACCGAGCGCGCAAGCGGCTTTGGCAGCGCCTCGGCCTGCTTCTGAGGCACTGCCTCAGCACCTGATGTTGTCAAATTTGACCCAGTTGTGCGAGTGGGTTTCAGCCCTGGATTAACAGCGGGATGGCTTGCGGGCCTTGGCCTTTGAGGGCCTGTTCCGCTGCGGCCACGCCACTGCGCACCGCACCTTCCAGCGTGGCGGGAAAGGGGCCTTCCACATAATCGCCACAGGCCCACAGCTGTGGCCCGACGGCCATGCTGGGGCGCTTTAATCCGGGCGTGCAAGCGAAGGTGGCGCGCTTTTCAACCAAGGTATGCACGGGGCGCAAATTCAAACCCCTCAAGGTGGGGTGAGTGGCCAGCAATTGCTGTGCTTGTTTGAGCACCGCTTGCGTCAAGGACTCTCGGTCCATGGCTGA
>CAILKX010000121.1 GCA_903834975.1 uncultured Curvibacter sp.
GGCATGTGTTTTGTGAACAGCCAAAACGTGCGCGATCTGCGTCAACCCTTTGGTGGCACCAAGGCCAGCGGCACAGGCCGTGAGGGCGGCACTTGGAGTTACGAAGTGTTTTGTGAACCCAAAAACGTCGCGGTGTCGATGGGCTCGCACCACATTCCGCATTGGGGTGTTTGACCACACGTCGACGTGTCTGCGAAAGGAATTTATGGGCCAACTTGCTTTAGCCGCCAAAATCACCCACGTGCCCAGCATGTACTTGAGCGAGTGGCCAGGCCCACGCCAAGGCACCCGGCAAGATGCTGTGGACGGTCACCTTGAAATCAGCCGCCGTTGCCGCGCGCTGGGTGTCGACACGCTGGTGGTTTTCGACACGCATTGGTTGGTCAACGCCAACTACCACATCAACTGCGCGCCGCATTTCAAAGGCGAGTACACCAGCAACGAGTTGCCCCACTTCATCAAGAACATGGGTTTTGAGGCGAATGGCAACCCGGAACTGGGGCGGCTGCTGGCCAAGGTCGCCACTGAATACGGTGTCGAAACCTTGGCGCATGACAACACCACCTTGAACCCAGAGTACGGCACCCTCGTGCCGCTGCGCTACATGAACGCCGACCAACACTTCAAGGTGGTCTCGGTGTCGGCCTTGTGCATGGCGCACTACCTCAACGACAGCGCGCGCTTGGGCTGGGCTTTTCGCCGCGCCATCGAAGAACAGTACGACGGCAAGGTAGCTTTTTTGGCCAGCGGCTCGCTCACGCATCGGTTTGCACAAAACGGTTTGGCGCCCGAGTTTGCCTTCAAAATTTGGAGCCCTTTCCTGGAGCAGCTCGACAAACAGGTGCTTCAAATGTGGCATCAACGCGAGTGGAAAGCCTTCTGCGAGATGCTGCCCGAGTACGCCAGCAAAGGCCACGGCGAGGGCTTCATGCACGACACCGCGATGCTGATGGGCGCCCTGGGTTGGTCGGCTTATCAAGGCGATGTTGAAGTCGTGACGCCCTACTTCGGCGCTTCGGGGACCGGTCAAATCAATGCGGTATTTGAAGTCACGCCGCAAGACGGCTCGCTAGTGCCTTCGGCCATGGCCAGCCGGGCAGAGGGCTATACGGCGGTCAGTGCCCGTCTTTAAAGCCCACATTACCAGGACCCTTCATGCCCCACTTGGTCATTCTTTACACCGGCCAACTCGATGCTGAAGTCAACATGACCGACCTTTGTCGGCAACTGGCCGATGCCATGTTGACAGTGCAAGACGAGGTAGGCAAGCCCGTGTTCCCCAAGGGGGGCGTGCGTGTCTTGGCTTACCCTGCACCCCACTTTGCGGTCTCCGATGGGGGTGCCGCAGGCCTTGCTGCAACGGGTTCCAGTGACTACGCTTTTGTTTATTTGAATTTGCGCATGGGCCGGGGCCGTTCAGAAGCCACCCAACAGCAGGCCGGCAAGGCCTTGGTGGAAGTGACTCACCAATTCTTCGCCCCCGTCATGGCCAAGCGATACCTCGGCGTGACGCTGCAAATTGACGTTGGCCCTGAAGTCTTTGACGCCAAACACAGCAACATCCACCCGCTTTTCCAGAAAAATTGAACATGTCCGTTTTCACCGAAACCCAAATACAAGCACTCGCCCGCGAACTGGATCAATCTGAAAAGTCCCGCGTTCAAATTGAGCACTTCTCCAAACGGTTTTCTGGCATGACCATCGAAGACGGCTACCGCATCAACCGGGCATGGGTGGCCCTGCAACGCGCAGCGGGTCGCCAAATCATTGGTCACAAAATTGGCCTGACCAGCCGGGCCATGCAGCAGTCCAGTCAGATTGACGAGCCCGACTTTGGCACTTTGTTTGATTTCATGCGTTACGACTGCACGCCGGGTCAGGTCTTGGACATTCCAGTCAACCGGTTCATCGCGCCACGGGTTGAGGTGGAATTGGCTTTCGTTCTTAAAAGCGAATTGCGTGGCCCCAACGTGACCCTCGAACAGGTTTTGGAGGCGACCGACTACGTCACGCCCGCCATCGAAATCATCGATGCCCGCATCGAGCAATTCGATCGACACACCAAAGCGATGCGCAAGGTGTTTGACACCATCAGCGACAACGCGGCCAACGCGGGCATCGTGCTCGGCGCCAAGCGGGTGGATCCGCACACCACGGATTTACCTTGGTGCGGCGCCATTTTGCGTTTAAACAACGTCGTTGAAGAAACCGGCCTGGCGGCGGGTGTGCAAGGCCATCCGGCCATCGGGATTGCTTGGTTGGCCAACAAACTCGCGCCATGGGGGGAGCATTTACAGGCTGGCGAAATCGTCTTGGCGGGCTCGTTCACCAAGCCCGTTCCAGCCAAAGCGGGCGATGTCTTTGAGGCCGATTACGGCCCTTTGGGTCAATTGAAATTTCGATTTGTTTGAAGGAATCGCGATGCAGATCACCCCCAATCCCTTTCGCGATGCTTTGAAGGCCGGTCAAACCCAAATCGGTTTGTGGGTTGGCCTGGCCGATGCCAATGTCGCAGAAGCCTTGGCGCCGACCGGATTCGACTGGCTGCTGCTGGATGCCGAACACGCGCCCAACAATGTCCGCACCATTCTCGAGCAACTCCGCGCCGTCGCGCCCTACCCCGTTCACCCGATTGTTCGCCCTGTCCAAGCCGACGTGAATTTGGTCAAACAGTATTTGGACATCGGCGCTCAAACCTTGTTGATTCCCATGATCGACACGCCCGAGCAGGCCGAGCGCATGGTCAAGGCCATGCGCTACCCGCCCCACGGGATTCGAGGCGTTGGCGCGGCGCTGGCAAGGGCGTCGCGGTGGAACCAAGTGACCAATTACTTGAACCAAGCCGATGACCACCTGTGCCTCTTGGTCCAAGCCGAAACCCCGCTGGCTGTCCAAAATTTGAAAGCGATTGCAGAAGTCGAGGGCGTTGACGGCGTCTTCTTTGGCCCTGCCGATTTATCGGCCTCGATGGGTTTCCGAGGTCAACCCGGCCACCCCGAAGTCGTCAAAACCATTTTGGAAGGCATTGCCACTGTGCGCGCTGCGGGCAAAGCCGCCGGCATCTTGATGGCAGACCCCAAGATGGCCAGGCAGTATTTAGACGCTGGGGCCCAGTTTGTTGCGGTCGGCGTGGACACCACCTTGCTGGTGCGCGCCGCGACCGATTTAGCGGCCGCCTTCAAGGGTGATCCCGCCGTGAAGCGTTCAGGCGCCAACGCCTCGGCGCAAGCCCCCGTTGATTCATCGCCCCGGGTTTATTGAGTGCACGGCGTGAATTAAAACAGGAGCGCCCGGTTTGTCCCCTCCGCTGACCCACCGCAATCTGCCGCAGCTGATTCTGAAGGCCCGCGAAAAACTGCTAGGCCACTTTCGGCCCCTGATTTCGCACTTTGATTTGACCGAACAGCAGTGGCGAATTTTGAGAACGCTCGGCGAGATGAAGCA
>CAILKX010000122.1 GCA_903834975.1 uncultured Curvibacter sp.
GTGGTGCTGGAAGCCGAGCTGTAGCCAAAATTGGCCACGCCGCTTTCAGACTTGGCCGGGCCCACATTGTGTTGAGGAATCACATTGCTGTAATCTAAGCTTGGGTTAGTTGAGAACTCCTCTTTCGTCAAGGTGAGGAAGTTATTGTTGTAGGCGTTGTTGTAAAGAATGGTCGATGAGAAGTTGGTGTCGGCGCTGAGTTTGATGTCTAAGCCAGCATCCATGTGGTCTCGCTTGGCCTCACCAAAACCCTTAAATTTATCAACAGTGGAGTGTGATGCAGAGAAAAAGGCTTTAGCAGGAAAGTCTTCGCCAAGCAAACCCGTGTCCAAGCGAGCAAAAGTTTTGTTGAAATGCAATTGTCCAAGAGACTCAGTCAACTTACCACCGGCTTGGTCGTTGGGCGCGCAAGTCACCAAGCCAACGTTGCCGCCTGAGGCACCGACGTGAGGAGCATCAGTATCCGCAGAACCTTGAGTAATAAACAATTCACACAGGTTTTCAGAATCGGTGTATTCCTGAGGATAAATTGCGAAATTACCCGAGTCATTGACTGGTGCGCCGTTGATAGTGAAACCCATTTCGTCGCTATTAAAGCCGCGCACACGCATATTGCCGCCGAATAGGCCGGTCGCGTCGTAACTGGAAGCGTTGACGCCAGGCATCAAGTTCAGCAATTGAAAGGGGTTGGCGGTCGCGCGCTCTTTATCGATAGCAGACTTGGTCAACGTGCTTTTGGCTTTGACACCGTCTTCGTCTATAAGCAGACCATTGCCTAAGTTATCACCTGAACCACTGATTTTGACGGTGCCCACGTCGGTGGTGGTTTGCGCCAAAGCGCCATTAAAAATGCCAGCACCCAACAGGGCGGCCGACAAAACAGACAAGCGGAGTTTCATGACATTTCCTTAATGAAAAAAAGAAGCAAACAAAAATTCATTGCCCAGGCACTTCGTACAAGAGGGCCGCCATCACAAAATGGCTGGCCTCGCCCGGAAAAGCGTCCTCGGGGATGGCCGGGAATTGGCTGTTTTTGACCGTGCGCAAGGCCTCGTTGTCGAGCAAGTTGGAGCCGGAGGAGCCGGTCAGCTCGACGCTGCTGACACTGCCATCGCGCTGAATCAAAATTTTCAACTTCACTGTGCCTTGGGGGTGGGTGAGGCGGGCCTCGCGGCTGGTCGGGTAGCGTTTGATGCGGTTCAAATGCTCCAAGGCCTTGGCCACATACACATCGGAGGCCGACACCTTGGGCGTTGCCGCAACGGGGGTCGGTGTTGATGGGGTTGATGTGGGCGTCGATGCGGGTGCAGGGGCAGGCGTTGGATGGGCCACCGTGGGGCTGGGCGGCGTCACGCTGTCGTGTGAGGGCACGGCAGGAGCGGCTTGAGTGCTCAACGGCACTGCGCTGGGGGTGGCAGGGGCGCTGATTGGAATGAGCGGCTTCAGCGGTTGGGGCTCGGGCTTGGCTTCTTGGACCACGGGCCGGTTGACGGGCGGGGGCACTGGATTGGCCGGCATGGGGGGCGCTGGAAACTCCAAGACCGCCTGCATTTCGGTGATTTTTTCTTCGATCTTGTGACTTGGCGTCAGCATGACCCAGCCCCCCACCGCAGCCAACAACACCAACGCGCTGAACCAGGAGACGGGTTCACGCTGCTGATAGAGCCAGGGATTGGGCAAAGAAGCGGTGTTCACGGCGTTTATCAAGGACGTTTAGCGCCGTTTTGCCGCAATGGTCATGGCCTCAATGCCCTGCGATTTGAGGGTGTCCATGACATCGACCAGACGCTGCAGGGCCACTTGGTCGTCGCCCTGAATGACCACCGTCAGCCCATTGGTGGCCGCTTGTTTTCGGCGTAGCAATTCGGCACCCAGGTCGGTGAGGCTGGCGTAATTCACGCCGTCGATCTGGTAAGCCCCTTCAGCTGGGATGCTCAGCATGACCCGCACCGGCGGATGGCTGTCTTGCACCTGGCTGGACACCGGCAATTTGACTTTGAGCCCCAAAGCCGGAATGACATTCAAGCTCAGGAGGACAAAAAAGACCAACAGAAACATCATCACATCGATCATGGGAATGATCTCGATCCGTGATTTTTTTCTGGGCGTATCGGGGAATCTGCGCATCCTTTAAGGATCGCTAAGTTTTGTGACGACTCCGTGAAAACCCTGAGTCGGGCGCTGCCGTTAATCCCAATAAAGACAAAAATGCACGCCGGTCAGAAAGAGGTGGTTTAAAAACCACATTTCAAAATCCCGCTCAACCAGAACGGCTTTTTTGCCCATCCCACGTGGTCTTGAAGACCTTGTCCCACAGGGGGGAGGTGACGCCGTAACAAATTTCGAGAGCAGGCCGATGATGCAAGGCATGCCACACTTTGCAACTCATCATCCAAGCACTTTGGGTTCGATGTTGGTGCACGTAATGGTGCACCCATGAGTAAGCGGCGCTGCCTGCAAAAATGCCGCCAGACAAAGAGAGCCCCAACCAAATGGGGGTCCAGCGATATGCCGGCCACACCACGACCCCCAAGAAAATGCCCACACTCACCCAAGTGGGCGAAGCAATAAAGGCCCGGGGCCGATCGTGGTGGGCTTGGTGCCAGCGCTGAAAAGGCTGCACGCCGTGAAACACAAAGCGGTGAATGCCGTATTCCAGCAAGCTCCAACTCAACAAACCCATGGCGAAAGCCAAGAGGCTGCCGACTTGCCAAGCCGTTGGCCAAGACCACGCCATCACCACCAAGCCCAAGACCCAACCGACAGAAGCCAAGGCATAAAACCACAAATCTGCAAAATAGGCCAAGCGCCCGTGCTCCAATTTAAAGGGAAGTTGCCACCAAGGTTTGTCTAGGCTCGAATTCATACGGACTCCGTTTCATAAATAAAAGTCCGCACAAAGGGGTACTCGTTCGTTGGATGAGGCGCAGCGCCATCCGGCCGAATGGCCAAAACTTGGTACAAGCGCGTCCAGCCTTGCTCAAAGCCCGTGGCGCAGCCCGCCAAATAAAGCCGATAAGCCCGCAACACCCGCGTGGCTTGGGCAGGAGTCATGCGGGCATTGAGCACTTTCAAGGCCGGCTCGAGTTGTTCTTCGAGGCGCTCGGACCAGGCCCAAAGTGTTTTGGCGTAATGGGGACGCAGGTTTTCAACATCGACCGCCTCCAAGCCCCCTTCGGCCAGGGCCCTCAGAACTTCTTGAATGGGCACCAACTCACCGCCCGGAAAAATGTATTTCTCGATGAAGTCGCCCATGCCCGCCCCCAACTGGTGGTTGTCCAAACCACCCGCCGTGATGCCGTGGTTGAGCACCCAGCCACCCGGTCGCAGCAAAGCGTGCAGGGTTTTGAAATAAGCACTCAAATGGGCTCGCCCCACATGCTCAAACATGCCCACCGATGAAATCTTGTCGAAATGCTGGCTGGGCTCTAAGTCTTGGGCCAAGGCCCGGTAATCGATCAATTTGACGCTGACGCGGTCCTGCAAACCCAACTGGCTAATTTGTTGGCTGACGTAATCAAATTGGTGTTGGGACAACGTGATGCCGACCGCCTCAACGCCGTAGTGCTCAGCGGCCCAGAACAACAAGCCGCCCCAACCACAACCCACATCCAAGAAACGCTCGCCTTTTTGCAAATGGAGCTTGCGGCAAATCAGGTCGAGCTTGGCCTCTTGGGCATGGGCCAAGGTTTCACCTGGCTGGGTGAAATAGGCACAGGAATAGACCCTTTTGGGGTCCAGCCACAAGGCAAAAAAATCGTCAGACAGGTCGTAGTGGAATTGAATTTGCTGGGCGTCCCGGCTCAGGGTGTGGGCCTTCAAGGAGTGCCAGTGGGATTGCCACCGGGCCAGGGTTTTCAACAACCCTTTTTCATAAGGGGCGGCTTGGGTGGGGTCGCCAGTCAGCAAGGCCACCGCAGCGACCATCAAGTCTTGCACTTTGCCGCTGAACTGGGCACGCCCTTCGACAAAGGCTTCGCCCAAAGCGCCTAAATTCCCCTGCACCAAGCTCAACAAAGTGGGGCTGTCGTTGATTTTGAGCCGCAACTGGGCTTGCGGCGGCCCGATGACCTGACCCGAGGGCAAGACCAACTGCAAAGGCACGGGCGAGGCGCTCAGCTTTTGCGCCACTTGGTCCAAGGTTCCTGTGTTTTGAAAAAGGCTCAGCATGAATCACCTCCAATTTCATCAAAGGTAATTCCAGTTGAGCCTCGGTTAACCGGTGATCGGTCGACAGGTCAATTTGGAAGGATGATCGAATTTTTTTACCCACCCATTTAAGCACACCGAAACACATGTGACAATTACATGAACAAAAGGAGCCCGCTGTGCAATCCGAAGATGGAAAACACCTTTACGTCAGCCACGATGAATACCAAAATTTGATTGAGCGATTGGCCGTTCAAATTCACCAATCTGGCTGGGCTTTTGACACCATTCTTTGCTTGGCCCGCGGAGGCATGCGTCCGGGTGATTTGTTGAGCCGCATTTTTGAAAAACCCTTGGCCATCATGTCGACCAGTTCTTACCGCGCCGAAGCCGGCACGGTGCAAGGTCACTTGGACATTGCCCGCTACATCACGACCCCGCAAGGCGAAATTGCAGGACGTGTTTTATTGGTTGATGATTTGGCCGACTCCGGTCACACGCTCCATGCGGTGATCAAAATGCTCAAAAACAACTACGCCCCCATCACCGAACTGCGCAGCGCGGTGATTTGGACCAAAGGCTTGTCCAGCTTTACGCCTGATTATTCGGTCGAATTTCTGCCGACCAACCCATGGATTCACCAGCCTTTTGAGGCCTACG
This sequence comes from uncultured Curvibacter sp., assembly GCA_903834975.1. GTDB lineage: Bacteria > Pseudomonadota > Gammaproteobacteria > Burkholderiales > Burkholderiaceae_C > Curvibacter. The sequence continues at coordinate 4,810 of CAILKX010000122.1, forward strand.
ACAGCATGGGCATCGACAAGCTGATCGCCAAGTGGGGCTCAACCCCGCTTTGAGGACGGCGTCCATGAGCACCTACGACGCCACCCTGCCCTACCCGCGAGACCTGATCGGCTACGGCCAAAACACCCCCCATCCGCAGTGGCCCCGACAGGCGCGCGTGGCGGTGCAGTTTGTCTTGAATTACGAAGAAGGCGGAGAGAATTCGGTGCTGCACGGCGACCGCGCGAGTGAACAATTTCTGTCAGAAATGTTCAACCCCGCTGCCTTCGAGGCCCGGCACATCAGCATGGAAGGCATCTATGAATACGGCGCCCGCGCGGGCGTTTGGCGGATTCTGCGTGAATTCGAAAAGCGTGGCCTGCCGCTGACGGTTTTTGGCGTGGCCACCGCCTTGCAAAAGCACCCCGAGTTGGTGTCGGCGTTCAAGGCCTTGGGTTACGACATCGCTTGCCACGGCCTCAAGTGGATTCACTACCAAGACATGCCCGAAGCGACCGAGCGCGCTCACATGGCCGAGGCCATGCAGATCATCCAAGACCTGACGGGGGAGCGGCCTTTGGGCTGGTACACCGGCCGTGACAGCCCGAATACCCGCCGCTTGGTGGCCGATTTCGGCGGCTTCGAATACGACAGCGACTACTACGGCGACGACCTGCCTTTTTGGATGAAGGTGCGCAAAACGGACGGCAGCGTCGTTCCCCAGTTGATCGTGCCCTACACCTTGGATTGCAACGACATGCGCTTTGCATTGCCCCAAGGCTATTCTCACGCCGACCCCTTCTTTCAATACCTGAAAGACACCTTTGATGCCCTCTACGCGGAAGGCGACCCGAACGGCTTGAACCAACCCAAGATGATGAGCATTGGCATGCATTGCCGCTTGCTGGGGCGACCAGGACGCATCACGGCGCTGCAGCGCTTTTTAGACCACCTCCAATCGCATGACCACGTTTGGGTGGCTCGACGCCTCGACATCGCGCGGCATTGGCGAGCGGTTCATCCGTTTGAGGCGGGGGTTTAAAAATGAGTGTGAACTTGGCCTCGCCCTTGAAGACCCCCCTCTCCTTGGCACAACTCAACGCAGCCAGCCCATCAGAAGCCGCGCAAATGCTGGAGGGCTTGTACGAGCATTCACCTTGGATTGCCGAGCAGGCTTTGGCTCAACGCCCTTTTCAATCCTTGGCCGATCTCAAGCACAAGATGACCGAGGTCGTGAGCCAGGCTGGACGCGAGGCGCAACTGGCTTTGCTGCGCGCCCACCCGGAGTTGGCCGGTAAAGCCATGGTCAGCAAAACGCTAACGGCCGAGTCGACGAACGAACAAAGCAAGGCGGGCTTGACCGATTGCACGCCAGAAGAGTTCGCCAAGATTCAACAACTCAACGCCGACTACAACGCCAAATTTGGCTTTCCATTCATCTTGGCGGTGCGCGGCCCCCGGGGTATTGGCTTGAATAAACAGCAAATCATCGACGCGTTTGAGCGCCGTTTGCAAGGCCACCCTGACTTCGAATTGGCAGAATGTTTGCGCAACGTCCACCGCATCGTTGAAATTCGGTTGAACGACAAATTTGGCGTCACACCCACCCAAGGCCACCAAGTCTGGGACTGGCAAGAAAGCCTGGCCCGTCACAGCGACCCTGGCTTTGCTGAAAACGGTCAACTCACCGTGACCTACTTAACCGACGCGCACCGAGCTTGCGCCCAAGACATTCTGCAAAGCATGAAGGCCTGCGGCTTTGACGAAGTGACACTGGACGCGGTGGGCAATGTGGTCGGCCGTTATCACCCGTCCACTGAGGGCGCGAAATACCTGCTCACCGGTAGCCACTACGACACCGTGCGCAACGGCGGCAAATACGACGGCCGCTTGGGCATCTTTGTCCCGATGGTCTGCGTGCAAGCATGGCATCAGAAAGGCCAACGACTGCCTTTTGGCATTGAAGTCGTGGCTTTTTCTGAAGAAGAAGGCCAGCGTTACAAGGCCACCTTCTTGGGCTCGAGCGCCTTGACCGGCGACTTCAATCCGGCCTGGCTTGAACAACAAGACGCCGAGGGCATCGCCCTGCGTGAAGCCATGGTGCAGGCCGGTTTGCGCATTGAAGACATTGCAACAATCAAACGCGACCCGGCTCACTACCTGGGCTTTGTGGAAGTTCACATTGAACAAGGCCCAGTGCTGAACGAGCGCAACTTGCCCCTCGGCGTGGTCACCTCCATCAACGGCAGCGTGCGCTTTCAAGTCGAGGTGATTGGCACCGCCAGCCACGCCGGCACCACCCCCATGGACCGGCGCCGAGACGCCGCTTGTGCGGTCGCCGAATTGGCGCTTTATATGGAGCAAAGAGCCGCCCAAGACGGTGATTCGGTGGCCACCATCGGCCAATGGCAAGTCCCTCAGGGCTCCATCAATGTGGTCCCTGGTCGCTGCCATTTCAGCATGGACCTGCGTGCGCCGACGAATGCCCAACGCGACGCGTTGAGTCGTGACGTTTTGAACCAACTGCAATCCATTTGCGAACGCCGTGGTTTGCGCTTTCACTGTGAAGAAGTCATGCGCGCCGCTGCTGCGCCCAGCGACCCCGTCTGGCAAACCCGTTGGGAGCAAGCCTTGGTGGCCCTGGGAGTCCCGCTGTTCAAACTGCCCAGCGGCGCAGGGCACGACGCCATGAAGTTGCACGAAATCATGCCGCAAGCGATGTTGTTTGTCCGCGGCGAAAACGGCGGCATCAGCCACAACCCGCTGGAATCGACCACCAGCGACGACATGCAATTGGCCGTGGACGCTTTCCAACAACTCCTGATCCAACTTCAAGAGACACTAAAGGGTCCGCACGAGAGCCCACTCCCCTCACTCCCCTAAAAAGGCTGCCCATCGACAGTGTGTTTAGCCCCTCCATGAGCGCCTGATTGGGTCGCTTCATTAGGCACCTTCATTAGGCCCCTTCATTTGGAACCCCAGTACATGAACGCTTCTACCGCCAACGCCACCGCTTACCAGCAACTTGACGATTGGGTCGATGCCCACTTTGACGAGCAGGTGAAGTTTCTGCAAGCCTTGGTACAAGTGCCCACCGACACCCCACCAGGTAACAATGCGCCCCACGCTGAGCGCACCGCCGAACTGCTGAAGGCCTTTGGATTCGAAGTCGAAAAACACGCCGTCCCCGAAGCGGAAGTCAGAGCCTATGGCCTCGAGTCCATCACCAATTTGATCGTGCGCCGGCCTTACGGCCCCGGCAAAACGATCGCCCTCAACGCCCACGGCGATGTGGTGCCACCCGGTGAAGGTTGGCGCCATGACCCCTATGGCGGTGAAATCGACAACGGGGCGATGTATGGCCGTGCCACCGCGGTCAGCAAGGGGGATTTTTCGACCTTCACCTTTGCCACACGTGCCCTCGAATCTTTGGGCCGACCCCTCAAAGGCGGCGTCGAATTGCACTTCACTTATGACGAAGAATTCGGCGGTGAAATGGGCCCCGGCTGGCTGCTGTCACAAGGCCTGACCCAACCCGATCTGATGGTCGCCGCCGGTTTCAGCTACGAAGTGGTGACCGCCCACAACGGCTGTCTGCAAATGGAAGTGACGGTGCAAGGCGAAATGGCCCACGCCGCCGTGCCCGACACCGGCACCGATGCCTTGCAAGGCGCGGTCCACATTTTGACGGCCCTTCATGCCTTGAACGCAGACTACCTGAAGGTCAGCTCCAAGGTCAAAGGCATCAGCCACCCTTATTTGAATGTGGGTCAAATCAGTGGTGGCACCAACACCAATGTGGTGCCCGGCAAGGTGGTGTTCAAACTCGACCGCCGCATGATTCCTGAAGAGAACCCCGTCGAAGTAGAGGCGAGCATTCGCCAAACCATTGAAGAGGCCACCAGAAGCTTTCAGCCGCCCCGAGGCGGTCAAACGCTCAGCGTCAGCATTCGTCGGTTGTTGCTGGCCAAGGCCATGGTGCCACTGGCGGGCAATCAAGCGCTGGTCGAGCCGATTCAAAAACACGCGGCCCAATTGTTTGGCGTGCCCATCCCGGCTGTGGGCACCCCCCTTTACACCGATGTGCGCTTGTATGTCGAGCGCGGCATTCCCGGTGTCATATACGGGGCGGGCCCCCGCACCGTTTTAGAAAGCCATGCCAAACGCGCCGATGAACGTTTGGTCCTGGAGGACTTACGCCGAGCCACCCAGGTCGTCGCCCGAACTTTGTTTGATTTGTTGAGTTGATTGGACTGAGGCTGGGGCGAATCCAAGCCCCCCGTTCCAAACTCAGTGGGCGGCTTGAACCAGGTTCAATGAAAGCCGGTTGTGCTGCTCAATCAGCACAGGCAAATCGACCGTCAACAACTGCCCGTCTTTCACCACCCAACGCCCATTCACCAAAGTGTGGCGGGCATTCACGCTGGCGCACAACAACAAGCTGGCAACCGGGTCCAACACCGCGCCGCCGGCAAATGGCAAGGCGCTCAAATCAAACAAGGCCAAGTCAGCACAAAAGCCGGGGCTAATTTGTCCAATGTCTTGTCGGCCCAACACCTCGGCCCCTCCCCGCGTGGCCAACCACAAGGCATCGCGGGCGCTCATTTCCGCGGGGGCGGTGTCGCAACCAAAAACCATTTGACCTTGGGCGTCCTGGCTCGGTGCTTCGAGTGATTTTTTGAGCCGCGCCAACAGCAAGGCCTGACGCGCTTCGCCGACCAGTTGAGCGCCGTCGTTGCTGGAGGAGCCGTCGACCCCCAAGCCCACCGGCACGCCAGCATCGATCATGCGCCGCACGGGCGCGATGCCGCTCGCCAAACGCATGTTGCTGCAGGGGCAGTGCGCCACACCGGTGCGGGTTGCAGCGAACAAGGAAATGCCTTCGTCGTCCAACTTGACGCAATGGGCGTGCCAAACGTCATCGCCCACCCAGCCCAGGTCTTGCACATATTGCGTGGGCGTGCGGTTGAACTTGAACAGGCTGTAGGCGATGTCGTGGTCGTTTTCGGCCAGGTGCGTGTGCAAGCGCACGTTTTGTGTTTTGTAACTGCGCGCCAAAAGGGCCGATTCGCGCATCAGATCTTGGCTCACGCTGAAGGGCGAGCAAGGCGCCAAACCCACTTGCAGCATGGCCCCAAAAGACGGGTCGTGCCAAGCCTCGATCAACCGTTGGCTGTCTTTGAGAATGGCGTCTTCTGATTCGACCAGGGAATCGGGTGGCAAGCCCCCTGCGCTTTGCCCGACGCTCATGCTGCCGCGCGTCGCCAAGAAGCGCATGCCCAAGGTTTGAGCGGCTTCCAGCGTATCGTCCAAACGAACGCCGTTGGGGTAAAGGTACAAATGATCGCTGCTGGTGGTGCAACCGCTGAGCAGCAACTCGGCCATGGCAACTTGGGCCGACACCCTTGCCATGTCAGGCGTCAAGCCAGACCAAACCGGGTACAAGCCTTTCAACCAGCCGAACAATTCTGCGTTTTGCACCGAGGGCAAAACCCGCGTCAGCGTTTGGTACATGTGGTGGTGCGTGTTGACGAAACCCGGCACCACCAAGTGGCCACGGGCATCCAGCACTTCGCCTTGGCTGAGGGCTTCATCGCGCCAAGCCGCAGGCAACTCGGCGTCGGGGCCGACCCATTCGATGCGTTGATTTCGCACCAAAATGGAAGCATTTTTCCACTCGGTTCTGGCGTCGTTTTGGGTCGCGACGGCGGTGGCGTTTTGAATCAGAATCAAGGACATCAAATTTTTCCAAGGGCCGCCAGCACATGCTCGGCCGTGGCGGGGGCCTTGAGCTGAATGGCCGAGGTGGGTTGGGCGTTGGTCATGGCCGCTTGGTTATTTTTGGCATTTTGGATCGCTTCGTGGATCGCCTCTTTCAGGGCCTCGATGACGCTGAAGGCGAGCATAAAGGGCGGCTCGCCGACGGCTTTGCTGCCAAACACATTGTCTTCCGGATTGGGCTCATGCCACAGGTCAACCTGAAAGCGCTCGGGCACATCGCCCGTGGCAGGAATTTTGTAGGTGCTGGGCGCGTGGGTTGCCAGCAAACCCCTCTCGTTCCAGACCAACTGCTCGGTGGTCAACCAGCCCATGCCTTGAATAAAACCGCCTTCAATTTGCCCCCGGTCGATGGCGGGGTTGATGCTGCGGCCGACGTCGTGCAAGATGTCCACCGCCAAAACCCGGCTCTCGCCGGTGAGCGTGTCGATGGCCACCTCCGTACAGGCCGCACCGTAGGCAAAATAATAAAACGGACGGCCTGTTAAGGTGTTTTTGTCGTAATGGATTTTTGGGGTTTTGTAAAAACCATCGCTCCACAATTGCACCCGCTTGGCGTAGGCGGTTTGCACCACGTCCGCAAAAGGCCGGGTGGCTTTGGGCGACTGAACTTGTCCCGCCTGAAAGCGCACGTCCTGGATTTCACAAGTGTCCATTTCGGCCACCACTTCGGCCAAACGTTGGCGAACGGTTCGCGCGGCAAATTGAGCGGCCCGGCCATTCAGGTCAGTGCCCGCAGAGGCCGCCGTCGCCGAGGTATTTGGAATTTTGCTGGTGTCGGTAGCGGTCAGTCGCACGAAGGTCAACGGCACGCCCAATTCATCGGCCACGATTTGCGCCACCTTGGTGTGCAGGCCCTGGCCCATCTCGGTGCCCCCGTGGTTGACTTGAATGCTGCCGTCCACATACACATGCACCAAGGCACCTGCCTGATTGAACAAGGTCGCCGTAAAAGAAATGCCAAACTTCAGCGGCGTCAAGGCCAAACCACGCTGGATCACAGGGCTTTTGGCGTTCCAGCTTTTAATTTTCTGACGTCGATTTTGGTAGTCGCTGCTGGCCTCGAGTTGGGCCATCAGCGGCGCCAGGATATTGCCCTCGACGGGCATTTGGTAATGCGTGACGTGGCGACTTTCAGTGCCATACAGGTTGTGTTTTCGAACCTGCAGCGGGTCTAGCTTCAAGTAGCGCGCGATTTCGCCCATGATGTGTTCGATGATGACCATGCCCTGCGGGCCACCAAAGCCGCGAAAGGCGGTGTGGCTTTGGGTGTTGGTTTTACAACGGTAAGAGGCAATTTCAACGTCTTCTAAAAAGTAGGCGTTGTCACAATGAAAGACGGCACGGTCGGCCACCGGGCCGGACAAATCGGCGCTAAACCCGCAGTTAGCGGCCAGCATCAAACTCAGGCCTTGCAATCGACCCGCCGCATCAAAACCAACTTGGTAGCGGTAAAAAAACGGATGGCGTTTGCCGGTGATTAAAAAATCCTCATCGCGGTCGTAGCGCACTTTCACGGGACATTTGAACTTGTGTGCCGCAATCGAAGCCCAAACCGCCGGATGCCCGGCCTGAGATTCTTTTCCGCCAAAGCCCCCGCCCATGCGCTGACAGGTGATGCGAACGGCATTGAAATCCACGCCCAGCGCCTGTGCGACCCAATGCTGCACTTCCGTTGGGTGTTGGCTGCTGACAAAGACCTGCCACTGGCCTTGCTCAAGGGGTTGGGCGTAGGCCACTTGACCTTCTAAATAAAAGTGCTCTTGGCCGCCCACTTCGAGTTCGCCTTGAATTTGATGGGCGGCCTTTTTCAAAGCCGCTTGCGCATCCCCTCGCTTCAAGAACACCGGGGGCAACACATAATTTTCTTGTGCCAAAGCCGCCTGCACCGTCAAGACCGCTGGCAACGGTTCGTAATCCACCTTGACTTGGCGCGCCGCTTGACGGGCCAGCACCAGGTCGTCGGCGACCACCAAACCAATCACCTGACCCAGGTGCTGAACCAAGGTTTCTGCAAAAACCGGCTCGTCGTGCACCACGCTGCCCAGCCAAGAGGAGCCAGGCACATCGCTGGCCAAGACGACCCCCTTAACCCCCGGCCAAGCCAAGGCGGGCTTGACGTCAATGGCCAAGATATTCGCGTGCGCTTGTGTTGACAAAATCGGCGCTGCGTAAAGGGTGCCTTTGATTTCTGGCAGATCGTCAACATACAAAGCGCCGCCGTCCACGTGGGCTTTGGCACTTTCATGCCATGCGTTTTGGCCCTGAGACATCCCCGGATTTTGGGACTTTGAAGGGGGGGGTGTCATGCGAAATCCCCCCAGCTCAGCGTCGCCAAATTCAGCGAGGTGTCTCCTTGGCTTTCCAACCAAAAGCGGCGCATCAAACCGCCCAGCACCGCGATGCGGTAGGCGCTGGACCCGCGCAGATCGGAGAGTGGATTGAATTCTTTTTGCAACACCCCCGCCGCGCTTTGCGCCAAGGCTTCGCTCCAGACCTGCCCTTCCAAACAAGATTCCGTTTGCCGTGCCCGCACCGGCGTGGCAGCCACCCCACCCACCCCCAGGGAGGCCGTCTTGACAACCCCATCCTTCAATTGCAACCGAATGACCAAACAAACGGCCGAGATGTCGTCATCAAATCGTTTGGCTATTTTGTAGGCCCGCAGCAGCTCGTGTCCTAACGTTGGGGAAGCGACCGGCTTGGGGACTTTGATCCAAGCCAGCACCTCGTCGGGCCGCATGACATTCTGTCGGTAACCGGTGTAGAGCTGCTCTATCGGCATTTCTCGGTGCCTCACAACCTGGTCTTGGCGCATCAACACCACGTTCGCACCCAGGGCAATCAACAGTGGCATGCTGTCACCAATCGGTGAGCCGTTCGCGATGTTGCCGCCCAAGGTACCCGAGTTGCGTACCGGCAAACCTGCAAAGCGGCTGGCAAAGTTGTCCAACTTAGGACGGGTTTCGCACAAGGCTTGGAAGGCCGACTCCAAACTCACGCCAGCGCCAATCGCCAAGTGGTGTGGGTAAGCCTCGATGCGCCGCAACGCCGTGACCTGCGTCAGGTCAATCACATGCGGCCAATGGCGGTGTTGCTTGGTGACCCACAACCCCACATCGGTGCCCCCCGCGACCAGTTGGGCCTTCGGAAAGTCGGCACGCAAGGCGAGCAATTCGGCCAAGGTGGTTGGCAAATCGTAGCGCTCTGCTGACGGGTGAACGACAGGGCTTTTTTGAATCGATTGGATCGCATGGAGTTTTTCGATGAGGGGCGCTTGATCGACCGCACAAGGCCGGGCCCGATGCCGTTTTGGCAAGCTTTGTGCCGCGTCCAAGATGGGTCGGTACCCGGTGCAACGGCAGAGGTTGCCTGAGAGTTGCCGCTGCGCCAAACCTCGGCTCACGGGTTGGCCGGCGCAGACCGTGTTTTCATAGAGCCCAAATAAACCCATGACAAAACCGGGCGTGCAAAAACCGCATTGCGATCCATGGTGCTCCACCATCGCTTCTTGCACGGGGTGTTGGCGCTCAACGCCTCCCGCTTGGGTCGCCAAGTCTTGAACGGTCCACAAGGCCATGCCGTCGACGGCGTGGGCAAAGCGAATGCAGCTGTTGATGGTCTTGAATTGCAAAGGGCCAGAGGGTGTTGGGGCGTCTGGATTCAATTCGGCCACCACCACAGTGCAAGCGCCGCAGTCCCCTTCGCCGCAGCCTTCTTTGGTGCCGGTCAAACCCAAGTCTTCACGAAGCACTTGCAACAAGGTGCGGGTCGGCGGCACATCGTGGAGGGTGACGATTTCACCCCGACGCACAAACCGTATCGGCTTCAAGCCGCGGCCAACCGGCGCTTCACTTTGGCTGGACCTTGGATCCAGAACGGGCCCCCGTTTTTTCATATCAATCCTCTTGTTTCACCAGCCATCACCGTGCGTTCGATCAGCCGATCGTCGCCCAAAACGATCATGGCAAAAAGAAGCTCGTCCAAGGTTTGTGCTTGCGATACACGTCGCGCCAACAAGGGCGTGGCTTGTGGGTTCAGCACCAAAAAATCGGCCTCATGGCCGGGGGCCAAATTGCCGACCACGCCGCCCAAGCCCAGCGCTTCAGCCGCACCCGCGGTGTGACGCCACCACAGGTGTTGGGGCGTCAAGGCACTTTTGGCCCGTTGGCCCGTGGTCAAAGCACTCGCTTGGCCCGCATAGAAATTGGCCAACATGGTTTGAAACGGACTGAACGAGGTCCCTCCCCCCACATCACTGGCCAATCCGTAGTGAAAGGGGATTCGCTCAGCCGCCGCGTGGTCAAAAAAACCACTGCCTAAAAACAAATTGCTGGTGGGGCTGACCGCCACCGCCGCTTGTGTCTGCGCCAACAACTGTCGGTCTGCATCGTCCAAATAAATACCATGCGCATAAAGCGCTCGCTCGCGCAGCAAACCAAACTGCTCGTAGACACTCAAGTAGCTGCGCGCCTTCGGAAAAAGTTGAGCCACCCAAGCCACCTCGTCGCGGTTTTCGGCGACATGCGATTGAATCCAAGTGCTGGGGTAACGAGCGGCCAACTCGCCCGCGCCTTGCAATTGCGCTTCACTGCAAGTCGGGACAAATCGGGGGGTCAGGGCGTAGCCCAATCGGTCAACGCCGTGCCAGCGTTGAATCAAGGTTTCACTGTCCAGCAGGCTTTGCTCGGTGGTGTCGCGCAGGCCCTCGGGGGCGTGTTGGTCCATCAAACACTTGCCGGTGATGAGGCGCATGTGTGCTTGTTGTGCCCGCTCAAACAAGGCGTTCACGGAAGCGGGATGCGAGGTGGCAAAAGCCAGCGCCGTGGTCACGCCGTGGCGCATCAATTCTTGTAAAAAAACGTCTGCCACGGCCGCGCAGTGGGCGGGGTCGGCAAAACGCATTTCTTGTGGAAAGGTGTAATTTTCCAACCAGGGCAACAAGCCCGTGGCGGGTGAACCGATCACATCGACCTGCGGGTAATGCACATGCAAATCGACAAATCCCGGCGCCAAGATTTTGCCGGGCAGGTGCTCGCAAGGGATGGACGCCCAATCAACGTCGCCCTCAGGGCCGAGCCCATCGATTAACTGTTGCTTGACCGCAGCGGCATCTCCGACCGCTAAAAAAATCGGGTGAGGCGAGCCCCTGCTCTGCCCCACCACCAGATAACCATCTCGCTGCAGATGGGCTGACGCTTCGACCCCTTGGCCTTGGAACGTCAACACATCGGCGCGGTAGGCCTTCATGCCAATCCGTTGGAATGAATTCGGCTGGATTTACTTACCACCGGGCACCTTGCCTTCCACGCCCTTGACGTAGAAGGTGATGCCGCTCAAGAACTTGTCGTCGGCGGTTTCGCCGTCTTTCAAGACTTCTTTGCCTGCTTGGTCTTTCAGAGGACCCTTCCAGATGGCGAAGGTGCCGTCCTTCAAACCCTTCTTGATTTCGTCGATTTTGGCGACGGTTTCAGCGGGCACATCGGGCGCGATGGAGACGATGTCAATCGCGCCTTCTTTCACGCCCCACCAAGAAGCGGCGCCGCCCTTCCAGTTGCCTTCCAAAGCGTCTTTGGTGGCCTTGACGTAGTAAGGACCCCAGTTGATCACGCTGGACGCCAAGTGGGCTTTGGGGCCGTAGGCGGTCATGTCGGAATCCCAACCAAAGGCGCGCTTGCCCTTGCTTTCGGCGGTTTTCAAAACAGCCGGTGAATCGGTGTTTTGGAACAACACATCGGCGCCGCCGTTGATCAACGAGGTTGCGGCTTCGGTTTCTTTTGGTGGATCAAACCAGGCGTTGACCCAAACCACTTTGGTCTTGATTTTGGGGTTGCTGGATTGCGCGCCCAATGTGAAGCTGTCGATGTTGCGAATGACTTCAGGAATTGGCACCGAAGCGACGACCCCCAAGGTGCCGCTCTTGCTCATCTTGCCGGCAATCACACCCGCCATGTAAGCGCCTTCGTAGGTGCGGCTGTCGTAGGTGTTCATGTTTTCGGCTTGTTTGTAGCCGGTGGCGTGTTCGAACTTCACGTCCTTGAAGTCAGGGGCCACTTTCAACATGGGTTCCATGTAGCCAAAGGTCGTGCCAAAAATCAGCTTGTTGCCTTGGCTGGCCATGTCACGCAGGACGCGTTCGGCGTCAGCCGATTCGGGCACGTTTTCCACAAAGGTGGTGACCACTTTGTCGCCAAATTCTTTTTCAACGGCTTTGCGACCGTTGTCGTGGGCATAAGTCCAGCCGCCATCACCGACGGGCCCGATGTAGGCGAAGGCGATTTTCAAAGGCTCGGCCTTGGCCGCTGTCGCAGGGGCTGCCGCAGGCGCTGCAGCCTCTTCTTTTTTGCCGCAGCCAACCAGGGCGATGCTGGCTGCCGCCACCGCGGACAAGGCCACGAGGCTCAGAGTTGAACGTTTACGCACATCTTTCATACATTTTCCTTTTTTAAAAAGTGGAACTAACAAAATACCCAAACAAGCACTGACAAAAATTTTAGGAGCCCGGCGTAAAGGGTTTGCCCATCGACGCGGGGATGTTCAATCGAATCCACTGCGCATTGCGCGAAATCACCACCAACACAAAAATCGTGGCCAGATAAGGCAACATCGACAAAAACTCGGCCGGCACCTCAATGCCCAAACCTTGCAAATGGAATTGCAGCATGGTGACGAAGCCAAACAAATAAGCCCCCAGCAGCACCCGCGCTGGACGCCACGTGGCAAAGGTGGTCAAAGCCAAGGCAATCCAGCCTTTACCAGCCACCATGCCTTCCACCCACAGCGGCGTGTAAATGATCGACAAATACGCGCCAGCCAAACCACACAGGGCGCCCCCAAAAAGGACAGCCGCAAAACGAATTCGGCGCACCGGATAACCCAGCGCGTGCGCCGATTCGGGGCTTTCGCCAATGCTTTTCAAAATCAAACCACTGCGGGTTCGGTTAAAAAACCAAATCAAGCCCAACGCCAGCAACACCGCGCCATAAACAAAGGGATGGTGCTTGAACAAGGCGTTGCCCAGCCAAGGAAGGTCAGACAAATAAGGCAAGGCCCAAGCGTCGGCTTGTGAGCGAACAGGCAAGGAGGCCTGCACATACGAGGTGCCCATAAAAGCGGAAAAGCCCGTGCCAAAAAGGGTCAACGCCAAGCCCGTCGCGTAAGGATTGGTGTTCAACCAAATCACCAAAACACCAAAGACAGCCGCGAGCAAAGCGCCGGCCAAGGCACCGGCCAGAAAGCCCAATCCTTCGTTGCCGGTGTGCACCACACAAGCAAAACCAGCGATGGCGGCGCACAGCATCATGCCCTCGGCGCCCAAATTCACAATGCCCACTTTTTCATTCACCAACAAACCGAGCGAAGCCAAGGCCAAGACCGTGCCCGCGTTCAGCGAAGCGGCCAACAGCAATGCATAGGTGTCCATGGCGTTCAGGCTCCTGGTCCCGGGTTGACGGCGTTGGTTGAGGGGGGGCGCACCCATGACAACCGGTAATAAAGCAAGGTGTCGCAAGCCAATAAGCTGAACAACAGCAGACCTTGAAAAACACCCGTCAAGGACTTGGTCAAGCCCATGCGCGATTGCGCCATTTCACCGCCGATGTAGAACAGGCTCATCAGCACCGAAGAAAACACCATGCCCACCGGATGCAAGCGTCCCACGTAGGCCACGATGATCGCGGCGAAACCATAACCCGCCGGCACATAGGGGGTCAGCTGACCGATCGGGCCCGCCACCTCCAAGGCCCCGGCCAAACCAGCCAAGCCCCCCGAAATGAGCAGCGCCCCCCAAACCGCGCCACGGGCAGAAAACCCAGCATAGCGTGCAGCGGCGGGGGCCGCCCCGCTCACCGCATGTGCAAAACCAAGTTGGGTTCTGAACAAAAAGAACCAGACCAGGACCGCCTCCAAGACCGCCAGCAAAACCCCCGCATTGACGCGCGAGCCGCTGAACAAACGGGGGATTCGCGTCACGGCTTCAAATGGGGCGGTTTGCGGAAAGTTGTAGCCATGCGGGTCTTTCCAAGGTCCATTGACCAAATAAAGCAGCAATTGCACAGCCACATAAACGAGCATCAAACTGACCAAAATTTCGCTGGCGTTGAAGCGGTCGCGCAAAAAAGCCGTGATGCTGGCCCAAACCAATCCGCCGGCAATGCCTGCCAAGAGCACCCCAACCACGATCCAAGGCGAACTGGTTTTGTCGGCCTGAAGGGCCACGGCGCTGGCAAAAATGGCGCCCAAAATGTATTGGCCTTCGGCCCCGATGTTCCACACATTGGCGCGAAAACAAACCGCCAGCCCCAAGGCCATGATGAGCAGGGGCGTGGCTTTCACCAACAACTCGCCCCAGGCGTAGGCGTTTTGCATCGGCAGCCAAAAAAACATTTGCAAGCCGCGAACGGGGTCCTTGCCCAAACTCAAAAACAAAACAATGCCGATCAGCACCGTCACCAGCAGCGCCAAAATCGGCGAGGCATAGCGCCAAAAAGCACTGGGCTGGGCTCGCACTTCAAGCTTGAACATGGGGCTCCTTCGCTGGACCCGCGGCGTGCCAAAGGCCGCTCATCCATTCGCCAATTTGAGCGACAGACGCCTCCGAGGTCACCCGGGCAGGCGACAAACGACCTTGCGCGATGACGTGCATTTGATCGCTGATTTCAAACAACTCGTCCAATTCTTCGCTGACCACCAAGACGGCACAGCCCGCATCGCGAAGGGCCAAGATTTCTGATCGAATGAGGGCCGCAGCGCCCACGTCGACGCCCCAGGTCGGCTGGGAAATGATCAAGAGTTTGGGGCGGGCCGAGATCTCACGACCGACCAGAAATTTTTGCAAATTTCCCCCCGACAAAGAGCGCGCCAGCGCGCTCGGGCCGCCCGCTTTGACCTTGAACCGCTGAATGATGTCAGCGGCCTGTTGCCGCAAAGAGGGAACCCGAATCCAGCCACCCACCCAAGGCAAGGTCTGAACGGCTTCTTGGCGCGTCAAGAGCAGGTTGTTGGCCAACGATTCGTTGGGCACCGCGCCGCGACCCAAGCGCTCTTCGGGCACAAAGTGCAGTCCCAAGCGCCTGCGCTCGACCGGGCCCAAGCCCGACAAGTCTTGGCCGCTCAGCACCACCATGCCCGTTGTTGCACGCGGGTCTTCACCAGACAAGGCGAACATCAGCTCTTGTTGGCCATTGCCCGATACGCCCGCAATGCCCAACACCTCGCCAGCACGCACCGTGAAAGAAATGGCCTGCAGATCGGTGCCAAAAGCCTGCTCTGATTTCAGGCTCAAGCCATTGATGCTCAAAACCGGCTCACCCGCCTGACCTTGGCGTGGGGGTAAGGCGGGGGGTTCAGCGCCAATCATCAACTGGGACAAGGCGGCATTGCTCGCGCTGCTGGGGTCAATTTGGCCCGTCACCTCGCCGGCCCGCAGCACGGTGCAGGCGGTGCACAAGGCGCGGATTTCGTGCAGCTTGTGGCTGATGTACAAAATGCTGCAGCCCTCAGCGGCCAAGCGACGCAGCACCGTAAACAACTTTTCGACAGCCTGCGGTGTCAGGACCGAGGTGGGCTCGTCAAGAATCAAAATTTTGGGTTCACTCAACAAGGCGCGGATGATTTCAACCCGCTGCATCTCGCCCACGCTGAGGCTGTGCACCGGCCGCAAAGGGTCGATGTCCAAGCCGTAATCGGCGGCCTTTTGCGTGATGCGCGCCGTGACTTCAGCCAAGCTCAATTGCCGGCTTAAGCCGAGCCATACATTTTCAGCCACGTTCAGGGTGTTGAAGAGGCTGAAGTGTTGAAACACCATGCTGATGCCAGCAGCCCGCGCCTCTTGGGGATTTCGAACCGGCAAGGGCTCCCCATCCACCCAAATTTCACCCGCATCGGGCTTGACCGCGCCGTAGATGATTTTCATCAAGGTGGATTTGCCAGCGCCGTTCTCGCCCAAGATGGCGTGAATTTCACCCGGCATGACCTTCAGCGACACTTGGTTGTTCGCCACCACCGCCGGGTAGCGTTTGGTGATGCCCTTGAGTTCCAGGCGAGCGGGACGTGGGTGAGAGGGGGTCACTGGGGTCACTGGGGTCCGCCAACGTCGGAGTTCGGCGTTTGATGAGGAGACTGTTTGAGTGGGGTGTTAGTAGTGCTAGGGGCATTAGTGGCATTAGTGGTGTTAGGGGCGTTAGGGGCGTCAGGGACGACTTGGCGGCTCTTGAACCAAGCCCCCAACAGGGCGCGCTCTGGCGGCGTGATGCCCGTTGCATTGTTCATGGGCATGGCCTGGCTCACCACCACCTGTTGGTAGATATTGGCGGCGTTACTCTCAATCGCCTCATCCGAATCAAAGCGCAGGTTTTTCATTTGCACAACCGGGCCATGGCAGCTGAGGCAACGCGATTGAATGACGGGGCGAACTTGGTCCAAGGTGACCGGGGTCGCTTCCGATACATTGACCGCAGTGGGAGCAGGCCGCAAGGCCCAGATCATCGCCAAAATCACCGCCACGCCAACGGCGGCGTAGGGCCAGGGGTGGCGATGTTTGCCCAGCAAATAACCGTGTCGCATGACAAAGAACTGGCGAATGGCCGCGCCTGCGAACATCATGCCGATCAACACGAGCCAGTTGTGCGGCTGGTTATAAGTGAAGCTGTAGTGGTTGGACAGCATGGCAAAAAGGACCGGCAGCGTGAAGTAGGTGTTGTGGACGCTGCGCTGTTTGCCACGAATGCCGTGAATCGGGTCGACGGGTTGACCTTCCCTAATCGATTTCACCACGGTTTTTTGCCCTGGAATGATCCAGAAGAACACGTTGGCGCTCATGCTGGTGGCAATCATGGCGCCGACCAACAAAAAGGCGGCACGTCCGGCAAACCAGTGGCAGGCCCAATAAGACGCCACGCAGACCAAACCCAACACCAAAGCGCCGACGATGGCGTCACCCTTTTCACGCTGACCAAAGACGCGGCAGACCGTGTCGTACAACAACCAAAACACCACCAAAAAGCCCAAGGCCACCACCACCGCCTGTGCAGGCGGCCAGTTGACCAAGGACTTGTCGACCAAATAAGTGCCCGCTTGCCAAAGGTAGGTCAGGGTGAACAGGGCAAAACCACTGAGCCAGGTGCTGTAGCTTTCCCAAAAAAACCAATGCAGGTGTTGGGGCAATTCGGGGGGGCGGACCGCGAACTTGACCGGGTGATAAAAGCCCCCGCCATGCACGGCCCACAACTCGCCACTGACCCCTTGTTTTTTGAGTTCAGGGTCTTGCGGTGGGGTCAGGCTGCTGTCCAAAAACACAAAATAAAAGGACGACCCCACCCAGGCAATCGCCGTGATCACATGGACCCACCGCAAAAGCAAATTGCCCCAATCGAGAAAGTAACTCTCCACCACTTACTCCAAATTCATGTCACCCTGCGGTGCAAAGTTATGCATTCAAGAATCGAGCCAAGTTCGAGGAAGCGGGTTCAAGAGCCCCGGTAGGTGGAGTAACTCCAGGGGCTGACCAACAAGGGCACGTGGTAATGCTGGTCGGCATGGGCGACGCCAAAGTCCAGGCTGACACGATTCAAAAAAGGGGGCTGTGGCAAGTCGACGCCCTGCTTTTCAAAATAATCGGCGACTTCAAAAACCAAGCGATAAGTCCCGACTCGGAGGCTGGCATTGTCGTAAAGCGGTGCCTCTGAGCGGCCGTCGACGTTCAACTGGAAACGCTTCACCAGCGTCGCGGCGTCTTGCTCGGTGGTGAGCAACGAAACCCACATGCCAGCGGCTGGGGTGCCATGCATGGTGTCTAAAACATGAGTGCTCAATCCCATTGGAACCCCAAAAGTAAAATCATTTGGAAAAAATTGTATACAGTTTTTA
>CAILKX010000123.1 GCA_903834975.1 uncultured Curvibacter sp.
CACCTTCACCCACTCTGCGTGGCAAGGGATGCCCATAACCAAAAGCAGTGAAGCCAGCGCCAACCGCGGCAGCACGGCGCCACCAAGGGCGCTTTTGGGTTTCAAATCCGTCATGGGCATGGTGATGGGCTTCCTTAATTGAAGCCCCATATTAAGCCCTAAAAAGCGCCAACAAACCCGCTGTTGAAGCGTCCAAACCGGCCGCATCGCCCGAGGCCAAGCGCGGCTCAATGTCTTGCGCCAAGACCTTACCCAATTCAACACCCCATTGGTCAAAAGAGTTCAGGCCCCAAATGCTGCCCGACACAAAAACGCGGTGCTCATAGAGCGCAATCAAAGCGCCCAAGCTCGCAGGGTCGAGTTTTTCGAGCATCAAAAACGTGCTGGGTCGGTTGCCCGTGAAATGGCGGTGCCCCCCGGCATCGCTCTTGCCCACCATCAATGCCTGGGCTTGAGCCAGGGCATTTGCGGTCAGTTGAGCGTGGTGGCCAGGTAAGTCATAGGCGGGTTGTTTGACGGCAATGAACTCCACCGGAATCACATCGGTGCCTTGGTGCAACATCTGAAAGAACGCATGCTGCCCATTGGTACCCGGCTCACCCCACACCACCGGTGAGGTGGAAAAAGGCAAAGGGCGTCCTTGGGTGTCGACCCGCTTGCCGTTGCTTTCCATTTCCAATTGCTGCAGATAAGCCGGCAAACGGTTCAAAGCATGTTGGTAAGGGGCCACATTTCGGCTGGAGAAGCCATGGAAATTGCGGTACCAAATGTCAAGCAAAGCCAAACGAACGGGTAAATTTTGTTGCAAAGGTGCCGTGGCAAAGTGCAGGTCCATGGCGTGGGCACCGGCCAAGAGTTCTTGAAAGCCTTGGGCGCCAATGGCGATCGCAATCGGCAGGCCAATCGCCGACCACATGGAATAGCGCCCCCCCACCCAGTCTTTGAAACCAAAACAAGTGCGGATGCCAAACACCTTGGCCGCGGGGACATTCGTGGTCAAGGCGGCAAAGTGGCGGGCAATGTCGGCCTCACCCAAACCTTGGGCCGCCCCTTCGCGCAAAAACCAAGCCTTGGCGGTATTCGCGTTGGTCATGGTTTCGCGGGTGGTGAAGGTTTTGGAGGCGATTAAAAACAAGGTGTTTTGGGGCTTGACTTGGGCCAAAACCGCCCCCAATTCGTCGCCATCGATGTTCGCGACAAAATGGAAGCGTTTGCCGGGCATGGCCTGCGCTTGCAGCGCCAACACCGCCATTTGCGGGCCCAGGTCAGAGCCACCAATGCCGATGTTGACGATGTCAGTCAACGAGTTGTCAGCCCGCACGCTTTCTGCATAAGCCAACATGGCTTTGAGTGTGGTTTGAACCTCTTGCTGGCCTTCGCTCAATGCCGCGCCTTCAAAGCCGCCTTGTTCGGGGTTGCGCAGCAAAAAGTGCATGACTTGACGTTGTTCGGTCGGATTGACTTTTTCGCCAGCAAACATCGCCTGACGATGCTGCTCCACACCCGTTTGCCGCGCCAAATCGAACAACAACGACTCGGTTTTTGAATCCAATAAATTCTTAGACAGATCCGCAAAAAGATGCGGTGCTTGCTGGCTGAACTGCCCAAAACGTTGTTGCCCTTGCTCAGGGACGGCAAAGGCTTCACGCAAATCAAAACCTGGCCCACTTTGCTCAAAATGGGCTTGCAAAGCTTGCCACGCGGGGGTTTCATCCGCACGGGGGCCGCGACTATAGGAGCCGATAGAGGCGTTGTGGGGGGTGGCCAGCGAGGGGGCTTCGGGGGCAGTCACGGGAAAGGTCTCCTGATTGAGCGGCTTGTTGAATGGATTTGATTTATCGGGCTTTGATTGAAATGGGGTTTATTTCTTTTGGGCGTCCAAAATCAATTTTTCTAACTTGATGGCGTCGGCCGCAAACGCGCGAATGCCTTCAGCCAGCTTTTCCGTGGCCATGGCGTCTTCGTTCAAGGCGAAGCGAAAAGCCGCCTCATTTAGATGAAGGCGCTCAAAAGCACCGGCCTTGGCAGCAGCGAGGGTCAAGGCGGGTTTCAATGCGGGCTGGTTCGGCGTGTCGGCCAATTGGGCCAACAGATCGGGCGAAATGGTCAACAAATCGCAGCCTGCCAAAGCCAAAATTTGTCCCACATTGCGAAAGCTCGCGCCCATGACTTCGGTGGCAATGTCAAAGTGCTTGTAGTAGTTGTAGATCTGGGTCACCGACCTCACGCCGGGGTCATTGGCACCCGATTGATCCGCTTCAACCCAAGCCGCGCCCGCGGTCTTTTTGTACCAGTCGTAAATACGACCGACAAACGGAGAAATTAATTGCACTTTGGCCTCGCCACATGCCACCGCTTGTGCAAAAGAAAACAGCAAGGTCAAGTTGGTGCGAATGCCGCTGCGCTCCAGTTCGGCGGCGGCTTGAATGCCCTCCCAGGTGGCGGCGATCTTGATCAGCACGCGCTCTCGGGGCACACCGGCGGCTTCATACAAGCCCATGATGTAACGCGCCCGCGCCACCGTGGCTGCGGTATCAAAGCTCAAGCGGGCATCGACTTCGGTGGAGACGCGGCCGGGGATCAGCGACAAAATTTCACGGCCAAAACGGACCAAGAGCCGGTCGACGATGATGTCCATGGGCTGGCCCTTCGACTCGCTCACGGTTTGCTCGAGCAGGGGCAGGTAATCGGGCTTTTGCACCGCCTTTAAGATCAACGATGGATTGGTGGTCGCGTCTTGTGGTTGAAAGGCGCTCAGTTGCTTGAAGTCGCCTGTATCCGCCACGACGGTGGTGAACTGCTTGAGGGCGGCGAGTTGTTGCAGAGCGAGGGGCGAAGTGTTTGACACAGTGTTGGGTGAGACGGAAGTCATGCGGGGATGTCTTTCTGGCAGACAGGCTACCGGTGAATTGTAATTAGATTACATAAATTTTGTGAAAATTTCTTGTGTTTTCTTGGTTTTACATGAGAAAATTGCAATGAAATCATGGGCAGCAACAAAAATTTTAGAAACCAAGTTACATACTTATAAACAAAGACAACCCCAATGACCTCTGAGCAAACCACCCCTCAGCAAAACCCCTCTATTGTGAAGCCATTGAAGCCCGAAGGCTTTGATTTGATTCTGTTTGGCGGCACCGGCGACTTGACCTGGCGCAAGCTCATCCCCGCCTTGTTTCAAGCTTTCCGACATGGCACCTTGCCTGCCGGCGGCCGCATCTTGGGCGTGGGGCGTGAAGACCTGACCCATGAGCAATACCGCGAGCGCATTTCAGCCCGCTTCCGCGAAGTCGACAACGCGAAACAACCCCGAGACGACGAGTTCGCCGCGTTTGCTCAGCAGTTGTTCTATTTGCGCATGGACCTGAGCAAGCCAGATGATTACCAAGCCTTGGCCAGCACCTTGGCCGAGCGCAACACAGAAACCGTGGTCATGTATGTGGCCACCGCCCCCAGCTTATTCACCGTGGTGGTGGAACAGTTGGCCGCCGCTGGCTTGAACACCCCCAAAACTCGGGTAGTTCTCGAAAAACCGCTGGGCCACGACCTCGAGTCCAACCGGGCCATCAACCGCGCGGTGCGGCAAGTTTTCAGCGAATCACAAATTTTTCGCATTGACCATTACTTGGGCAAGCCCTCGGTGCAAAACCTGTTTGCCCTGCGTTTTGGTAATGCCTTGTTTGAACCTTTGTGGCGCCGCGAAAACATTGCCAGCGTTGAAATTACCATTGCCGAAGAATTGGGCGTGGAAAAGCGCGGCGAGTTTTACGACAACACGGGCGCGTTGCGTGACATGGTGCAAAACCACGCCTTGCAGTTGCTGTGCGCCATTGCCATGGAGCCGCCCATCAATGCACATGCCGACGCGATCCGCGACGAAAAGCTCAAGGTTCTGCGCTCCCTGCGCCGTTGGACGCCTGAAACCCTGAATCAACACGTGGTGCGCGGCCAATACAGCGCCGGCATGAGCTTTGGCAAAGCCGTTAATGGCTATTTGCAAGAGCCCGGTGTTCCGCCCCACAGCCACACCGAAACTTATGTGGCCTTGCGCACCGAAATCGACAACTGGCGCTGGGCTGGCGTGCCTTTCTACATCCGCACGGGCAAACGCTTGGCTGGACGCGAGGCCCGCATTGTGGTGAATTTCAGGCCCACGCCCCACGCCATTTTCAAAGCCCCGCAACGCGCCAACAACCAACTGGTCATCAACCTGCAGCCGAACGACGGTTTGGAAATGCATCTGTTGGCCGAAGGCCAAGCGCAACGGCAAACCCGCACCCCCGGCAGCAGCCAGACCTTGGCCCCGGTGCAACTCGATCTCGACTTTGACACCCGCTTTGGTTCGGGTCGCGTCGGCGCCTACGAGCGCTTGCTCTTGGATGTGATTGACGGCCGCTTGAATTTGTTTGTTCGCAGCGATGAGCAAGAAGCCGCTTGGCGTTGGGTGCAGCCGATTTTGGAAAATTGGCAAACCGACAGCAACCCCATCCGCTCCTATGCCGCCGGCACTTGGGGGCCGCCTGCTGCCAGCGCCATGATCGCCCGCGACGGTAACTGCTGGAACGAAGAGCGGTAATATTGCCCTCATGCTCGATCGAATCAAAGCCTCTTTGCCCTCCTTGGCCCCCGCCGAACAGCGGGTGGCGCAATTGGTCTTGAACGACCCGCGCAGTTTTGCCAATCTGCCCGTGACTGAACTGGCCGAGCGAGCCCACGTCAGCAAGCCCACCGTGGTTCGTTTTTGTCGCAGCGTCGGCTACGACGGTTTGTCCGACTTCAAGCTCAAACTGGCCGGCAATGTCAGCGAAGGCGTTCCTTTTGTGCACCGAAGCGTGGACGCCGACGACAAAACCGGCGACATCATGGTCAAGGTGATCGACAACACGGTCGCTGCTTTTTTGAAATACCGCAACGAGGCGAGTGCCAGCGCCCTGGACCGCGCCATCGAAATTTTGGCCAGCACCCACACCTTGGGGCGCCGCATCGAGTTTTATGGCGTCGGCAACTCCGGTATCGTGGCGCAAGACGCTCAACACAAGTTTTTTCGATTGGGCATGAGCACCATTGCCTACAGCGACGGCCACATGCAGGTGATGAGCGCCTCGATGCTCAAGCCGGGCGATTGCGCTGTCATCATTTCGAACTCGGGCCGGACCCGCGACTTGATGGACGCCGCCGACATTGCCCGGATCAATGGCGCCACCACCTTGGTCATTACCGCCAGCGGTTCGCCTTTGGCCCAAGCCGGTAGCCTGCACTTGGCCGCCGACCACCCCGAAGGCTACGACCGCTACAGCCCCATGGTTTCGCGTTTGCTGCACTTGTTGATCATCGACATTTTGGCAACGGGGGTGGCTTTGCGCATTGGCCCCACCCTGCAAGGTGGCCTCAAAGAGATGAAGAAGAACCTGCGCAGCAAGCGGTACGCTTGAAATTTGTTGCATAAAAACAACTAAATAGTTGTAAGAAAACAACAGCCAATCAAGAAAATCGCTAAAACCACGGGGAAAAGCCCAAAAATGACAGAACTGTCATATTTCGTCACTAAAGTCCATCCTGTCGAGTGATTAAGGGTAATCCCTTGTTACCGCGCGAACCTATCCTGGTTCATCCATTTAATCCATTGGAGTTAATAAATGAAAAAGTCCCTCGTTGCTTTGGCCGCTCTGGCCGCTGTTGCAGCCCACGCTCAATCCAGCGTTCAGTTTTACGGTGTTGTTGATGCCACTGTTGGCACTGTTCAACACTCTTTGAGTGTTGACCCCCAGTTCCCTGGCTCAGTGAACCCTTTCAGTAGCGTGAAGACTTCAGTACCTTCAAGCGTTACTGGCATGTTTAACGGTGGTGAATCGCCTTCCCGTTGGGGTATTCGCGGGTCTGAAGATTTGGGGTCAGGCATGAAGGCCGTGTTCAATTTGGAATCTGGGTTCAATTTGCCCACAGGTCAAATCTCCAACGCAGGTGCAGCACTTGCATCCAACGCACCAACAGCGACTACAGTCGCAGCCAATAGCTCCATCGACGGTCAATTGTTTAACCGCCAAGCATGGGTTGGGTTGTCTGACAGTAAGCTCGGCCAAATCGCTTTCGGTCGCAACTACGCTCCCATTTTTGATGTGACCGTTGCCAACGATCCCTTGAATGGTTCGCAATTATTCTCACCCTTGGGCTTCTCCGGTACCATTGGTGGTGGTGGTGGTGTCTCAGAAGACACACGCGTCGACAACAGCATCAAGTACACCAATAAAACCGGCGATTTCAACTACGGTGGTATGTACAAATTGGGTGGTGTTGCTGGTAGCGGCTCCATCGCCTCTGGTTCGGCTGTCAATGCTGGCTACACTTATGGCCCTGTGAGCGTTCAAGCTGCATACCAAGAGTTCCGTGATGCTGTTAAGGGTGGTTCTGGCTCTGTTGCTAACCAAGTTAAGCTGTCCGTATACAACACCAAAGCAACTATGGTGGGTGCTACTTACGCCTTAGAACAAGCTAAAATCAAGGTCGGCTACGAAGAGTACACTCTTTCGACTCCCTCTGACTTGGCCTACGCTGCCAGCATCACCAACTACTATGGCATCAGTGTTCAATCTTCTGCCGCTGGCCTGAGTGCCACTCAAGCTAAGCGTACAACCGATGTGTTGTGGATCGGTGGCGATTACAACGTGACACCTATGTTCAACGTGGCAGCTGGCTATTACGACCAAAAACAAAAAGCCTCGTCTGACAATGGCCAATTGGCTGGTGACATTTACACAGCTTCTTTGTTAGCTTCGTACAAGTTCAGCAAAATGACAGACGTATATGTCGGCTACGCTTACTCACAATACAAAGGCGCTGCTTACGCAACTGGCGTTTACACCAGTAACAACATTGTTGGTACCGGTTTGCGTGTTCGCTTCTAAACCTAACGCTGACTTAAGTCAGCTTGAGGTTTAGCCCCCCAAAGCCGCTGTGGCAACACAGCGGCTTTTTTCATGGACATTGACAGATAAATATGGCGTTTAACAGCTGACAAAAATTTCATTTTTTATGTGCTAATTGAGATTAAAAGCATCTTTATCATCAGCACTTGTTCTAAGAAAGTCTCCATGCTTTGGTTGGTTCGTATTGCTTTACAAAAACCCTACACCTTTGTGGTGCTAGCCCTGTTAATTTTGATATTCGGTCCTATGGCTGCCTTGCGCACGCCAACCGACATCTTTCCCGACATCAAAATTCCCGTCATCAGTGCGGTTTGGACCTATACCGGATTGCCACCCGATGAAATGGCCGGACGTGTCATTTACGCCCATGAACGCGCCTTAAGTTCGACCGTCAATGACATTGACCATATCGAATCGACGTCCTTACCGGGGGTGGGCATTGTCAAGATTTTTTTTCAGCCCAATGTGGACATCCGAACCGCCACCGCCCAGGTGACATCGATCTCGCAAACCGTGTTGAAGCAAATGCCCGCTGGCATAACGCCTCCGCTGATTTTGAATTACAACGCCTCGACTGTGCCAATTTTGCAATTGGCCTTGTCCAGCCCAAGCCTAGCGGAACAACGTTTGTTTGATTTGGGGCAGAATTTTTTACGCCCCCAGTTGGCCTCAGTGGCAGGCTCAACCATTCCCTCTCCTTACGGTGGCAAGGTGCGGCAAATTCAAATTGACTTGAATCCTCAGGCGCTGCAGTCCAAGCATCTTTCTCCCCAAGATGTGCAAAACGCGCTGGCTTCCCAAACCCAAATCACGCCTGTGGGCACTCAAAAAATCGGGGCTTTTGAATACAGTGTGAAATTGAACAACAGCCCTGATGCTTTTCAGGAGCTGGAAAACCTGCCCATCAAAACCATCGCTGCCGCCAGCAGCAATGGCAACGGCAACCAGGTGATTTACTTGCGCGATGTGGCCAGCGTCCGCGATGGCAGCCCCCCTCAGGTCAACCGGGTGAGCGTCAATGGCGGGCCTGCCGTGCTGATGACGGTGCTCAAAAACGGCGCGGCTTCAACGCTTGACATCGTCCGCGAAACCCGCCAGCTCTTGCCCAAACTCAAAGAGACCTTGCCCGCCTCGGTTAGGCTCGACACCCTGGGCGACCAGTCGGTTTTCGTAAAGGCCGCCGTGACGGGCGTGGCACGCGAGGCCGTGCTGTCGGCGGCGCTGACGAGTTTGATGATTTTGCTATTTTTGGGCAGCTGGCGCTCGACCCTGATCATTGCGACCTCCATCCCTCTAGCAATTCTGGCGTCCATCACGGCCCTGAGTGCCCTGGGTGAAACCCTGAACATCATGACCCTGGGGGGACTGGCGCTGGCGGTCGGAATTTTGGTGGACGATGCCACCGTGACCATTGAAAATATCAATTGGCACTTGGAACAGGGTAAAACAGTCCGGCAGGCCATTTTGGATGGCGGTGAGCAAATCGTGACGCCTGCATTTGTGTCCCTGCTGTGCATATGCATTGTGTTTGTGCCAATGTTTTTCCTGAACGGTGTGGCACGCTTTTTATTCGTACCGATGGCTGAGGCCGTGATGTTTGCCATGGTTTCGTCCTTCTTTTTATCGCGCACCCTTGTGCCCACCATGGCCGCCTATTTGTTGCATGCGCATGATTCAACACACTTGGATGAGTTGTTGGCAACCACCCACCACCAGACCCCTAAAAACCACAATCCCCTAGTCCGACTACAACGCAGGTTTGAACAAGGCTTTGATGTTTTTCGGGCCGCTTATTTCCATGTACTCAACGCGGCCATGAACCATCGACGTCGTTTTGTGATTGGCTTCTTTACTTGTGTGGCCTTGTCTTTTGTGTTGGTTCCCTGGCTGGGGCGTGATTTCTTTCCCGCAGTGGATGCCGGACAAATTAAAATCCATCTTCGTGCCAAAGTGGGCACCCGACTGGAAGCCACCACCCAGTTGGCCCAAATGATCGAAACCGACATCCGCCATCTGATTCCACCCGAGGAATTGGGTAGCGTAGTGACAAACCTGGGCTTAACGGTCAGTGGCATCAACATGGTTTACAGCAACACCGGCACGATTGGCCCCCAAGACGGCGACATGTTGATTTCTTTGAATGAAAACCATGCCCCCACCGAACACCATGTGCAGCGCCTGCGCTCTTATTTGAACACCCATTACCCTAGCGTCACTTTCGCTTTTTTGCCTGCCGATATGGTCAGTCAGATTTTGAACTTTGGTGCCCCGGCACCGATTGACATACAAGTCATGGGACCTGATGGCCAAGCCGATATGGCTTATGCCCAGATGCTCTTGCGTGAAATAAAAGGCTTGCCCGGCATTGCCGACGCCCGAATTCAGCAAGCGAATAACTACCCCGCACTGCGCGTTGATGTGGACCGCACGCAAGCCGCCCGTTTGGGTTTGTCGGAGCGCGATGTGACCAACAGCCTGGTGGTGTCCATGGCGGGTAGCGGTCAGGTTGCGCCTTCATTCTGGCTGAACAAAAAGAATGGCGTGTCCTATCCCATAGTGGCGCAAACACCGGAATACCGTATCCAGTCTTTGAATGATTTGTCTGGCATACCCTTATCTGGTGGTGATGGGCGTGCGCCGCAAATTCTCAGCAGCGTAGCCAATATACAGCGAACAAACGTGCCCGCCGTTGTTTCGCATTACGCCGTGCAACCTGTGATCGACCTGTATGCCACGCCCGACCGAGCCGACCTGGGGGCCGTGGCCAATCGCCTGGAAACTGTTCTCAAAGCCCATGCCTCCGAACGACCCAAAGGGGCCACCATCAGCCTGCGCGGGCAGGTGCAGACCATGAACAATGCGTTCACCGGCCTTTTGCTGGGCTTGCTGGCAGCAGTGGTGCTGATCTACCTGCTGATCGTGGTGAATTTTCAGTCTTGGAGCGACCCGTTTGTCATTGTCCTGGCCCTGCCCGCAGCTTTGGCAGGCATTGTCTGGATGCTGTTTGCCACCCAAACCTCGATGTCTGTCCCTGCCTTGACGGGCGCCATTTTGTGCATGGGTGTGGCCACCGCCAACAGCATTTTGGTGGTGAGTTTTGCGCGGGAGCGTCTGAGTCTCAACCATGACCCGGTCAGAGCGGCCCTTGAGGCTGGCTTTACCCGTTTTCGCCCGGTGCTGATGACTGCGCTGGCCATGATCATTGGCATGGCTCCCATGGCTTTGGGATGGGGCGAAGGCGGTGAACAAAATGCCCCCTTGGGCCGTGCGGTGATTGGTGGCTTGTTGTTCGCCACCGTTGCCGCCCTGTTGCTGGTGCCGGTGCTGTTCAGCTGGGTCCACCAAAGCCAGAATCAATCGAAGGAAACCCTGTGAGTCAAATCGTGTCCTCTTCCCATGAACTCAAAACCCCTGAGCCTAAGCGCTTGAGTTCGCGTGTTGTCTTGATAGGTGGCATGATCCTAGCCGCCGCTTTCGGCGTGGCCGTGGGCGGAATCCATGGCCGCGTCACTGAGCTTAAAAGCCTGAGTCAAGCCAGTGAGAAAAACAACATCACGACGGTCAACACCTTGCACCCCAAGGCCGACAGCCAAGCCAGTCGCCTGGTCTTGCCAGGCACCCTCGAGGCCTTCAACAGTGCTTTGATTTACCCCCGTGTCAGTGGCTATGTTAAGCAATGGTTTGTGGATATTGGCCAGAGTGTCAAAGCCAGCACGCTTCTGGCCGAGATTGACACCCCCGAGCTGAATGACCAATTGCGCCAAGCCCTGGCTGCGTTGGAGACTGCCAAAGCCCATGCCAACTTGGCTGAAATCACGGCGAACCGCTGGCAGTCTCAACTGCTGGAGGATGCGGTGTCGCGTCAGGAGGCCGATGAAAAAGCTGGCGACTTCAGCGCCAAGCAAGCCATGGTCGCCGAGGCCCAAGCCAATGTTGACCGACTGCGCTCTTTGCAGGCTTTTCGCCGCATAACCGCGCCTTTTGAAGGGGTTGTCACCACCCGCAACACCGACATTGGGGCCTTGGTCAATGCGGGGGCGGCGGGTAAAGAAATGTTCACCGTGGCCGACACCCGCCGTTTGCGTCTATACGTCAGCGTGCCCCAGGCCTTGGCCAATCAATTGACGCTGGGGATGATTGCGCAGCTCAGCGTGCCCCAATTTCCAGGCCAGCACTTCAGCGCCAAACTGGTCAACAACGCCCGTGCCACCACAGAATCTTCAGGCACGGTCTTAGTGGAGTTGGCGGTAGACAACCCTCAACAACGTTTATCGCCAGGTGATTATGCCGAGGTCGTTTTCCAACTCCCTGCACTGCACAACACCGTCCTCATCCCTGCCAGCGCCTTGGTCTTGCGGCTCCAGGATCAACAAACCGGGCTACAGGTGGCCTTATTACAAGCCGACCACAAGGTGCGATTCAAACCCATTCAAATTGCCCGTGA